>JBDKHK010000160.1:0-51433 GCA_039797705.1 Bacteroidota bacterium
AAGAATTAAAAATTAAGAATTACGAATTAAAAATTAAAAGTTAAAGGTTAAAAGTTAATGGTTAAGAATTAAGAATTAAAAATTAAGAATTAAAGGTTAAGAATTAAAAATTAAAAATTAAAAATTAAGAATCACATCACTCTCGCTACTTAACCATTGTCGCTATTTCTTCCACTTCTGCATCGCCGGCGTGTAACATTGCTTGTTCGTAAAAAGGTTTTCTTGTGTTTAATCGTTCGTCATAAAATTCGGCAAGTTGCTCGGCATTAAATCCACTTAGCAATGGTCGTTTATGCTGTCCCTTTAGTAGGCGTTCTATCACTATATCTTTACTTCTATTAAGATAAATAGTTAATCCTTTTTTATTCATGATTTCCATATTGTCGAAAAAACAGGGAGCACCACCACCAGTGGAAACTACTAAATTTTGTTCACTATCTATCTCTAATAAATATTGATGTTCTAATTGCCTGAAATAATTTTCTCCCTTTTGTTCAAAAATTTCTTTTATACTCAGCTCTTCTTTTTCTTCGATATATTTATCCATGTCGATATAGTCGAAGCCTAACAATGGTGCTAAGTTTCGCCCAACATACGATTTGCCGCAACCCATAAAACCAACTAAGAAAATCAACATAATTTATTTATTTCCAATTCTGATACGCGGATCTAAAACAGCATAAAGAATATCCACTACAAAATTCATAATGATAAATACAGATGCCGTAAATAATACAGTGCCCATTGCCACCGGGAAATCAAATTTTAGCAATGCATCTACTGCTGTATAGCCTAATCCTTTGATGTCAAAAATTACTTCTACAAAAAAAGCACCTGCCAATAAGCCTGCAAACCAACCTGAAATAGCTGTTACTACTGGGTTGAGCGCATTGCGCAAAGCATGCTTAAACAATACAACCGTGTCATTTAATCCTTTTGCTTTTGCGGTGCGAATAAAATCTTGCGATAATACATCCAACATAGTACTTCTGGTTAATTGAAAAATAATTCCCACGGGTCTGGAGCCTAAAGCAATAGCAGGTAATATCAGGTTTTTTAGCATCAATACTTCATTGCCGTAATCATCAATCATTGTTAGTCCTCCCGTTTGGTCTAATCCTGTATATTTATGCAATACAATGCCAAAAAAATAACCTAAAATAATAGCAGAAAAATAAGAAGGGACGGAAATACCTAATACGGATAATGACATTGCCATATTATCAAACCAAGAGTGTTGCTTTACTGCAGCAATCACGCCTAAAAAAATACCAATTACGCTCGCAAGTATCATGGCGGCAAAGGCTAAAATAATAGTTTGAGGCAAGGCTCTTTTTAAAATATCCAATACATTTTCTTTCGTTTGGTAAGAGCGTCTTAAAAAAGGTGTTTTTACTACCAGTGCTTTTTCTTTTCCAATATTAAATATTTTAGTATAATGATATTTTTCCTTTGCAGCAGCGGTATTATCGTGAATAGCAATAGGAGAGAGGTCGTTTAAGTACAAAGCAAATTGTACATATTTTGGTTTGTCTAATCCTAATTCTTTATTGATGGCTTCCACCGATTCTACATCGGCACGCTGTCCGAGCGTTAGGCGTGCCGGATCGACAGGAAGAATATTGAATAAGGCAAAAATGACAAAGACCACACCGATTAACACCAGTAGTCCATAGATAAATTTATTCAAGATGAATTTTGTCATATAGAAAAAGACACAAGATACTTATTTCAACACATTTTTTTTCAATGTTTCATAATTAGGCAAATCATTGAAGTGATATTTCCCGATAATTACTCCTTTTTTCAAAATCAATAATCCCGGATTGGAACGCATAATAGTTTTTAAAGGAGTAGCATCTGTATTATAAATTTCAAAATGAGCATTGTGTTTTTCTTCATAATTTTTCACATCACTCATTAAACTTCCTGTTAGAATAAATGCGTATTTATTATCTTTTTCTGCAGCTTCGGCAACTGCTTTTATTTTATTAAAACCCTTGTCGTTTATTTTTTTCAATTCAGGAATGATAATAAAGAAAACAAATTCTTCTTCTTCAAAAAATGAAGCAGTATTGTCGCCACCGTTGGCATCTTTTATAGCAAAATCTTTTAATTTAGGATCGTCGCCTTTTTGTATCATCACGTCTTTTCTGTCCACAAATGTCCAGTTGTCCAAATCTTCTGGCCAGGTACCTTTAAATTCTTGTACTTTGCCACTTTTTTTGTTTTTATAAATAAAGGTATTTTCATATTTATAAGGCTTTGCATTGGGTGGCAATTGCAGGCCTTCGGGAATGGAAACGCCTACTTTGTACGGTCTAAAATCTACAATTGGTTCATAATAAATATTGCGATAAGCAAAAGCGATAGATGCAATCGTTAAAATCAATAACAACCCACGATTGATTACTTTTCCAAATAATTCTTTGATGGATTTTTGTCCAAATAAAATAATCAGAATGAGTACACTTAATAATAAATCTTTGTAGAAAGATTGGATGGGAGCTAATTTTAAAAAATCGCCAAAACAACCGCAGTCGGTTACTTTGCCTGTTTTTGCAGAATAGCCTGTTAGGAAAGTAAAGAAGGCAATTAATAAAATTAACAACCCAATAGTTAGTTTTTTCCACGTGCCTAATATTAAAGCTAATCCTAAATAAATTTCAAAAATCACCATGAAAAATGAAATAGCTAAAGCATGCTCGGCGGAGAATTTCCAAAGAAAAGAAAAGAGCGGCGCTGATTTTTCGAATATCTCAAAATATTCTTCCATTTTGATAGCCGTTCCAGTGGTGTCTATTGCTTTTACCACTCCTGAAAAAACAAACCAAACTCCTACAAAGTAGCGCAAGAAATTGATAAATAACCCTGACTGCTTAAATAATATTTTTCCAAGAAAAGTAAGTAATACTGCAATTGCAGCAAATAGACCGATGAGTGTAATTAAATCCATACTATAAAATTGAAATTAATCTATAATAACCAACAATTAGTTGTTTTGTTCTGCCAGTTTTATCATTGCAAAAATGGCATAATTTACAATATCCATATAATTGGCATCAATGCCTTCTGATATAATGGTTTGTCCTTTGTTTTCTTCTATTTGTTTTATACGATGCAATTTAGATAAAATTAAATCGGTATAAGAGCTGATACGCATATCTCGCCATGCTTCACCGTAATCATGATTTTTTGCTAAAAATAATTTTTTGATGGTATTGTACTGCTCATCAAATAAAAGTTCTGCTTCCTCGTATTTTAATTCGATAACTGTTTCTTTCTTATTTTCTAATTGTAGTTGGATAATGGCAATAATACCATAATTCACACAACCAATAAATTCAGATTCAATACTGTCGCCTACCTTGTTTTCTCCCGTTTCATCAATCGTGCGAATACGTTTTGCCTTAATGTATATTTGGTCGGTAATAGAACGTGCCCGCAATATTCGCCAAGATGTACCATAGTCTTTCGTTTTTTTCAAATAAACATCTTTGCATTTTGCAAAAGCAGCTTCGTATTGTGTAAGTGTGTTCTCGTTCATTGCCAAAAAAATAAGAAAGTTGGCACTTTTTAGGGTCTCAACTATAATAAAATTAACCAAATGAATGATTAATCGGCTAAATTACATAACTTTAAATTTGTTTTCAAATTAAATAAGCCGTCTCCGTCCTTATTTTTATGGAAAAATATGTATTAAACTGTAAAGGCGCACCATGGTATATAGAAAAACCGGTGGTGATGGGCATTATTAATGTCACGCAAGACTCCTTTTATGACGGTGGAAAACTTACTTCTATCCATTTGATTTTGCAAAAAGTGGAGCAAATGCTGAAAGAAGGTGCAAATATTATTGACATCGGAGGAATTTCTACCCGTCCGAACGCTACTAAGCTGACCGAAGCAGAGGAATTGAAAAATATTATTGAACCGATAAAAGCCATTCACCAACAATTTCCCGATGCGATATTGAGTATTGATACTTTTAGAAGTGCCGTAGCAGAAGCGGCCATTCAAGAAGGTGTGTCCATAATAAATGATATTTCAGGAGGAACGGAAGAGGAAGCTATATTTGAAGTTGCGGCAAAATATCATTGTCCCTATATTTTAATGCATCATCGTGGTGGTTTTGATACAATGCATCATCCTACGAAGTATGAAAATTTTTTATCGGATGTAATAGATGATTTGAATAAACAAATTAATAAAGCTACACAAGCAGGAGTACTCGATATTATTATTGATCCTGGATTTGGTTTTTCGAAATCAATCGAACAAAATTATTATCTATTAAAAAATCTGCCGGTATTTCAACAGTTGGGAAAACCTGTTTTGGCAGGGCTTTCCAGAAAAAGTATGTTGTATAAACCGTTACAAATTTCGAGCGAAGAAGCCTTGAGCGCTACGACAGCAGTTAATATGATTGCATTGATGAATGGTGCTTCTATTCTTCGGGTACACGATGTAAAAGAAGCAAAAGAATGTATTGATATTTACCAACAATTAAAACAATGTGAGCCATGAAACAAATATTGACGTTGCTATTATTGATTTTATTTATCGGGGAAATTAATGCGATAGAAAAAATAGAAGGAACTTGGCAGGGTGCCATAGTTGGTCATGTGGACAATAAAGATTATTTCATTAAAGCAGATTTGAGAGCAAAAAAGAATGGAAGTAATTATGTGATGAAAATGAAATTGTATTGCGATGAATATGCTGGAGATTTTTTGTTGCAATTGAATTTGATGGGCGATAAATTAAATATAGAAAAAATAACAACTATTAGTGAATATCCATATCCGTATTTACATATTGAAGATTGTTTTAGTGGTTATTTTTTAATAAAAAATGATGCAAAAAATAAGCTTCAAATGGATTTGTACAGAAATCCTGTACGCCATAAAGTAGAGGAGTTTACTAATTTAGATGGAAGCGGAAATTTTGTTTCAGGATTTGAATGTTTTACTACGGTTATTTTGTCAAAAACAATGGATAAAACGAATGATGCTTATGCACGGAAAACAGATTCTTTAATTTCTTCTAAGAAAAATAAATCAGATCTACAAGCCAAGCGTAAAGTAATTTCTACTAAAATTTGGAAAGTGAATAGCAATCAAATTACGTTGAATGTTTGGGATAACAATAAAGTAGATGGAGATATTATTTCTCTAAAATTGAATGACAATTGGGTGCTCACCAATTCTTTATTAAAAAGGAAAAACATGCCATTCCAATAAGTTTAAAGAAAAGAGAAAATGAATTATTATTATTTGCAGAAAATTTGGGCAGTATTCCTCCAAATACGGCAGCTGTTTCTATAGATGACGGAACGGAGTTGCGTATATTTATACTCAATTCAGATTTAGGAAAAAGTGAAATGATAAAAATTATTTTAGCAGACAGCGTGAGTGTGGCAAAGTAGATATTGGCATTTTCGCGCTATCAAAATAAAAAAAATCTTACTTTATAGTTTTTATAAATTCTTCAACGGTGGCTCTTTCTTCAGAGTTTTCTGTTGTATTGTCAAATGCTTTTAGAGTATATATTTTAGCATTTTTATTGTCTTTTAATTTTTGATATAGTTGTGCCGTTGTCATTAAATTTAGATAATTTTTTTTCACTTCAACAGAACGTAAGGATATTTTTAATGCTTTTTGCAAGGCATTTTTTGTAGAGTAGTTTTCTAAAAAATTATTTGCAATATCGTTTAATCGCTCCCAATCATTTTGACAATATTTATTGGCAAACTCTTCTGCCTTTGTTAAATAAACGCCCCAATTTCCGGCTCTTACCAATAAGCTTATTTCATATTGTGCCGTCAATAAATTCACTTCATTTGGTAAATATTGTTGTATTATTTTTTTAAAAGCGGCTTTGTCTGCGCCTTTCTTTCCTGCTTTTTTTGCTTCATTCCATACTAATTCTTCTTTCAAGTCGTCTATATGTTTTTTTCCTAAAACAGTGGTGAATTTCTCCAGATTTTGTTGCATGATAACATAACCTGTGTCGTGCAAACTATTCGTCATATAATTGATTAATTGAATATTTGCAGGGGATAATTCATATTGCACTAAAGGTAAAAACACCTTTAAGGCGGGCTGTGCTAAACTGTCTTGCGCATCGGTTGCTTTTATTGCAAAATTTCGCAAAAATGTAGTATCGCGCTTTCCTGTTTCGTATTGTTTTTTTAAAACAACAAATTGGTTTTCGGGTTTTAATGTGTTTTGACATAGCTCTATAAATTCTTTTGTAGGCATAGAACCCAAACTGCGGTGCACTAAAATTCCTTCCGAATTGAAGAATAAATAAGTTGGATACGCACGCACTTCAAATTGTTTGGCTAATTCTATTCCTTCGCCTTTTTCCATGTCTATTTTTGCAGATATATAAAATGGATTTAAAGCGTCGCCTACTTCTTTCTTTGGGAATACTTCTTTCGCCATCCATTTGCACGGGCCACACCAACTGGCATACGCATCTAAAAGAATGAATTTATTTTCCTGTTTTGCTTTGTCTAATATTTGTTGCCAAGTTGCATCGTGTTCTATATGCAATCCTGTTTCTTGTGCCATGGCGGTAGTAGTATAAATTACTAATAAAATAAATATTATTTTTTTCATTTTTGATAAATAAATATGCTTATAAAATTTTAATTCGTTTAATATCAGTTCTTTTAAAAGGAGAATCCAATGTTGGATTTGTTCGCTTCTGCTTATGCGAGGAGGACAAATTTATTTTTTCTTTAAAGGTACTAACAAATGCTCTAATCCATTTGTTTTAATTACATGTAAAGTAGATAAAAGCATCCCTAATTTTCCTGATGGAAATCCTTCCCGTTCCATCCATTCCAAATATGAAACTGGAAGATCGCACAAAATGCGGTCTTTGTATTTTCCAAATGGCATTTTCATTTGTACTAATTCCAATAATATTTCAGGTTGTAAACTTGCTTGCATAAATCAATTGGGCTGTTTTGCTCCCTTTTGTTGCTGCTGATGTGTCATAAATGCATGAAGAAAAACAGCCAACAAAATAATGAGTGTTCCAAGATAAAATTTCCAATTTAACTCCTTGCTTTCGCCTAAAAGAATAGCTGCTAAAATAATCCCGTAAACAGGTTCTAAATTATTAATTAGAGAAGTGGTAAAAGCATCCGTCACTTTTAAGGTTTTTAAAAATAAATTATATGGAATAACAGTACAAAAAACAGCCAATATTAATAATAAAACTATGTCCTGGAAATTGGGTAAATGAAAACCTTCTGGTGAAAAATGTATATATATTGGTAAACAAAAAGAAAGAAATATAAACCCACTTAGCATTTGCACAAACGTTATCGTATTTGCATCAATTTCTTGCACATATTTTTTATTAAAAATAGTAAACAATGCTGCCATAAATGCTGCAATAATGCCTAAAATAAACCCCAGTCTGTAATGTAAATCTAATGATTGATTGATGAGTAAGATACCCGGAATAACAATAAATGACAACATTAAATTAGAGGTATCAAAAGGTGTTTTATAGAGGATAGGTTCTAAAATGGAAATGAATAAACTGATGCACGCAATACAACTTACGGCTACGGATGCATTGGCATATTTGATAGAACCATACCACAATACCCAATGTGCCGCCAACAAAATCCCAATTCCACTTAAGTTTATTAAATTTCGTTTGCTAAGTTGTCTTACTTTTTGTAGTAAACCCGGAAAAAAACTCATCAAAATACTAACAAAAAATACTCTGTACCAAACCAATGGAAATTCGCTGATAGAAATTACTTTTCCAAGAATAGCGGTGATGCCCCACAAAAAAGTAGCAATGTGCATTTGAAAGTAAGCCTTGCTTCTAAGTTGCATGGGACAAAGGTACAAAAATCAAATAAATATTTTAAATAATACCACTATTCGCTTATGATAGCAGTCGCTTCTATTTCTACCAATAATTCGTCTGAAATTAACTTAGAAATTTGGTACATTCCAGTAGCCGGTTTTATTTCACCAAAAAATTCGCCGTGTGCTTTTCCTATTGCTTCCCATTGTGAAATATCGGTACAGAAAATACGAGTGCGAGCTACATCCTTCATGCTTGCGCCTAATTCAGTTAGTATTTTTTCAAATTTTTCTAAAATACATTTTGTTTGTGCATAAACATCATCTTTGCCTACTACTTCGCCGTTTACGCTTGCAGTAGTTCCAGATATTTCAATAATATTTCCAATTTTTACGGCTCTTGCGTATCCAATAATTGGTTCCCAAGGAGAGCCTTCAGTGTATGTTTGTCGTTTCATTTTTCAGGTATTTTTTCTAAAAATATTTTGCAAAGATAAGAAACAAAAAAATACATTTTGTTTTATTTCTATTGAACCATGTTTTATAGCCTATTTTTGTTTAACTTTATAGTAAGTTTGGAAGGTGATATAATTCCAATCTCTTTTTTATAAAAATTCAAATATTATGGAGCATACTTATCAGTCACTAAAAGAATTTTATCCATATTATCTAACAGAACACTCGAACCAAACGTGCAGAACATTGCATTACATTGGAACGTCTTTGTTATTTATCATAGTTGGAGTGGCAGTTTATACTGGCACTGCACGTTTTTTATTTTTGTTACCCTTGGTTGGATATGGTTTTGCATGGTTGGGGCATTTTGCCTTTGAAAAAAATAAACCGGCTACGTTTAAATATCCATTCTATAGTTTGGCTTCTGATTTTATTATGTTTTTTCATTTTATAACAGGACAGATAGATGAAAAATTAGCCGAAGCAAAGAAAATTATAAAATAGAATTATATCATTTTTCCTGTTGAATATAAAATGCGACAGATTACGGTAGTTGTATATTTCAATTTAATCATATCATATACTTAAGTATTGTTAACATCTTTCAATTGTTCTGCATTGTAATTTTAGCATGTGAATAAGAATCTCCTTATTTTTATTTCCATATTATTGATTCTCGGCTTATTCGGCATCGGGATTGTTCAGATTTTTTGGTTAAAAAGTGCTATAAAATCCAAAGAGCAAGATTTTGATAAATCGGTGCATGAGGCATTGTACGAAATGTCCACTAAGATAGAAGATTTGTCTTATCATCCGATTATTTCTAAAATGCTTCAATCAAAAAATGTCCATTCAAATGAAAATGGAGATATTTTTATTGAAATGACAGATGATTACAGAGAAGATAATGACCACAATTTACAAGAACCATCTAAGCTAAAAAATTTTACCAAAAAAAAACAGAAGAAAGACAATCATTCTATACACAGCGATTATGCGCCATTTTTGCAAGAACCTATGGTTGGAGTAGATCATTCTTATCCATTGGAAATAGATAATTTGCAAGAATTTATGATGCAGCAAATGACTAGCTTGCAGCCAATAACAGAAATATTGGATACCTCAAAATTGAAACAAATAATAGATGAATCATTAAAATCACATGGTATAAAAACAAAAGTTCGTTATGGCGTTACAGAATATGCACCCAATAATTTTGTGCTTTTATCGAAAAATGCATCTTTAACAGAATTATATAAAACACCTTACTCTGTTGATTTATTTAGAAGAAGCATTTTTGAGGATTGTAAATCATTGAAATTATTATTTCCAGATAGAAAAAAAGTATTGTATTCATCCATCACACCGATGGTCATATCTTCCACTGTTTTTTATTTAATGATAATTGCTGCTTTTTTTATGATTATCAGAATCATTTTCCGACAAAAAAGATTGTCGGATATGAAGACAGATTTTATCAATAATATGACGCATGAATTGAAAACACCTATTGCTACTATTTCTATAGCAAGTGAAATGTTGAAAGACAATTCTATTTCAGCATCTGCCGAAAATCGTTCAAAATACGCAGGTATTATTTATGATGAAAATAAAAGATTATACAACCACGTTGAACAAGTATTACAAATTGCACGTTTAGAAAAAGGCGAGTTGCAGCTTAACTTAGAAGATAGAGACATCCATTCTATCATAACGATAGCAGCGGCCCGTTTTAATCTAATTTTAGAAGAATTAGGAGGAAAAATAACTTTAAATTTGAATGCACAACATCCTGTTGTAAAAATAGATGAAATGCATATAACGAATATGATTAATAATTTAATAGACAATGCCATAAAATATAATGACAAACAACCTTTAATAAAAATTAACACATTGGATACACCTACGGGCATACAAATTGAGGTAGAAGATAATGGAGTTGGATTATCCAAAGAAGACCAACAAAAAATATTTGAAAAATTTTATAGAGTAACCAAGGGAAATGTGCACGACACCAAAGGATTTGGTTTAGGATTGAGTTATGTACAATCTATTGTAGATAAACATAATGGAAAGGTATGGGTAGAAAGTAAACTGAAAGAAGGTGCAAAATTTATCATTCAACTGCCAACAGGAAATATTTAAATTAAATTAATCAACAATAAATAGAATAGAATATGAATACCATCCTTAAAAAGAAAGTTTTATTAGTAGAAGATGATCCAAATTTAGGATTGCTTTTGCAAGAATATTTAAAACATAAAGAGTTTGAAGTAGAATTAAAACGCGACGGCGTAGAAGGGCTTTTTGCCTTTAGAAAAAACACGTACGATATTATTCTGTTAGACGTGATGATGCCCAAAAAAGACGGCTTTACGGTGGCAGAAGAAATTAGAAAAGAAGACAAGGAGGTTCCGATTATTTTTCTGACAGCAAAATCATTAAAAGAAGACAAAATCAAAGGACTCACCTTAGGGGCGGATGATTATATCACCAAGCCTTTTAGTATGGAAATTTTGGAATTGAAAATGAACGCCATTCTTAGACGCACCGAAAAACATGAAGTCTTATTGGCACAAGATGAATATACAGCAGGAGATTGTGTGTTGAATTATAAAAACCACAAACTGATGGTAAAAGGGAATGAAATCAAACTAACGACTAAAGAAAATGAACTATTGCGACTGTTTTTTGAAAAGAAAAATCAAGTTTTAGAAAGAGAGTTGGCCTTAAAGCATGTTTGGCAAGATGATAGCTATTTCACAGCAAGAAGTATGGATGTTTTCATTTCTAAAATTAGGAAATACCTTAAAGACGATGAACGCTTGCAAATATTAAATATTCATGGACAAGGCTATAAATTGGTTGAAAATCAACTGGCATAAATATTTCTTTATCTAAAATATGGAATGCTGATAGTGTAGTTTTTCATTGTCTGGAACCTGCATAAATCAGCATTTTTTTATTTTTTTACCAAAAATATTTTTTAAAATTTAGTCTAATTTTTTTTAATTCTTTTCGGTAAAATGACCCTCTTTTTTTTTATACTATTAAAAAGCGTTAATCCATTAACTAAAACTCTATCTTTTAATGTATTTTTGTTGAATTGATGAGCGATTGCATTGTTATCATACCAACTTATAATGAAAAGGAAAATATTGCCCATATCATTCCTTACACTTTGCGTCTTTCTGACAGATTAGAAGTTTTAGTAATAGATGATGGTTCGCCCGATGGTACAGCAGAAATTGTAAAAAAATTAATGCCACAATTTCCCAATAGAATACATTTGTTAGAACGCAAAGGGAAATTAGGCTTAGGTACTGCATATATAAAGGGGTTCAAATGGGCTTTACAACATCAATATCAATATATTTTTGAAATGGATGCAGATTTTTCGCATCCACCTGAGAAACTATTGGAGCTCTTAGATGCTTGCGAAAACAAAGGAGCTTATTTGTCTGTAGGTTCCAGATATGTAAAAGGAGGCTCTGTAGTAAATTGGCCTTTCAATAGATTATTTCTTTCCTGGTTTGCTTCTAAATATGTACGTATTATAACCGGTATGCGTATTAAAGATACCACCGCAGGCTTTGTTTGCTATAGAAACGAAACATTGAGTTCAATTGATTTTGATAAAATTAAATTCATTGGATATGCTTTCCAAATTGAAATGAAATATGCCGTATGGCTTTCTGATAGAAAAGTGTTAGAAGTGCCTATTGTATTTAAAGACAGAGAAGTAGGTGCCTCCAAAATGAGTGGCGGTATCATTAAAGAAGCAGTATGGGGTGTATTGCAAATGAAATGGCAAGCTTTGAAAAATAAGCGATTTTATTTTTTTTCGTAGGAGAAACGGTAATTTGATAAATAAACAAGCTCCTGAAGTATTAACGACACTTACTGAGACTATCTTCTTCCGCCTTTGTTCCCGCGCATGAATCCACTTTTTCCTGGAAAAGATTTTTTAGCTTTATCAAAATCTCCTTTTAAGTTCACGCCACCTTTTCCAAATTTAGTATGCTTTTTCTCCTTTTTCTTCTCCCCAGAAGCCGCCACACTAATTATTCTATCCAATATTTCTGTGCCATTTAGTGCTTCTATTGCTAATTCTGCTTCCTCATCATTGGGCATTGTTACAAATGCAAATCCTTTGTTTTGCCTGGTCACATGGTTAATTACAATATTTACGGCATCCACTTTTCCATATTTTCCAAATAGCTCTTGAAGTTCTTTTTCTTTTATTTTAAAAGGCAAAATGCCAACATAAATATCCATGACGTTATTTTAGTCAGTAAAAATACTCAAAAAATTAGTGTCTTGACCCTAAAATTAAAATAAAAAAATCCCGATAAAAATCGGGATTCACAACATACATTTTTAAGAATAAACCAATTAAATCTTAATAGAGTTTATAATTTTAGTAAACTCATCATACGATTTTAATGGGCTAAGATTGGGGTCATTTTGAGCTAAATTACTGTCGTTAAATCCAGCTTTTACCGCCTCTTTTAAGGCTTTTAATGCCTGAAATAATTCATTGGTTTGAGAAAGCGCACATGCCCGATTGTACATGATAGAAGCATAAGTAGCATGGTAATTCTCCTTTTCTTTAGAAGGTAATAATTGATAACTATTTAGCCAAACATCTATTGTTTTATTGGCATTGATGTATTGTTTTTCCGCAACATACTTAGCAGCCATTCCATGCATTTGTGTAGAGTACGCATCAAAATTAGATACATTTACACTTGGTTTTGCGATAGCCATAGAGCAAACGATGCCCAGTACTATCAATGAAGATAATTTTTTCATGTGTTTAAAATTGTTAGAGTGATTAAAAAATTTAGTTTTCATTTTTTTTGTATATTTTTGGTTATAATTTTTTTAATAGATGGCTTAGTCAATTGGAACTAATTCACCATTAAACATTTTGAAAATATAATGCTGACGTTGCAGTCTGTTTTCCCACATAATATCTAACGAATCGTTAAGGTCAACGCCGGCTTTTTCTAATTTTTCACGTGCTTTGTCAATTTCCTCTTGCGCTTTGTCTAATTCACTGTCTGCATCTTTGCTATCGGTATCAATACTAATAGTGATATTAGGTTTAGTAGAACCATTTTTGCCCGATGTTTTTATTTCAATTTTATTTTTAGATTTTATTTGAACGGGAGCAGGTGGCGGAGTCATGTTTTTTACATTATCCCAATTTATATCTAATTTGTCTGTATTGATATAATTTTCTGTTCTTTTATCCCAGCGAATTACTTTGCCCTCTGGAACATACACTTTAATTTTCAATTTTTGATTTCTATATTTTGTGTTTTCATTAGGAAATTGAATATATGGATCTATCACAAGTTTATTGTTTATTTGAGAAATAGTATGAGAGAATGAAGTAGCATTTTTAACGGCTTCCTCTTTGGTGCGTCCATTAGCAGAATATTCTTTTATTACTACAAATGAATCATTAATACTTGGGTATATTTCTATTTCAACAGGCGATACATGGTCACTATATTCTGATACAAAATCCATTAAATCACTCGTGCTGTTGATAGTAACATTGTCATAGCTTTCATCCCTTTGCGTAGGATTCATGCTCAATTGCAACGTGTCGGATTGATATCCATAATTGATAGGAAATGTTTGAGAGATTCGTTTTTTTTCTGCAAGTATTTTTTTAACAGAATTGCCACCTATTTTTAATGATATTAATCCAATGATAAATAAAATGGCAAGTGGAATAATTGATTTTCTGAGCGTTTGATTGTTTGTTTTATATAGCCATTTATAGATTAATAATGCAATAAATATAAACATAGTGGACAACATCAATAACCCACCAATGCTCACCCAGTATATATCATAAGGAGAATCGAAAAAATATTTATTGGCAATAGGAGTACCCATAAAGGAGAATACAATAAAGGCAATAATAAACCCAAAAATAGATAATAGAATTGACCCTAAAATTAGAATACCTATTACCTTAAAAATGGCTAAAATAATTTTAAGGAAGACTCCAATAGTTGCAACAAATAAATGGGCTAAACGGTATAAAAATCCTTTCCCCTCTTTTTTTCCTAAGCCAGTAATATTATCTGCTTCATCTTTTATTTTCTTCTCAATATTTGATAAATTGATAGGCTCGCCGCGCATTTCTAATTTCTGTGCAGCGGTTTCTGCTTTGGGCATCACTACTGCTAATATTATATAAATCAATAACGGAGAACCAATGCCTATAAAAGTTAAAGCAATAAATGCCAGACGAAGCCAAATGGCATCGTTGATACCGAGATACGCACTCAAGCCTGCGCAAACACCTGCCAGTAAACCATTGTCCGAATCTCTGTACAACCGTTTGGTTACCGCACTCGATGCAGCGGTAGCGGTAGTTTGTTGCGTTTCTTTTGTGTTTTCTTGTTGTTTTTCTTCATCAAAATCCTGTGGGTTTCCCATCATATTGATGACTTCCATTGCATCTCCTTTGGTAACGATATAATTTTTACCTTTTACTAAAAATAATTCGGCAAACCTAGATTCTATATCTCGGATGATTTCATCTTTATCCGCCTCATTAGCATAGAAAGTACGCAGTGAATTGAAATACGCAGACAATTGCTCATAAGCATCTTCATTGATATTGAAGACCTGCCCGGCTAAATTGATATTGAATGTCTTTATCATGTTGATTGATTTTTTATGTTGGTTGATTTTTGATTTTATTTTGAATAATGAGTTGCTTTGTCAGCTGCTTCGGAAAGCTCATTCCAGGTTTGTTTTAATTCTTCCAAAGCAGTTTGCCCATCCAGGGTAAGCGTGAAATACTTTCGTGGTGGTCCAGAAGTAGATTCTTTCCATTCGTAGGTTAAAAGACCAGCGTTTTTTAATCGAGTGAGGAGCGGATATACCGTTCCTTCCACTACTAACATATTAGCGTTTTTTAAAGCGTCTAAAATATCCGAAGCATATACTTCACCTCTGGATATGATGCCGAGAATACAGAATTCCAAAATGCCTTTTCGCATTTGCACTTTCGTGTTTTCAATACTGAACGCTGAAGAGGAGGTGGTTGTCATATTGGTAATTTATTTAATTTAGATTATAATTTATTTATTCATTCATTCATTCATTACAATTTATTACCGGTTCAATACTAATTGCATCGTATATATTTTTCCCGATACATTATTAGTATTGTAAACAGCACTTTCTATGAATTTTACCACTTCTTGTTTTGCTGCCATACTTTCACTGTTGATGTAGGTAATAAATGGTTTGCCATGTTCATCTATCATGTAATCAACCGCAACGGTATCGTAGGTATCTACTGTTGGAGAGATAGATGGAAGCATGTTTTTAATGAAGTTTGTTTTTTCTACCATCCTTTCTCTTTTTTCATTTCGGATGTTTTTAATAGATTTTGCAGAAGCAATGTTAGAAACGGCAGGTAACAGGGTGAATGTTAAGGCTGCGATTATTAATTTTTTCATATAGTTAAATTTTATTGTTGTGTATATTATCAAGTATTTGACAATGCAAAGATAAGTATAAAACATTGTATTGTGCAATACATAGTAGTAAAATTTAACAAAATAATTTCTAATTCATTGATAATCAATGCTAATATTTTTAAAAAAAATTAAATTAATTGGAGTTTCGGTAAAAAAAACATAAATTTTGATTATTTTTGATACATGAACAAAGCAGTTTGCAGGATTTTTTTATTGTTTTTAACGATTTTTCTATACATAAACCTTTATGCAGCAACAGATAACGTGAATACCTCACCTTATGATGTCATTTATAATTATTTTCATTTTCTAAAAAAAGGGAGTAGTTATGATGAATTACAAGCATCTAGATCTTTTGATATACCCAATAAAAGAACAAGAATAGAGGCTACTTTAAAATTGAAAGAAATATTAGATTCTAAAGTAGATCCATCAAAAATATTGGAAAAAACACCAGATAATCCAAGTTATATAGACACGATTACCAAAAAGAATATTTATGTATTGTATGATAAATTACCACAAATTTATCTAGAGCAAAAAAATGGAAAATGGTATTTTTCTCCAACCACCGTTGATGCCATACCTGATTTGCATAAGAAGATATTTCCATTTGGAACCAATATTTGGGCAAAGTGGTTTCCTTTGATGCAGCATCAAGAATTTCTAAAATTATACCCTTGGCAATGGGCAGGAATTGGAATTATTTTCGGCTCTTTTTTAATTTGTTTTTTTCTTCTTAAATATGTTTTTAGATTTTTATTTAATAGATTTTTATTTAAAAGATATGCCAACGAAATTCAAGATATTAATAAACTAAAAACGATTGCCAATATATTTTCAATATGGATCGGATTTAAAATTTTCCAACTATTTATTCCAACTTTATTTATTAACCCCAAGTATTCTATGCCAATATTGGTAGCGGTTAATTTTGTTTCTGCCTCGTTGATTGTATTTGTTGTATATAGATTAGTAGAATTAATAATTTTTTACACAAAGCAATATTTCAATAAAGGAGAAACGCAGTGGGATGAACAAATTGCAATTGTATTACAAAAATTTCTAAAATTTATTGTAGTTTTTTTAGGATTGTTTTATGTATTAAATACATTAAATGTAAACATTACAACGATTATTGCTGGTTTGTCCGTTGGTGGTTTAGCCGTTGCATTAGCAGCCCAAGATACGGTAAAAAACTTTATTGCCTCTGTGATGATATTTGCCGATAAACCCTTCAGGATAGGCGATACTATTAAAACAAGTGACTTTGAAGGCTCCGTTTTAGAAGTAGGTTTTCGTTCTACTCGCATTAAAACACCAGACAATTCTATCGTATATATTTCTAATGCAAAACTATCAGAAATGACGATTGATAATAAAGGTTATCGCATTTTTGTAAGATTCAAAACAGAAATATTATTACCCTACAATACGCCCTTGCAAAAAGTGGATGCATATATTGATGGTATTCGAAAAATATTGAAAGAATATCCATTTACATTAAATTCCACCATAGATGTTTACCTGACTAATATTCAATTAAATGGATTAACCATTATGATTCATTATACCAATAAATTATACAACAAGAGAGAAGAATTGCAACACCGTGAATATATCTTAAAAAAAATCTTATTACTGGCAGAGTTGTTGCAAGTTAAATTGTCCGATAATACTCAAATATATTTAGAGAAAGAAGACACCGCAAACAATGGATTGGTGGAAAACAACAACGAAAAAATAGATAAGTTTTTCAGTGACTATAAATCGGAAATTTCGAAAATGAAAGAATAATTTTTAGTGAACTTTTATAGTAAAATTGAGTTTTTAATACATGAAAACAGAAGCAAAAATATTTGACGAAATAGTACACAAAAGACGCTCCATCCGTAAATATGATAGCAAAGCACCCTTTGATTCAATAGCAGTAGAACGCAGTTTGGAAAGAGCCATCTTGGCACCTAATTCCAGTAATTTACAATTATGGGAATTTTATAGAGTAAAATCAAAAGAAAAAAAAGCCGAATTAGTAAAATACTGTTTTGGACAAAATGCCGCAAAAACTGCCAACGAATTAATTGTATTTGTAACTCGAAAAGATAAATGGAAACAAAATGCTGCCTTTTTATTACACGAAGCAAAAAAAGATTTTCCTGAAATATTAGAACCTAAGCATCAAAAAATAATTGACTATTACACTAAAATTATCCCATCTTTATTTTATTCAGATACAGCAGATATTATAGGTAATTTAAAAAAAATAGCTTCTAATATCGGGGGAGTTTTTCAACCAACACCACGACAGGTAACTGCAACAGATATGCGTATCGTGGCGCATAAAAGTGTCGCCTTGTCCGCACAAACTTTTATGTTGAGTATGACTGCCGAAGGATATGATACTTGCCCAATGGAAGGATTTGATAGTGCACGCGTAAAAAAATTACTCCAACTTCCAAGAGTGGCAGAAATTTGTATGATAGTATCTGTGGGAAAAGCAAAGCCAGAAGGAGTGTATGGAAAAAGAGTGCGTATTCCCAAAGATCAAGTTATTTTTGAGATATAATGGAACCTCTTTTAAAAGGAATTATCGCCGGTATTACCATCAGCTTAATGATTGGACCAATATTTTTAGCCTTGGCAGATATTACTATTTCCAAAGGTTGGCGTTGTGGGTTGGCGTATATCGGCGGAGTAATTTTTTCAGATGTTGTACTGATTTATTTAATAGAGCACGTCTTCAATCAATTATCGTTTGAGGTATTAAAAACCTCCATCGGATTAATAGGCGGAATTTTATTGGTACTATTTGGGGTGGTCACCTATGTTTCTAAAGTAAATTTAAAAACACCCGACATGACAACTATTAAAACAATAACAGGAGCATTTTTTAAAGGGACATCTATCAATATTTTAAACCCATTTGTTATTTTTTGGTGGATTACCATGTATTCTACAATTGCTATAAACTATGATAGTTTGCTGGACAAAAATTTATTTTATGGAGGAATATTGTTGATGGTGTTTTTGTTTGACTTACTAAAAATGCGCTTTGCCTACTATTTGAAACAACATTTGACATCATCGAATTTGAATAAATTAAAAAAAATAGTAGGCGTATGTTTATTAGTTTTTGGTGTACTAATGATGGTGAAATCATTGTAAAATACGATGATTGAATTGAACAGAAATATCTAAAATAAAAAACACCTGACAGCTGTCAGGTGTTTTTTATTTTAAGTATTTTTAAAATAGATACTACATCAATAAACCTTGGTAAGTGCTTATTCTGCGTTGCTCTAATAAAACTTTTCTATCGTTTTTGAATTTATCAATGTAGTCAAAATTTGGATAATGACGAACCGTTAAAATGGTTAAGTTTTCATTGATGACAAAATTGAATTTGTCTTGTAAAGCTGTTTTAACGATTTCAATTTTTTCGGGAATATTATCTACAATTGCTTCAAAAGAAATAGCTCCTTGTTGCATCATGTTTAATTTTAAATTTGCTTTAAAAAAGGAAGAAAAAATTTCTGCTACTACTTCATCTTCCACAAAAGAAAAATCTTTAGTGTGCAAAGTAATCAGTGCTTGATTGTTTTTTACAATACGAATAGGAGGGAGGTTGTTATCCGTTCCGCCTACTACAGTTCCCTTTCCTTCTGGATTGATAAATGATTTTACCAGTAAAGGAATGTTTTTATTTTGCAATGGTTTAATAGTTTTTGGATGGATAACCGTTGCGCCATAAAATGTCATTTCAACGGCTTCATTAAATGAAATTTCATCAATAAAAACAGCATCATCAAATACACGTGGGTCACCGTTCATTACACCTGGTACATCTTTCCAAATAGTCTGATTTTCTGCATCCAACATATTGGCAAAAATTGCCGCCGTATAATCCGAGCCTTCACGCCCTAAAGTAGTAGTGCAGTTTTCAGATGTACAACCAATAAATCCTTGTGTTACAGCAATGCTATTCGTAATTAATGGTTTTACAATACTATTCATTAACGATTGCGTTTTTTCCCAATCCACTACAGCTTCTCTGTAGGTGTCGTCTGTTTTCATTACATCGCGTACATCCAGCCAATTACTTTTTACGCCGGCTTCATTCAAATATGCATTTAAAATAACAGATGAAATTAATTCGCCTTGCGATACGATTTGGTCATACACATAATTGTAGCTTTCTTTTCGGTGTTCTTCCAATTGCCAATCTACTTCTGCATATATATTTTGTAGTTTATCAAAAACTTCGTGTTGTTCATTGCCAAATAAATCCATGCAAATGGAATGATGATTTTTCTTCACCAAATCAAATGCAGCTTTAGCATCTGTATTGTCAAAGTAAGATTTTATGACTACTTCCAAAGCATTGGTAGTTTTTCCGGTGGCAGATACTACTACCACTAAATCTTTTTCACCATATTTTTGAATAATTGATGCTACGTTTTTAATTCCTGCTGCATCTTTCACGGAGGCTCCTCCAAATTTGAATACTTTCATGTTGCTTTATTTTATGTAACAATTTTCTTTGCGATATATAAATTATTTTAAATGTTCTTTTTCAATTTTTACGGTTATCCATGTATTGTCAAATGTTACCGGATATTTTTTGTAAAATTGAATGGCACTTTCATTCCAGTCTAATACATGCCAACGCATTTGATTGATTCTTTCTTCTTTTGCTATGCCAATTAATTCGTCTAATAATAATTTGCCAATTCCTTTTCTTCTGTGTGTTTCTTTTACCACTAAATCATCCAAATACAACATAGAGCCTTTCCAAGTAGAATAGCCATAATAGTATAATGCAATGCCTATTATTTCAAGATTTTGTTCGGCAACTAGTACCTGAAATTTTGGTTGCTTGGCGGTTCCTTCTTCTATAAAATTTTTAATAGGATTGCTGGGTTCGTTTGGCTCATTTTCAAAAACAGCTAATTCTTTAATTAATCCATAAATAGATTCGAAATCATTTGTTTCTGCTTTGCGAATTGTAATATTATTGTCGGCTTCCATTTTCGGACTGCTAAAATAGGCAATTCCTTGTTTTTGAGCATCGTACAGCTATTAAGGAATAATTAAAAGGATATAATTTTTACCACCACCATTCGCTTTAGATTTTTATCTTTGTAAAAGTTAATCATCTTTTAAAAAGTAAACATGCGCCTTATCACTTTTGACGAATTTATTGCGAATAATCAGGAGAAACACCCAGAAGCAACTGGAGAATTATCGGGTTTATTGCGTGATATTGGTTTGGCATCTAAAATTGTAAACAGAGATTTAAGCAAAGCAGGATTGGTAGATGCTATTTTGGGAGATGCTAATGAAATAAATATTCAAGGAGAAGATGTAAAAAAATTAGATTTGGTAGCTAATGAAACATTAAAAAAATGTTTGCAAAACAGCGGTGAGTGTTGTGGAATTGCCAGCGAAGAAGAAGATACGTATGTTGCTTTTAAAAACAGAAAACACGCAAAATATGTAGTGCTTTTTGATCCATTAGACGGTTCTAGTAATATTGATGTAATAGCTCCGGTAGGCACCATTTTTTCTGTATTAGAAAGGAAATCGGCATTAGGGGAATTGTGTACAATGGAAGATTTTATACAACCTGGAAATAAACAAGTAGCTGCCGGTTATGTAATTTATGGTTCTTCTACAATGTTGGTATATTCTACCGGCGAAGGGGTAAATGGATTTACATTAGACCCAACAATTGGAGAATTTTGTTTGTCACATCCAGATATAAAAACACCGGAAACGGCAAATACGTATTCTACGAATCAAGGGAATTTCCATTCCTTTCCTGAAAACGTGAAAAAATTTGTTGAATATTGTCAAGATACTACTTCTAAAAAAGCTTTTTCACTTCGATATATCGGCTCGATGGTGGCAGATTTTCATAGAAATTTATTGAAAGGCGGTATATTTATTTATCCGGCAACTAAGAGCTCGCCCAAAGGAAAATTACGCTTGATGTATGAATGTAATCCGATGGCATTTTTGCAAGAACAAGCAGGAGGAAAAGCCATTTCAGACACAGAACGCATTTTAGATATTGTACCAAATGAATTGCACCAACGAACTGCCATTTATATTGGTTCTACGCAATTAGTAAATATGTTGACTGAAAATAAATAAGTAATTAAAATACAAAAATGAAAAAGAATTTCTCTACTATTTTTATTATTGTCGTAATGATTGTTTTGTCTGTTTATGTATTTACCATGCATAAAGTAACTATTTTCAATCACTCAGGACAAGAAATAAAATCAGTAAAGATGGATGCAGGATTTACACACAAAGAACTTCTGAATTTAGAAAATAATCAATCCAATTCTTTTATTTTTTTCTCCCCATTAAGAAAAAATGTGCATTTGAAAATTACACTGTCTAATCAAATTAGTTCAATTACTTTCCCCTTAGAAGGATTTACGCCCCTCGATAAAAAAAATCAAATTGAAATAAGGATAGATGGAAGTATTAAACACGGTGCTTTAGGCTTGAAGTGATACGATAGTGCGAACAAGAAACAGCACCCCGATTATCAGCAATAGTATAAAAATATAGTTATTGAATTTGCCTTCTGGTATTTTTTTTCTCAGTTGATGCCCGATGAAGGAAGCAATTATTAAAAATGGCAAACTAATCAAATAGTAATAAATAACTGTCTTGTTTAGTAATCCTGAAAAAAGTTGACCTCCGATAATCAATAAATCATTGGGTAAAAAATAACCTTGCAACGTGCCGATAAATTGCATTTGAGACCAACCGCTCATGGCTCCAAAAATCACAATCGGCGGACCACCGGTATTAAATGCACCGCCTAAAATTCCGGCAATAAATCCAAAAACATACACCCAATTTGGATGCATTTTTATTTCATTATTTTCTCTTTTTAACCAAAGGTTATAAATAGAAACGCCTGTAATAATTAGCCCTAATGTGATTTTTATAATAGCTTCATTTCCATATTTTAAAAAATAAATACCAATTGGAATTCCAAAAAAGGAAGATAAAATTAATTTTCTCGCTTTCTTCCAATCCACTTGTTTGTAATGTTTGATAAAAAGCAATGTTGCTAATGTACAACCATTCAATGTCATTAATGGAGTGGCGGTTTTTACACCAATTATCATAGATAAAAAAGGCATGGCAAACAAGGCATCGCCAAATCCAAAAGTCCCGTAAACTAAAGAACCACAGAAAATAATGAACGGTATTAGAATGTCGTTAGGCATTAGTCAAACATTCCATTTTTATTATTTTTTTCATGTTCATATCCTTCATCTATAATCAACTCAAATCCATCTGCTGCCGCCGTTGCAAGTTGGTCGCATCGGTTGTTTTCTTTGTTGGTAGAATGTCCTTTTACCCATACAAATGAAATGTTTTGATATTCATATAATTTTAAAAAACGCTTCCACAAATCTCTATTTTTCTTTTTGGCAAAATCTGGTTTCATATTCCATTGAAATACCCAACCTTTTTCTACAGATTCTACCACATATTTTGAATCAGAAAAAATAGTAACTTTTAAATCCTGTTTCTTCAAAGCCTCTAACCCAGCAATAACAGCGAGTAATTCCATGCGATTGTTAGTGGTCAATCTATATCCTTTCGACAGTTCCTTTCTATGCCCGCTGGCTAAAAGCACTACGCCATAACCTCCCGGACCAGGATTGCCTCTTGAAGAACCATCTGTATAAATTTCAACCATTGTGGAATTATTAGTTGCGAAGATAAGATACTTTAGTTTATTTTTGAGAGGTGACTAAGAAAGAAAAAGCAGACTTCATTGTCCATACATTAAATGAACTCTATCCGAATCCTCCTATTCCATTAAATCATAAAGATGCCTATACTTTATTGATTGCCGTTTTGCTTTCCGCACAATGTACAGATGTGCGAGTAAATCAAATAACGCCAGGTTTATTTACATTAGCAGATAATCCATTAAAAATGTCAAAAATTCCGGTAGAAAAAATAAAAGAAATAATTCGACCATGTGGTTTGTCTCCCAAGAAATCACAAGCCATTTCTGATTTATCCAAAATATTAATAGATAAATATCATGGCACAGTGCCACCCAGTTTTCACGATTTGGAGGCATTGCCCGGTGTAGGTCATAAAACTGCCAGCGTGGTGATGAGTCAGGCATTTAATGTTCCGGCTTTTCCGGTAGATACACATATTCATCGGCTTGCATATAGATGGGGATTGAGTTCTGGAAAAAATGTAGCGCAAACAGAAAAAGATTTGAAACAGTTGTTTCCAGAGTATTTATGGAATATATTACATTTACAAATAATTTATTATGGTCGGGAATATTGCCCTGCCCGAGGACATGACACTAAAAAATGTGTTATTTGTTCGATAATTGGCGTAAAAAATAGAACCAAATAAATAATTTTTACATATCTTTAACGTTTGAACCTCAAATACAAGCCGATGCAGAAAATTATAATCACTCTATTATTTGTTTTGTGCCTATTTACTGGAACTTATGTAATGGCAAATGATGCAGAAGGAAGCGGTCATGATGTTGGATTTTCCGTGGGTCCTAACTTTGCTTTGACAGATTTAGGCGGTGCAAAAAAAATTGGTTCTCCATTTTTACGCGACGTAGATGGTAAAGCTACCCGTTATTCTATTTCTGCTTTTTATAGATATAATGTCAATAAATTTTTTGCTGTTAGAGGAAATTTAATGTATGGAATGTTGAAAGCTGATGACAACAATACAGATGGAAGACCTCCAAGAGTAGAAAATGGGGTGTCATTGCCACCAGATGATAGCTGGTTTAGAGCAAGAAGAAATTTGAATTTTGAAACACATATAGTGGAGTTTCAGGCAATGGCAGAAGTGAATTTGAAAAAATATATTCATAATGAAGCCAAGGGCTCTAAAGAAAGATGGGCGCCTTATTTTGCGGGTGGTCTTGGTTTCTTTTGGTTTAATCCTTATACAAGATTGAATGGTTCAAAAGTAAAATTGAAACCATTAGGAACAGAAGGACAATATATTGGATATAAAAAACCATACAGTAATTTTCAATTTGATTTAATTGCATTATTTGGAATAAAATACAATGTTACAGAAAAATTTTCCATCGCCATTGAAGGAGTTTATCATCAAACTTTTACAGATTATTTGGATGATGTGAGCGGTAGTTATGTATATCCTCAAGATGTTTCAAGTTTATCACCAACGGCACAAATTCTTCAAAATAGAGCGAACCAAGGAAGGTATCCTGATAACCAATGGAACTATGTAGAAGGTCAGAAAGATGCAGCAGGAAATTATTTAATAAAAGGTGTTGGACAGCAAAGAGGAGACAAGAAAAATAATGACCAATTCTTTCATTTACAATTAACTTTCTCCTTCTCTTTAGGAGATGCAGGCAGACAGTTTGGTTTAGGAAGTTGCGGAAAACGTAATCCTTACAGAGTTAAATTTGCTTGTCCAAGATGGTAATGAAATAATCAGCAGTAAAATAAATAATAAATCCCGAAGTACATTCGGGATTTTTTTTATTGTTGTATTTAACAAATAAAATTTATCCTTTGCTGCAAATTGATGAGTGTCATCGGCGCAAACCCAATATATTCACCATCCATATCAATAGAGATTTTACGTGTTTCTAAAGATTCTATTTGCACTTTTTCTAATTGAAAATAATGAACTTCGGGATGAATAATTTTTTGACAATTTTTTATTTTACCCAAATTTTTAAAATAATCCAGCAAGGAAACATCTCCAACTATTACAATTTCAAATTTGCCATCCGTAATAGAGGCATCGGGAGCAACACATAAGCCGTTTCCAAAATATCTGCCATTTGCTACTACAAAATTAATGGCTTTACCTTCCCAATAAAAATTTTCGCCAGTAGCCTTTATTCTTACTTTTTCGTACGTAGCTAACGTAGAAGTAATTGCCCATAAATAATTGAAATTGGTACCTAAAGCTCTAGTGTTTTTATTTTGTAGTTTTACTACGGTTTCACCGCCCATTCCTACGTCTGTTATATTGATAAAAAAGCGATGTTTAGGTTCGTTTTCTGGACTTAAAAAAGATACCCAACCAATATCAATCATTTTAGATCGGTTTTGTTCTATTATTTTTTTTAAATAGTCTAAATTTTTTTCGATTAAAACTGTTTTTGAAAAATCATTTCCGCTGCCCGATGGAAATAATCCTACTTTTACTTTGGCAATTTGCGCCCAATTATATGCTTCATCCGAATCGCAAAGTCCTGATTTAAAAGATTCCACAACACCGTTGATTCCTTCATTTAAAGTGCCATCACCGCCACATATAATAAGTGTATCATAACCACGTGCTATAGCAGTTTGTACCAATTCTTCTATATGACCACTTTTTTCTGATATAAATAATTTGGGGCTAAATGCCTTGAAAGTCGTTTCTATCTCTTTAGATAATTTATCCAACCCTTTGGCGGTGCCGTTTATTAAGAAGGCAATTTTCATAATTAAATGGTTTAGCTTATTTCCAAGTATGCATCAACGTCCATGATTTTTTATACTGATTCAATTCAGCATTAATTTGTTCGTTACTCCAATTTAACTCTTTTGCCATTATTTTAATGATAGTTTGCAAAAAATCTGTATCATAATCTTTCATTTGATAAGAAATAAGTGTGCGTCGAGTTAATACATCGTCTAATTTTACCGCATTTTGATAGCGAATAAAAAATATAATTTCGGCAAGCGAGTAATATGGATAATTATTAAATGGTTGAATGAGTGAACTTTCTTCTTGAGCAATATTTGCTATAAGATGGGCATTTTTTTCTCCATATCGCTCTTTAAATTTTTCTACAACACTATTATTATTTGCAATATTTTGTTTTGGAGAAGATATGGTATTTTTTACTTCCATAATATTTTTATCTTCAATGGATTGAATACAATGTTCAGCCATAGATAAGAAAGAAGTGAGCTTGCCACCAGAGATAGTCAGCATATTATCGTTGTTCCACCATATTTGATAATCGCGGGAACGTTGATTGCTTTTTTTATTTTCGTCGTTATCATTTATAAGCGGACGCAAACCGGCATATACACTCAGAATATCGTTCTCTGTTATTTTATTTTCTTTCAGTTGAGCATTTACACTATCTAAAATATAATTTACTTCCTCTTTTAAAACAGAAATTTTATTTTTGTCTTCGTTGTAATCTGTATCGGTAGTGCCAACTACATTTAAGTTGTCTTCCCACGGCATACACCAAAGCATACGCTTATCACCGTTGGCTGTTGGGAGTAGCATTACACAATCTTTTGGAAGATGTTTATCGGAAATGATAAGATGAATACCTTTACTCGGCATCATGTATTTTCTTTTATCCTCGTTGTTTAAAGTATGCATCGTTTCATCTGTCCATATTCCTGTTGCAGAGATGAAAACCTTAGATTTTATGGTATGTTTGGTGTTGGTTAATTTATCAATACAAATAATTTCAGAAATAGTATTCTCCGTTTTTTCAAATGAAATTAATTCGAAATAATTTAATGCTATAGCATTTAAATCGGTTGCATTTTGAATTACTTCATTTGTTAGTCTGGCATCGTTTGTTTTGGCATCATAATAAATAAATCCACCAATTATTTTATCTGTTTTTAATTGCGGAAACCGTTCTTTAATTTCATTGGTACTTACACTTTTGTGTGGGGGCATGCTGCTTTCTCCCGTCAAATAATCATACCCTGAAAGACCAATCTCTAATTTCATTTTAGAAAAACGAGAATTATAAACAGGCATAAAGAACGGTTGCGGTTTTACCAGATGCGGAAATTCTTTCAGTAAATGTTCTCGCTCCTGCAAGGCTTCTTTTACTAATTTCACTTGCAGGTTTTGTAAATAACGCAATCCGCCATGAATCATTTTTGCGGAGCGTGAACTTGTGCCAAAAGCAAAATCTTCTTTATCAATGATTAAAACTTTCCATCCTTTTTTTGCAGCAGTAAACGCAATTCCCGCACCAGTAATACCACCACCGATGACGACCAAATCAAATAATTCAGAAGCAAGGTGTTGAATATTTTGTGCGCGAGTTAGCATTGTCTTAACTGTATAATTTCCCTGGATTCATGATTCCTTTCGGATCTAATTTTTGTTTAACGGCACGCAATACTTCTAACGCTAAATTGTCAGAATATTTTTTATACCATTTTTGATGATCTGCACCCACGCTATGATGATGTGATACAGAACCGTTATTTTGCATAATAGTATTTGTTACTAAATCTTTTATCTCTTGCCATTGTTCTATTTCTCTGCCTCGCAAAATTGGAGTAATTAATGTAAAATAAATGCAGGCAGCATTTGGATATATGTGAGAAATATGTGCTAAGAAAATTCCTTTTTGCTTGTTGAATGCAGTAGATTTATTTAGCTCTTTTGTTAATGCCTGATGTAATTTTGGAATATCTTTCCAATGTACTAATGTTTCCATCGTGTCGATATAAATAGAATGTTCTACCAATGTATCGCGCAAATAGGGAAGTTTGAAACGATTGTCTGCCCATTTGTCACCTATAGAAGATGGAGCAACCATGCCTTTGTATTTTCCTACCAATTCTTTGGCAAAAAGGATCTGAGACGAAACACTAAAATCACCTTGCGGAAAGCGCATCATTAAAACACAGGGCTCCGTTAGATTTTTAAATTGTAATACTAATTTTTGTGCTTCTTTTTTTATATCATTTAATAAGCCAGGTTGCTCTTCCGAAGAAGACATTTTGGAAAATAAATTCGTTTCATTGGCATCTGAAAGGCGAACGACAGAAGGCTTTATACCTGCTTGTGCTATTTCTTTCATGTAATTAGTTCCTTGTTGAAAGGTAGGAAACAGGGCAACCAACCACCGATAATTTTTAGGTAATTTTCTAATTTTGACCGTTACTTCGGTAACGATACCTAAGGTGCCTTCACTTCCAACAAAAAACGGTAACACATTAATTCCAGAAGCATCGTGTGTAAATGGATTACTTTCTAAAGTTCCCACCGGCGTTGCAACTTTAATGTGTTCTGTCAGATCTTCTATTTTTCCGTAATAGGTAGATTCTTGTCCGGCTCCGCGCGTCACTATCCAGCCGCCTAAAGTAGAATATTCAAATGATTGTGGAAAATGACCTAAAGTGTATCCTTTGTCATTTAATATTTTTTCTAATTCGGGGCCTAAAATGCCTGCTTCAAAAGTTGCTTGTAGATGTTGTTCATCAATATGCAATAATCGTTTGAATTTGCGCAAATCTACCGTGCATTTGATGTCAGTTTGTCCAGCTAAATTATCCAAAGAAAGTGCGCCTACTACATTTGTACCACCACCAAACGGAATGATTTGAACATTATTTTCAGATGCTTGTGTTAAAATATATTGAATTTCTTCGTGTGTAGTAGGAGTGAGTACAACATCGGGCGAAATAAATCCGCCACCATTAAATATACGAATGACATCGTAATAACTTTTTCCAAGGGAAACAAATAACCTGTCCTCTTCACTAAAGGATATTTTTTTTGGAGATAAGGATGCAAAAACATCTTTGATAGAATCTTTTTTCTTTTCAGATAAAATGGGAAGATTAAATTTTTTAGGAGGGAAAAAATCTTCTCGCAAGTGCGTTTTCCAACGCTCTTCTACCATTTCTTTTAATTTTGGATAATCATTGATGTGTTTTACTTCTTTAGGGTCGCCCCATTTCCACCAATCTCGTTGCATAATCATTTAATTTGAATGTAAAGTACGCATTTTAGCATTTATTTAAAAAGTAAATAAGGATAAATATTCTAAAAGTACAACCTTTGCAAAAGTTATTCTCTTTCAAGGAGAAAACTCAAAATAAAAACTAAAAGAAAATAATTATCTTCAATCTTGATTTATATGCAATATATTTTATAAATTTCAGTATGCTATATCATAATGATAAATCCATTCTCTTTTTTAATGGAGTTTTTAAAAATGTAAATGATTTCAGAATCAGCCCGTTTAATCAAACACTTCACTACGGTTATGGTGTGTTTGAAGGGATTAGAGCTTATAAAGCAGAACAAGGGCCTCATATTTTTAAAGCAAGAAGACATTTTGAACGATTAAAAAATTCGGCAGAGAAAATGAATATGCAAATGCCTTATTCTGTTCAGGAGTTAATAAATTATGCATACGAATTAGTGGAGCGGAATGATATGAGTGAGGCTTATATTCGTCCGTTGGTTTTTATGGATAAAAATATGACCTTGCGTGCTTTGGATGCCGATAAACCTAATTTTTTAATGACTTGTTGGAAATGGAAACGCTATTATCCTTCTAATCATTTAAATATTTTGGTTTCTTCTTGGAGACGGCCACATCCGCGCACGATGCCTGTAGATACGAAAGTGACAGGCAATTATGTAAACTCTATTTTAGCCACGCGCGAAGCGCATCAAAAAGGATATGATGATCCATTGTTGTTGGATGTAGAAGGATATATTGCTACTGGTGCGGGGTCTTCTTTTTTTATGGAAAAAGATGGACAATTAATAGTGCCGCCATTAACAAATATTTTCCCGAGCATTACGCGAGATACATTAATTGATATTGCTACACAAATGGGTGTGGATGTCATAGAAAGACAATTTGGTGTGGAAGATGTAATGGAGGCCGATGGAGCATTTTTTGCAGGAACAGCAGCCGAAGTTTCAGGTATCGGAAGTATCAATGGGCATAAGATGAAACTACCATGGGAAGATACTATTGGACATTTATTGCACAATCGCTACAAACGTATTGTATCAGGCAAAGACACTAATTTCTTAGAGTATTTTTGATATTTTATACTCTCGAATAAAGTGGCATGACAACATAAGGCAATCATAAGTTCTTAAATACATTACATCAAAAATGTAACATACAAAAACATTGATACCAATACTACTAACAAGAAAGCAACGAATGATTTGTGTAAATCAATTTCTATTCTTTTTGGTTCCAACATACATTTGGTTTTTATGAAAGTTAATATGTATTATACACTTTCGCTACCGTAACTTATTCATATATGTGGATTACTAAAGAATGAATTAAAACAAAGTTTTTTTTGTACTCAAGGGGCAAAAATATAAAGAGTGTAAAAAGAGTGTGATGGGTAATGCCTCAATTATTGGGTCGCGATAGATTAAATCGTTACCATTGCGCGAACATTAGCAACATCTTTTTCTATTTGAACTTTTAGTAAATCCCAGTTTTCGTATTTTATTTGTGGGCGAATGAAGTCAACAAAAATCATATCTAGATTCTTATTGTATAAATCACCATTAAAATCTAAAATAAAAACTTCTATAGTGAGTTTACTATTGTCAAATACTGTTTCGCGATAACCAATGCTGAGAGCACCTTTATAAAATTGATTTTCTATTTTTATTTTTACGGCATATACGCCCGAAGCGGGAATGAGTTTGTGCGGATTAGAAATTTCTATATTTGCCGTAGGAAAACCTAATACTCTGCCGATTTTATCGCCGTGAACCACTCTTCCTTTTATAGTGAAAGGATGTGCCAAAAACTGATTGGCTTGTTGGATATCGCCCTCCAATAAAGCATTGCGCACTTTAGTGGAACTAATAGAAATTTCGTCTAATGTTTGTGCTGGAATTTCTTCTACTTCATAGTGATATTTATCGGCTAATTGTCGTAATAACTCAATGTCGCCTTTCCTGTCTTTGCCAAACCGGTGATCGTAGCCAATAACAATTCGTTTTGGATGAAAATTTTTTATTAAAATTTTTTCTACATATTCTTCTGCTTCCATCGAGGCAAACTCTTTGGAAAATTCAGCAATTACTAAATGATTTAATCCAAATGAATCCAATAATTCTATTTTTTCATCAATAGTAGATATAAGTTTTAATCGCTCGTCATAAGGATTTAAAACTAATCTTGGATGAGGATCAAAGGTAAGCATTACGCTTTCACCATCAATTTCTTTCGCTATTTCAGTTATTCTTCGGATAATTTTTTGATGCCCAAAATGCACACCGTCATACGTTCCAATGGTTAATACTGCATTCTTAAAAGTTGGAAGATGCTCAAGTCCATTATGTGTATGCATATTCATAGGGGTTGCAAAATTATTTAATTTTCTCAATAATTTGTTCAACTGTGAAAGCATCTTCTAGTCGATAATTACCAATTTGCGTTCTTCTTAGCGAATGTAAATAAGCACCATTGTTTAATTTTTTACCAAAATCATTTGCAAGGCTTCGTATGTAAGTTCCTTTGGTGCAGATAACTTTAAATTCAATCAAAGGCAAATTGATGGCAGAGATTTCAAAACTCTTTATTGTTATTTTTTTAGATTTAATCTCTACTTCTTTTCCTTGCCTTGCTAATTCGTAAGCTCTTTTCCCATTGATTTTTACAGCAGAATGTGCTGGAGGAAATTGCTCTTGTTCCCCTATAAAACTTTCTGCACATTTTAAAATATCTTCCTGAGAAATGGTAGAAATATCAAAAGTTTGGTTAACGTCTTTTTCTGAATCGTAGCACTCGGTAGTAGCTCCTAAAAAGAATGTTCCAGTATAGGTTTTATCGGCATCTTGAATTTGTTGGATGTCCTTTGTTTTTTTTCCAGTACAAAGAATTAATAAGCCGGTAGCTTTAGGGTCTAAAGTGCCTGCGTGTCCAATTTTGATAGCACCATATTTTTTTTTCAGGGCAAATTTCAATTTATTAACTACATCAAAACTTGTCCAATCAATAGGTTTATCTATTAGGATTGTTTCTCCTTCGGCAAAATTTAATTCAGGCATGTTTTAAATAAAAATTAGTTTTTATAAAACAATAAAAGTAAGATAAAAGTACCTAAAAGTATTCTGTAAATTCCGAAAAAACGAAACCCGAATTTTTGAATAATTTCTATAAATGTTTTTACAGCCAAAAGTGCTACAAAAAATGAAATAATACATCCAACTACCAATGCAATAATATCAGGTGCGGCAATGGAAACGGTTTCTTCTTGGATAAAGTCCAAGGTGCTTTTTGCCGTGGCGGCCAGCATCGTTGGTACTGCTAAGAAAAATGAAAACTCGGCAGCTTCTTTTTTGGTAAGTCCAATACTCATCCCACCAATAATGGTAGCGGCACTGCGGCTTAAGCCTGGAAATAAAATACTCAATACTTGAAATAAACCAATTTTGAAGGAAGTGAGGTAGTCAATTTTTTCTTCGCTGTCAATTTTATTTTTAGTAAAAAGTTTATCTGCAAATAATAAAATAACACCACCGGCAATCATCACTATTGCAATAAATGTTAGATTACTGAGCATGCTGTCGATGTGCTTTTTTAATAATGCCCCAAAAATCAAAGCAGGAATAACTGCAATAATTAATTTGATATAAAAACGGATATTTTTAAAATCAAAAAATTTTTTCCAATACAACACTACAACGGCTAAAATTGCGGCTAACTGCACTACAATTTCATACAAATTTCGAAATGGAGTTTCCGGAATACCGATAATGAAATCTGTAATCTTCATGTGAGCGGTAGAAGAAATTGGCAAAAATTCTGTGATTCCTTCTATTATGGCAAGGATGATAGCGTGAACTAAACTCATAAATTATTTGTGGTTATAATGAAAATTGTAGGATGCTTAGCCTTCAATTTCATTGGTGTTAGATGGTTTTTTTAAAATGGCAACAATAATTACTATAAACCCGGCAATAACAACAATAGGAGCTAACGTAATTCTCCTAAAAGAATAAATTTCTGCTTCGTTGAAAATTTTTGGGTCTGTATTTCCACCACTCATTAAAATAAATCCTAAAATGATGAGCAATCCACCTAATCCTAATAAAATATAATTAGTTTTATCGAATAATAAAGTAGTGTTTTGACTGCTTGGCATACGAAGCCAACTGCTACCTGAGCTTGATTTTGCAGTCCCTGTTTTTCTCACAGTTGCTGTAGGCGTTTTTGCTGTAAGAATATTTTTCTTTGGTTGATTTTTAGCCATAATATAAATGTTTAGTACAACTCGTCTAATTTTATTTTTAAGTATTTATTTACTGCAAAATAAGTACTTGCAATGGATATGAGAATACCAAAAACCATCAAACTTATCGCGGCAAAGGACAAAATTAAAATATCCTGACCTTTTATTTCAATAGAGAACTTATAAATTGTTAAATAGATTAATCCGGCAAGACTTGAAATAGCAATAATGGCACTAATAATTCCAGAAATGACAGCTTTTATAATGTAAGGTTTGATGATAAACCATTCATTGGCGCCAATTAATTGCATACTGCGAATGGTAAAACGCTGAGAATACATCATCAAGCGGATAGTATTATCTATGATTAAAAATGCAACTATCAGCATAATAACACTAAGTATGATAATTCCTATGGTGATAGGCTTGAGTGTAGCAGCTGTTGTTTTTACTGCCATGTCGGAATATTGCACTTCTTGAACGCCACTTAATCCTAATAAAGCCGATTTTACGTCTTTCACAAAATCAGGATTGGAAAAATTGGCTTTCAAGTTGATGATATAAGCATCGTATAGTGGATTTTCGCCTAATATTTCGGTGAAATTTTGTCCCAAATCGCGTTCAAATTGTTGGGCTGCTACTTCTTTGCTTTTAAAAGTAATTTTTGAAACATAATCTTGTTTTTTCAAATAATCTGCAATGCCTTTTTTTTGTTCTTCTGTAATATCAGTTTTTAGATTTAAATCTATTTGAACGCCTTCTTTTATTTTGTTGATTTCTTTTTGCACACTAAAAACTCCAAAGGAAAATAATCCAATGATAAACAATATCATAGTAATGCTAACGATAGCATAAGCAAAGGTCGGTTTGCTTTTCTTAGGTGTCTTTGGTTCTAATTCTTCTGACATAGTTTCTAAAACGCTAAAATAATACTTTTTATATAGACACTATTGATTTTTTCCCACACTCGTTATTAAATAATAAATAACAGCGGATTGTTTGTAAAGATAAACTAAAAATTTCTTTGCTTTTTTATCTTTACAGCATGAATAATGCACCTTTGGGAATAGATTTGTATTTGCAACCTACTTTTTTTGTTGATAGTGAACATCCAGACATTCGTCGTTTTGTAAAAAATACGATAGGAAATGAAATTGATAAAACAAAAATTGCGATTAAATTATATTATGCCATTAGAGATGGTTGGCGTTATAATCCTTATAATATCGACTTGCATCATACAGCAATGAAAGCAAGTAATATTTTTAATAGAACTAGTAAAAGTGGTTATTGTATAGAAAAAGCGTGTTTGTTAAATGCCTGTTTACGCGTAGCAGATATACCAAGCCGGTTTTGTTTTTTTGATGTAAAAAACCATATTGGAGTAGAGAAGTTGATGCAGGTTTTAAAAACAGATGTGTTGGTTTTTCATGCTTGCAGTGAAGTTTTTTTAAATGAAAAATGGATAAAAGTAACACCTGCATTTAATATAGAACTATGTCAATATTTAAGTGTTCCACCGTTAGAGTTTGATGGTGAAAATGATTCTATATTTCAACAATATGATTCTACTGGCGGTTTATTTATGGAGTATTTGAAAGACTACGGCAGTTTTCATGATGTTCCGCATGATATGTTTGTGAGATTATTACACCAAAGCTATCCTCATTTTTTTGAAAAACAAGAGGATAAAGCTATGGTGAATATGGGTTAAACATAGTTTGGATATAACTAATGTTCTTTTAATGAATTTCAGGATATGAAATTCTATTTGAAACACTATTTTTATTTGATAATGTGGTCAAAAATGTCGCTTTTTTAATATTTGATGTTTTTGAGATGTTTAATTTTGACATAACAAAAAAATACCCAATTAAAAAAACTAAAAACTGGAGTACCTTACAATAAGGTAACTCCTGTTTTTTCCATTTTTGCTTTTTCATCCGCAGGCCAAATACTTACTTGTACTTCACCAATATGTAATTTTTTAAGCATAAACATACAGATACGGGATTGTCCGATTCCGCCACCAATACTTTCTGGTAATTCCCCATTTAAAAGCATTTTATGGAAAGAAAGTGTTGCTCTTTCTTCACAATTGTTTTCTTTCAACTGAGTAGTCATTGCTTTTTTGTCCACACGGATACCCATGGAAGAAAGTTCAAATGCTGATTGTAAAACAGGATGCCAAACAATGATATCACCGTTTAATCCTTTGTAACCTTCTTCGTTTTCAGTACTCCAGTCGTCATAATCTGCTGCACGACCATCGTGAATTTCGCCTTTGGATAGTTTGCCACCAATTCCAATTATAAATACTGCTCCATACTCTTTTGCAATAGCATTTTCGCGTTCTTTAGGTGATAGGTCAGGGAATCGTTGAAGTAATTCTTCTGAATGAATAAATTGTATGTCTTCCGGTAGGCTTGGTGTAATTTCAGGATAGTATTGGGCAACCACTTGTTCGGTTTCTTTTATTGCCATGTAAATACTTTTCACCGTTTTTCTTAGAAATTGTAAATTTCTATCTGCTGGCTCAATATGTTTCTCCCAATCCCATTGGTCAACATATATAGAATGAATAGGGCTATAATCCTCATCTGGTCGAAGTGCACGCATATCGGTCAAAATTCCGCGTCCGGCTTCTACTTCCAATTCTTTTAAACGAAGACGTTTCCATTTTGCTAAAGAATGTACAACAACCGCACGTTGTTCATTCAATGATTTTATTGGAAAACCAACAGGGCGTTCAATACCATTTAAGTCATCATTTATTCCCGTTCCATCTAAAACAATTAAAGGGGAAGACACTCTTGTTAAGTGTAAGTAGTCGCATAAATATCTTGAAAAGGTGTCTTTTACAAGAGTAATAGCAGCTTCACGTTGCAGTAGTTTGTTCATAATAATTTTTTTTATTGGATAAATTTATACTTTTTTTTCTATCTACAATGTTTTTTTTATGTAAACTTGTTAAATAATACATGTAATTTTAAATATTTTCATGTTTTTTGGCAGTTTTGGTAAAAATTATTGAAAAATAATAGAAATAAAATTCAAAGTATGCGTAGGTGTATCCTATTGTTGTTTTATTTTATTTATTTTTATTGAAAAAAATATGCAGCAGCTTTGGGTGCCATCTGATAGAATGATAAAGAACTCGAATTTACATACTTTTCAAAAATTTATAGAAAATAAATACAATACCAATTTTGATTCTTATGATGATTTATGGAAATGGAGTATTCAGCATTTGGAAGCATTTTGGGAAAGTATAATCCTGTTTTTCAATATACAATTTCATGATTCTTATAAAAACATAATTACCCATTCTGATAAAATGTATGAAACTAAATGGTTGGATGGTTCTACATTAAATTATGCAGCACATATTTTTAGAAATAAAAACGAAGAACATCCTGCCATTATTTATAAAAATGAACATAATGCTGCTATTCATATTTCTTGGAGAGAATTAGAACAAAAAGTAAGTTCTGTTCAGCAGTTTTTATTGCAAAATAATATTCAAAAAGGCGATAGGGTAGTAGCTTATTTGCCTAATGCACCCGAAGCGGTGATTGCATTTTTGGCATGTAATGGTATAGGTGCTATTTGGTCTTGCTGTTCTCCTGATTTTGGAACAGAAAGTATAGTAGATAGATTTCAGCAAATTGAGCCAAAACTATTTATCGCTTCTTCTAAATATAATTACAATGGTAAAACCTATAATAAATTAGAAACCATTGAAGCAATAGCACAACAAATTCCATCGCTGGAAAATGTGATTTTGATAGATGAGAATAAGCACAATACTTTTTTTAGTTGGGAAGATATTTTAAAACAAGAGGCAAAAGAATTATTATTTATTCCGGTTGAATTTAATCATCCAATTTGGATTTTATATTCATCGGGTACTACTGGCAAACCTAAAGGAATCGTTCATAGCACGGGAGGCAATTTGATAGAACATTATAAGGCATTGGCACTGCATCAAGATTGCAAAAAAGGAGAACGCTATCTTTGGTATTCTACCACCGGCTGGATGATGTGGAATTACGCTTTGTCCTCGCTTTTGGTGGGTTGTACATTATGTATTTATGATGGTGCGCCTAATTATCCCGATTTTTATGCTTTGTGGGAATTTGTAGATCAACAAGAAATCAACCATTTTGGAGTGGGCGCTGCGTTTTATTTATCTTGCAAAAAACAAGAATTAGCGATTCGAGAAAAATTTCCTTTGGAAAAACTTAGAAGTTTAGGCTCTACCGGATCGCCTTTGCCCGCTGATGGCTTTGAATACATTTATAATGACATAAAAAAAGATGTTTGGTTGATTTCGTTGAGTGGCGGAACGGATATTTGCAGTGCATTTGTTGGCGGAAGCCCTTATTTACCAGTGTATTCTGGAGAAATTCAATGTAGGATGTTGGGCGTAAGCGCAGAAGCATGGAATGAAGAAGGCATGGCTGTCGAACAAGAATTAGGCGAATTGATGATTACGAAGCCGATGCCGAGTATGCCTGTTTATTTTTGGAATGATATAAATAATATAAAATATAAAGAGGCTTATTTTGAAACGAACGATAAAGTTTGGCGGCACGGAGATTGGATAAAAATTACAGCGCATAAAGGGGTAATTATTTTTGGAAGAAGTGATGCTACCTTAAATAGAGACGGTGTTCGTATAGGAACGGCAGAAATATATAATGCGGTTGAAAAATTAGATGAAATAAAAGATAGTTTGGTGATTTGTTTGGAGAAAAATGACGGCAGCTATTATATGCCGTTGTTTGTTGTATTGCAAGATAATGAAGCACTCAAGGATGATTTAAAAACAAAAATTAAAAACAATCTCAGAAATTTATATTCGCCAAGGCACGTACCAGATGAAATAATAGAAGTAAAAGATATTCCATATACTATAAGTGGCAAAAAAATGGAAATGCCCATTAAGAAAATTATGATGGGTATGCCACTGGAAAAAAGTATTTCTTTAGATGCTATGAAAAATCCACAATGTATTCAGGAATATATAGCAATAATGAGCAGTAAAATGAACAGTATGTAATTAATTATCGGCTTCTTTTGCTTTTTTGCTAACATAATCATCTACCGTAGAAAAACAAAAATCGGGATATTCTGTCATGAATTTTTTATTTTTCAAACCACCTTGTAGCGGACGGCCTGCTGGCGCATTGATTTGTACGGTGGTTAATGGAAATAAATCATATTGTGCTTCCGGAAAATATTTTAAAATAGTTAAAGCTAATTGCACTCGATTCATATAATCTGTGCTGGAAATATTATAAATGCCATTTTTATTATCTTGAATTAATAAAAACAAACATCTGGCAATATCGGCAGCATTGATAGGAGTGGAGTATTGGTCTAAAGGTAGTTTTAGTGATAATTTTTGTTTGGTAAGCACTTGTTCTACAATGCGTGCTACAAAGTTTTTACCACGTTCTTCATCGCCATATACATTGGTAATTCGGATTACTATATTGTTTGGATTTGCAGCAATAACAGCTTGTTCCGCTTCTAATTTGTGTTTTCCGTAAATGGATAATACATTTGGTATCGCCGTTTCTTCATAAGGACCTTCTTTGCCATCAAAAATATAATCAGTAGAAATGAAAATTAATTTTGCTTTCACTTCATTGGATAATTTTATCATGTTTAGGGTAGATAAAACTGTCTTGTCGTAACTTTCATTTTCATGATGTTCACAGTAATCTACATGTGTTAATGCGCCACAATGAAGAATTACATCAGGTTTAAATTTGGCAACATCAAAATTGTCTTTGTTGTGTAAATTCAACGTGTCAAAAAAAACAGTATTAGCAGCATGATAGGAAAAATATGTTCCAATGCAATTCCATTCTTTTTGTTTAAAATAATTCAAACAGTTTGAGCCTACTAATCCAGATGCGCCGATGATTAAAACTTTCATTTTTAAAATTTAAGTTGACTAAATTTTTTTATTCCTTTTATGTAATAATTCCAAATAATACTGTGTTCAAAAATACCGATTTTATTAGGAAGTCCAATTGTAAAATCTTTTTGTAGTGTTTCGTTTTGTTTGCGTTTGTTATTCCATTTTTGTATAGTTGACTGAAACTCAGCAATGCCTTGTTGAATGGCGGTTGCTTCGGCATTATTTCCTTTTAGTTGGGCAACTAATGCCGCTAGTTTATCTAATTTATTTCTGGTAGAATTTATGGAAACCAACTCTTTTTCATTTTTATTTTTTTGTAATAAAATTCTATTATTACGAAAATTTAAAAACGTTTTTTTAGGATTGGATTTTTCTAAAGTACCACCGCCAACGTGATAGACTGTACTGTCTGCGCAGTAGCAGATTTTATAGCCTAAATTTTTCAATCTCCAACATAAATCGATTTCTTCCATGTGTGCAAAAAAATCAGCATCAAAACCACCCACTTGATGAAATAAATCAGCTTTGATAAATAAACACGCACCACTTGCCCAAAATATTTCACCGCTGGAGTTGTATTGTCCTGTGTCTTCTTCGCAAGTATCAAAAATTCTTCCTCGACAAAGTGGATAGCCGTATTTGTCAATAAAACCGCCTGCTGCGCCTGCATATTCAAATTTATTTCTTTCGTGAAATGATAAAATTTTTGGTTGGCAAGCAGCAATTAATTCATCTTGTTGCATGTAATTAATTACTTGTTTTATCCAATCAGAGGTTACTTCCACGTCTGAATTTAATAACACATAATAATCGCTTTCGATTTGTTTTAAGGCTTCATTGTATCCGCCGGCATAACCCGAATTTTTTTCATTAATAACTACTCTTATTTGCGGAAATGTTTGTTTAATAAATGCAATCGAATCATCTGTGGAGGCATTATCAGCTACAATAATTTCCGTATTTGGATATGTAGTATTTGCAATGACATTTGGCAAAAATTGTTGCAGCCAATTCTTTCCATTATAATTTAATATGACGACTGAAATTTTTGGTTGCAAAATGGAAAAATCTTGTTTTTTTTAGATAATAAACAAAAATACATAAACAATTAATATTCACAGTAAATTTTTTTAAATGAAAAATACAAAATAATTATCAATCCGTTTGGAGTTAATCTGTATATTTATATCTTTGACAGTCTTAATATAAATTAAATGAATAATACACCTGCTTGTTTGTTTTGCAACAGTACCAAAGCAACTGAGTTTACTGCATTTGAGGATACAATTTTTAATAATAAAACGTTTAAGTATTTAGGATGTAAAGATTGTGATTTGATATATGTTTTTCCATCTCCAACAGATGATGACATAATTAAAATGTATCCAGTAGAATATCAAGGTGAAATAGTTACCAAAAAGACAGGAGGGTACGATGCTTTATTAAATAAAATAAAAGAAACAGGTTCATATAAAACCTTGTTAGATTATGGATGTGGCAATGGACGTTTTATTAAAGAAGCAATAGATGAAGGATACGAGATAACAGGAGCTGAGTACAATCCAGAAATTGTTACGAACTTAAAAAAAGCGTACAGTAGTGTTCAGTTTTTTACTGTTGATCACTTACTTGCATTAAATGATAAATATGACATTATTTTTTTAAGTAATGTTATAGAACATTTGACGCAGCCCAAACAAATATTAAATCAATTGAAGGATAAATTAAATGAAAACGGAATTTTTGTTTTAGAGGGACCAGTTGAAAATAATTTCAATATAGCATTGATATTTCGTAAACTGATTTTTTCTATTCGTAAATTTATTTTTAATAAAAAAGCACAACATATACCTCTGCATTTGTTTTATTCTAACAGAAAAAACCAAGAACAATTATTTAAAGATATTGGGCTTACAACAATATATTTTGAAATAAATGAAAGTAGTTGGCCGTTTCCGTCTAATTACAATGAATGTGACTCTTTAAATAAAAAAATCACATACTTTATCGCATCTTTCTCTGTCTTTATGAGTAAAATTACTCGAGGCTGGGGGAATAACTTTATATATATAGGGAAATGTATAAAACCTAAAACTATTAATAATTAATTCCAGCTCGTTTCCATCTTCTGTGGCTCCAGAGCCAGTATTCGGGTTGTTGTTCAATGTCTTTTTCTAAATATCGCACGAAATTATCTACAATAAAATTTGTCGTTTCAGACGCAGCATTTTCTGTTATGGTTTTAAAATGTAATTCATAAAAACCACGATTTATTTTTTGTATTGAAGCATATACTACAATTGCATTTACTTTTTGTGCCAAGGTGTCGTAACCTTTATAAAAGGGAGTTTCGTTTTTTAAAAATTTTGTCCAGTGCGCATTGCTGATATCTACCGGAGTTTGATCGGCAACAAAAGCAACCAAAGATGGTTTTGATTGTAAATGATTGTAAAGCGATTTTATTTGATTGGTGGCAATTAACTGACAACCAAATCGAGAACGATTTTTAAGCAAAAATTTATCGAAAGTCTTATTGCTCGGAGGAGCATAGATAGCATACGAAGGCAATGTTGTTTCTGTTCCTGCAAGGAGTGAAGCCCATTCCCAATTTCCATAATGACCGAGTACAACAAAGATATGTTGTCCGCTTTGCTCGTATTTTTTTAGCAGCGCATAACTCTCATGATGTAATTGGATTCTCTCTTTTAATTCTTTTTTTGAGATGGAAATGCTTTTGATAGTTTCCATAATCAAATCAGCCAAATGTCGATAATATTTACTACGAATAAACCATAATTCTTCACTTTTTTTGTGAGGAAATGCATACATCAAATTCAAATCAATTACCGTTTTTCTGTAAGTAAAAATTCTATTAAAAACAAAACCCAAAATATCAGCAAGGATGAGAAGTTTATGCAAGGAGAACAAAGAAAGTAACCTTGCTAAAAACAAACCGATATTGGTGTACAGCCACTGCATGTGCGAATTTAGTCATTAGTAATTAGTCATTAGTCATTGGTAAGTTATTTTTATGAAAAAAAATTAATTGTGAGTTTGAGAGTTTGTGAATTATACATTATACATTATACATTGTACATCGTAAATTGTAAATCAGAAACAATATCTTTACACCATGAATTCTATCCTGATTGAATCGCAATATATTGGTGCTTGTAGTTATTGGAATATTTTATTAAAATCTTCTGCTATAACTATTGATAAAGAGGAACATTACACCAAACGAAGTTATCGAAACAGAGCACATATTTTAGGTGCAAATGGTTTATTGCGTTTGAGTATTCCATTGGAACGGGGCAAACAGCAACATTCTAAAATGAAAGATGTACGGATTTCATATAATGAACGTTGGCAAGATTTGCATTGGCAAAGTTTTACTTCCGCTTATCGCCGCTCGCCTTTTTTTGAATATTATGAAGATTATTTTAGGAAATTTTATGAAGGAAAATATGAATTTCTCTTAGAATATAATACACAGTTTATGCAAACGATTGCAAAAATTTTGAAAGTAGAATTACCTATTTCTTTTTCCGAACAATATTTTACAAAAGATACTTTTGAAGGCGATGATTATAGAAATATAATTTTACCAAACAAAGTATTTGCTAATAAAGACATTGAAACTTATTTACAAGTGTTTAATGATAGATTCCCTTTTGAAAAAGATTTATGTGTGTTAGATGCGTTATTTAATTTGGGAAATGGTACAAAGCAATATTTAGAATCGATAACTTTTAAAGATTAATATTCATTTCTACTGACCAAAGATTTTTATTTTCTTCTTTATCAAATTCTGTTTTTAATATTACGTCTATATGTAAATTATAAAGTGCTATATCTGCTACTTCTTTTGGTTTAATAGTGTAAGTTTTTATCGCAGGTAGCACACTTTCTGTTTTTAATAAAGTAACATTTTTAATAGAGTAATTTCGCAATTGCAATACTAAATAATTATACATTCCTTCTGCTTTGGAGCGATCGTCAGTTTTTACAAAACTCCCTTGATAAGAATAGCCACCTTTGCCATTATTTATATACTTAGATTCGTAAGCACCTTTAATATTGAAGTTGCAAAATACTTGATTATTGTTTTCAAAAACTTTTGTAGTGTCGATAGAATTTCGACCTTTAACCTTTAGTTGAGAAATAATATACGGAATAGCTTCTTGGAAATTTATATATCGATAATCGGGAACCGACCACCAAACAGGATTCATATCTAGCGTTACTCTTATTCTCTTTATCTCATAATATTTTTCTATCGCATTGTATCGTTGAATTTTTAAACTCATGGGAGTTCCGACAGTACCTTGTACTAGTTTTAATACTTCTCCATAACTCATTTTATGGATAGGAACTTTGTCAATTTCCAATATTAAATCTCCAGGTTTTAATGTTTTAGCTTTGAAATAATTATTGTAATCAAGAGATTTTACTTTAAATCGTTGCGCTGTGGAGTCAAATACCGCCTGCCCTCCAATGCCTCCAATGGTTGGATTAGGAGCACCAATGGAAATAGTAGAATAAAATAATACAATGAGAATGTATAGAAATCTTTTCATAAATATTTAAACTGCAAATTTAATTCCAAAAATCAGAAAAAGAAAATCTCCAAGTATTATGTTTATGAATTAAGTGTGAATGAATGTTATTTTAAATAAGATTATAATCGTTTAAATAATCCGCCAAATTCCATCATTTTCATCAATTCGGAAACTTTAATTTTCCCAGTCATAAAGGCTTCTTGCGGATTTATTTTCCCTGTTTCTACGGCAATATAAGTAGCTTTATCTGTAGTAAGGATTAAGTCGTACGTATCAAGAACTTTTTCTTTTTGTACAGATAAATTTCCGTTATTAATTAAAACGGAATAGTTTAAATCATTTTCAAATTCAAACAACACATTTAAACTAATATCTTTTGCTTTTTCTTTTTTAAATCTATTTGGCAACGTAGCAAAAATATCTTCTACGGTTGCAGGACTGCTAACGGTTGACTTTGAACTATTGGAGGTTGCTCTGTCATAGTTTGTATCGTCTATTATCATTTTTGCAATTATCTCTCTCATAATTTCTGACGTTCCGCCTCCAATGGTTCCAATTCGAGAATCTCTAAACGCACGGGCAATTTTATATTCTTCCATATAGCCATATCCACCAAAAAATTGTAATACTTCATACGCTGTTTTATCGGCTAATTCGGATGCTATTAATTTGGAAATGGAACTTTCTTTTACGGCATATTTTTTTTCATTGTGCATTTTGCATGTTTGTAAAACATAAAATTTAGCAACTTCAATTTCTGCTGCCAATTGTGCTGCTTTGTGTCTTAGCACTTGAAATTTATTGATGCTTCTACCAAAAGCTTGTCGTTGGCTCATGTATTCTAAACCATAATTCAACATACCTTCGCAAGCAGCATAGCCCATAATAGCACCGGATAATCTTTCTAATTGCAAACCACCCATTAAATAATAAAATCCTTTTCCTTCTTCGCCTAATAAATTTTTAGTGGGAACTTTTACATTGTCAAAGTGTAATTCGGCAGTATCCGAAGCATGCCAACCTAATTTTTTTAATTTATTTTTGGAGATACCTTCACTGTTTAAATCTACGACTAACAAACTCACACCGGCAGCACCTGCTTCTGGATTTGTTTTGCAAACTAAAATTACAAAATGACCATAAATACCATTGGTGATAAACGTTTTATTTCCGTTTACGATGTAATAATCGCCCTCTTTTATGGCTTTAGTCTGTATGTTTTGAACATCGCTGCCCGCGCCTGGTTCGGTGATGCCGATACAACCAATTTTTTCACCTGCAATTGCCGGACGCATAAATTCTTCTTTCAAATAGTTGCTTCCATGATGCAAAATATAAGGCGTACTCATGCAAGTTTGCACGGCTGCTGTAATGGCAAAACCGCCAGAAAATATTTTGGAAATTTCTTCTATCATTACTACCGTATAGAAAAAATCTACATTGCTACCACCGTATTCTTCCGGATAGGCTAATCCGAAATAACCCATTTCACCGAATTTTTTCCAAAACTCGCGTGGAATTTTTCCATCCAATTCCCATTGGTCGATGTGTGGCGTTGCTTCTGCTTTTAGAAACTGCTTTATCGTTTGGCGAAATGCTTCATGTTCTTCGTTGAAATAATAAGATAATGCTGTTGACATATAAATTAAATAATTTAGTAATTAAGTAATGAAATAATTAATTGATTTGATTTTTAAGATTTAGTTTTGATGTTGCTATTATTTTAGCTAGTATTTTTCTGATTTCTAATAGTTGATTAATCAAGTTTTGAGTATCAGGATAAGTTTCAACCGCTTTACATATTTCTAACCAATATTCGGTTTCTTCTAATTCTTTTAATCCGATTTTTATTTTATGAATAAAGTCCGATTTGCTTTCTGCATTTTGTGCTTCTCTAATATTTGCACCAATTGAAGTTCCTGATTTTAAAAGTTGTTTTGATATTACATATTTTCGTTTTTCTTCTAAAATTTCGCAATATAAAACTATCTGAATTGAAAATTCAAACGTTAGTTTTAGAATTGGATTATCTCTTTTCTCCATTATTATTTTATTTCATTACTTCATTATTAAATTTTCGGAACAGCGTTCCGAATTGCATCATTTTTCCTAAATTGCTAACTTGAATTTTTCCAGACATAAAGGCTTCTTGTGGATTTAGTTTTCCAGTTTCTACAGCGATGTAAGTCTGTGTTTGAGTAGTAAGTATTAAGTCGTAAGTAGTAAGATTTTTTTCTTTATTGATTGAAATATTTCCATTTGCAATGATTACAGAATAATTCAAGTCGTTTTCAAACTCAAACAATACATTCATTTCAATTCCATTTGCTTTTTTTATTCGTGATGATAAAGAAGAAAATAATTCTTCAATTGTAATTTCTTTTGTCTCATTTCTCACATCTTTATTCTGATAATCTATATCCTCAATGACCATTTTTGCAATTATTTCCAACATAATTTCAGAAGTTCCACCACCGATTGTTCCTAATCTTGAATCGCGGAAATAGCGAGCTATTTTATAATCTTCCATATATCCATATCCGCCGAACATTTGTAAACATTGATACGCTGCTTTGTCGGATAACTCGGTTGCTAAATATTTGGACATGGAGGCTTCTTTTACACAATATTTTTTATCACTGTGCATTTGACAGACTAAGTAAGTATAGTTTTTTATACTTTCTAATTCAGCACTTAATTGTGCAATCCGATGTCGCAATACTTGAAACTTATTGATGCTTCTGCCAAATGCTTTTCGTTCGCTCATATATTGCAACGTGTATTTCATGGCATCTTCTGTAGAGGCGATGGCACCTAATGCCAGCGTCAATCGTTCCAATTCAAAACGCTGCATGATGTAATAAAACCCTTTGTTTTCTTCACCTAATAAATTCTCAATTGGAACTTCTACATTGTCGAATGTAATTTCTGCAGTATCGCTGGCTTTCCAACCTAATTTTTTTAAATTAGTGCGTGTTAATCCTTTAGAATTTCCATCGATTAAAATCATAGAAATTCCACTTGCGCCAGTATCTTTTGTTTTACAAGCAACAATCATGTAGTCACAAAAAACGCCATTGGTTATAAAGCATTTTGAACCATTGATAATATATTTATCACCTTTTTTTATTGCAGTAGTTTTTATACTTGCAACATCAGAACCTGCGTGAGGTTCAGTAATTGCTAATGCTCCAACATATTCGCCAGTGATTGCTTTGGGTAAATATTTCTCTTTTAAATAATCTGATGCTTCATGTTTTAAATGTGACATCGATAAATATGGATGTGCAGAAATGCTTGCACTAAAACCACCACTCCAGCATTTAGCTACTTCTTCGATAAATACTACATCATACCAAAAATCTAAATCAGAGCCGCCATATTCTTTCTCTTGACTAATTCCAAAGAAACCCATGTCACCGAATTTCTTAAAAATTTCTCTTGGCAAGAAACCGTCTTCTTCCCATTTATCTACGCGTGGCACGACTTCTTTATCTAAAAAATCGCGCAAGGTTTTGCGGAAAAGTTGATGTTCTTCTTTTAAGTAGTATTGTTCTAAGTTGCTCATGTTTTTTATTTTACCACTAAGGCACTACGTTCACTAAGTTTCTAAGTGTACTTTGTGTCTTAGTGGTTAATTAATCGTTTTTATATTAAGCATTTCTCTTGTCTCTGCAATTGTTGCTACTTCGCGGCTCATCATGCGTGCTAATAATGCGCCTGCTTCTACTAATTCGCCATTTGATTTTGCCATTTCGCCATTTGGTAAATAAAAATTATCTTCCAAGCCAACACGAAAATTTCCACCCATTGTACAAGCAACAGCAGCTAATTGCCATTGTTTTCTGCTGATTCCAATTACTTGCCAAAACGCACCTTTCGGTACTTGTTTTATTTGATGCATTAAATTTTCAGTACTCGCAGGAATACCGCCAAGTACGCCCATTACTAAGCTATAACAAGCATTGTCAGGTATTAAACCCATTTCGCGTAGTGGTTCTGCATTGTAAATATGGCTGGTGTCGAAACATTCCATTTCTGGACAAATATTATTTTCGTTCATCGTTTTTACTGCTTTAATCATCATATCATACGAATTTTCAAACACTGCGTTCCAATAAAATTGTTTTTGTTTTTTTGAAAAAATGGCATAGTTCATGCTACCCATATTAAACGCTGCCATATCGGGTTTGGTAACTGGTAAATGTTTAATTCTTTCTTGTATAGAGAGTCCGATTGCGCCAGTAGAAAAGTTGATAATTACATCAGAAGAATGTTTGCGTACTTCTGCTTTTATTTCTTCAAAAACTTCGGTGCGCCAGCTTGGTGTGCCATCGTCTTCGCGTGCGTGTATGTGTACAATGCTTGCGCCTGCATCAACTGCGCGTTTGGCTTCTTCGCCTAATTCTTTAGGTGTGTATGGTATTGCAGGACAATGTGAACGGTTGGTGGCTGCTCCTGTGAGTGCTGCGCTTAGTATTAGTTTTTTGTTTGACATGTCGATAATTTAAAAATTTAGTAATTTAATAATTAATGAATGATATTTTATTGTGCATTATTTTATTTGTTTATTATTTCATTGATTAATTTCCTGTCCAGTTTGCTTTTCGTTTTTCTTTGAATGCTAACAAACCTTCTGCTGCGTCTTTGCTTTGCAAACATTGCATCAACATAGCGTGTAAATATTTGTGTTTGTCTTCTGCTGCTTTGCTTTTCATTTCCTGAAATGCTTTCAAACCCAATCGTATGGCGGTTGGTGATTGTTCTTTAATGTCTTCAATTAATTTTTGAACAGTATCTTCTAAATCTTCTTCTCTTACAATATCTGTAACAATGCCGATTTCTTTTGCTTCTTGTGCGCTTAATGTTTTTGCACGAATGCATAAATCCAAAAGTTGCCGTGCCGACATTAAAGGTTCTAAGGTTGCCATTACTTGAAATGGGAAAATACCGCGTTTTACTTCTGGTAAGCCAAATTTTGCTGACTCTACTGCGATAACATGTGTGCAACCACCAATCATTAAAAAGCCACCTGCGTAAACATCTGCATGTACTTGTGCAATGCATGGTTTGTGCAAGCCATTAAATTCTTCGCCGAGTTTTACTAAATCTTTTGGCATTGGAATCGTTGATGGTTTTTCTACTGTATCATCGCCTGCAAAAGCTTTTAAATCCGCACCTGCACAGAATGTTGGTCCGTTTGCTTTTAAAACAACACACCAAATAGCATTGTTGTAATGAGCATAAGAGAGTGCATACGCCAACTCATTTGCCAGCGGTATATGAAAGGCGTTGCGTTTTTCAGGGCGATTGAGTGTGATGGTTAAAACATTATCTTTTTCTTCGACTATTAAATAAGCGAAGTTTTGTTGGGAGAAATTGGAGATTTGTTCTTGTGTGTATAGCATGTTTATTTATTTTGATTTGATGTCATTCCCACGAAAGTGGGAATCTCATTGAAATATAATTGATTGTTTTCATTTTTTCATTTGTTTGTGAGATTCCCGCTTTCGCGAGAATGACTCTTATTCTCTCATCTTCAACAACAGCGTTCCTGCTTCTACAAACTGCTTGTCTGTTACAAATACTTCTTCTACTTCGCCGTCGCTGTGGGCTTCTATGGTGCTTTCCATTTTCATAGAAATCATTTTTAACAAGGCATCACCTGATTTTATGATGTCGCCTGGTTTTACTAATACAGTTGTAATATCGCCAGGCATTGGTGCAATATAACCACCTTTTACGGTTTCTTCCACAGGTAATTGAAAACGTTCTATGCTGTTTAATACAATTTGCCCCAGCTGCGGTGATTGAACGAAATATTGGTTTCCATTTTCTGAAATGAAAAATTTGCGACGAATGTTGTTTATTTCAAATACGATAAAATTGTCAACAGTCGATAGTCGGCTGACCGCAGTCTGCGGATAATAATTACTTGTAAATTTTTTATCAGCAAATGTAATTTGTAATTCGCCATTTTGATTCGTGTAAGAAATAGGAAATTCAAATCCTTTATAAGAATAAGACTCCTTTTGTGCTTGATAAAAATTATTTCGCCAACCAGCCGGCACACCTTGTGCAATTGTTCTGTTATTTTCTCTTTGTAAAAAACGAAAATGAATTAATGCGCACGTTAAAATATCTAATGTTTCTTGCGAATAATGTTCACCATCATATTGAAATTTTTTATCCAAAAAACGCGTGTCAAAATTTCCTTTTTGAAAATCTTCATTGTTGAGAATGGCAATTAAAAAATTCTTATTGGTAGTAAATCCTGTACAAACTGTTTCTTGCAAACCCTTGCTTAATCGTGCTATTGCTTCCTTTCTATCTTTGCCTTTTGATATTACTTTTGCAATCATCGGATCGTAATAAGTAGAAATTTCACTTCCACTTTCAATACCTGTATCATACCGCAAACCTTCGATGTTTGCAGGAATCCAATCTAATATTTTTCCGCTAACAGGTAAGAAATTATTGCCTGCATCTTCCGCATACAAACGTACTTCAATAGCGTGTCCGTTTTGCGAAATATTTTCTTGCTTAAATGGAATTGGATTTCCTTGTGCTACTTCAATTTGCAAACGCACTAAATCTAATCCGGTAACTTCTTCAGTAATTGGATGCTCTACTTGAAGTCGTGTATTCACTTCTAAAAAATAAAAAGATTGGTCGGGAGCTACAATAAACTCTACTGTTCCCGCATTATCGTATTGAATTGCTTTACAAGCGGCAACGGCAGCAGCACCCATTTTTTGTCGTGTTTCTGTGGTAATAAAAGGAGAGGGACTTTCTTCTATTACTTTTTGATAACGACGTTGAATGCTACATTCGCGTTCAAATAAATGCAACGCATTTCCGTGCTTATCACCGAATATTTGGAACTCAATATGTCGTGATGTATCAAAATATTTTTCTATCAATAAAGTATCGTCACCGAATCCGGATAATGCTTATGATTTAGCTTCATTGATAGCTTTGTCTAATTCTTTTGCTTCACGAATGATACGCATCCCTTTTCCGCCACCGCCAGCACTTGCTTTTAGTAAAACAGGAAATCCAATTTCAACAGCTTTTGCTTTTATAGTTGCTTCGCTTTGGT
>JBDKHK010000161.1:0-16227 GCA_039797705.1 Bacteroidota bacterium
TTAGATAGAAAGAAAATATTAGACACCATTAATACATACGATATAAAAAATTTTGTAGTATTAAGTGGTGATATTCATATTGCTATGATGTTTGACATCCCGAATGGACTGATTCCATACAATCCAAGTACCGGTGCCGGTTCTGCCGGTGTAGAATTTGTAGGAGATAATGTAGTGCCGGGAGGAATATTTGGTGGTATGCAATCTTATATGTACGGTAATAATACACATTTACGGTATGTGAATCCAAGCTCTACCGGTTATTTTGTTTTAGATTTGACACCGGAATCTGCTTGTGCAGATTATTGGCAAACAGGATTGAGTGGAAGATTAGGTGATACGCTAACATTATTAGAAACCTGGTGTACTAAAATAAATGAGAATCATTTAAAAAAGTATTCAGGACCTACTTATACTTCAAGAACATTTGCTGATTTGGTGCCAGCATATCCAAGAATGGATGGTGTTTCTACTGGCATAAAAAATTATCAAAACCAAGTAGAATTGATGAGTATTTATCCGAATCCTACTAGACATTTCCTCCAGTTTCAATATTTTATGAAACAGCCAGATAATCTTACCATTTCTATTTATGATATTCAAGGCAATGTCGTTCAAAAAATAGATTTTGGCATGCAATCGGCAGGTTTGCATTATGATGGTTTGCCTATTGAAAATTTAGCAACAGGAACATATTTATTGTCGTTTGATACCAATGCAGGCTCTATTACCAGAAAGTTTGTGAAGAACTAATTTATTCTGTTGTTATGGATGTATGTTAGTTGTTGCTTCGTGAAAGCCACCGAGAATAGTGCGCAGGTATTTATCCATTTATTCTATCTCTTGCAAATGCAAAACTCGGCATAACAGGTGTGCATCCATTTCTACAAAAAAATGGAGCATGTATATTGGAAACTGATAAATTTATTTCTTTAAAATCCTCTTTCTGATTCTGCTTAAAGAAACCGGTGTAACGCCTATATAAGAAGCAATATATTGTAATGGAACTCGATGCAAAATATTAGGAGTTTCCTCTATAAGTCGTCTATATCGCTCTTCTGGGGTTTCTAACAAATAGGAAGTGATGCGTTGTTGTAAATAGGCTAAATAATATTCCAAAATCAACCGACCAACTCGCTCGAATTTTGGGCTGATGTCGTATAGTTTTTCTAAATCTTTATAGTCTATTATAAAAAGCTCTGAGTCTTCGATTGCTTGAATAGTTTGTGTGCAAGGCTGTTTTAAAATATTACTTTCAAAGCTACCGATAAGGTTGTTTTCAAATCCTAATAAACAAGTAATTTCGTTGTCATTTTTTTCATAAAAAAAACGAAATGCTCCACTTAAAATAAAGGCGATTTTTGTGTTGATTTGATTGGCAGTAATAAAATCTTCTCCTTTTTTTAGAGATTTGATTGAACCATATTGCAAAAGTGTCACCCATTCTTTTGGATTCAAGAAAGTGATGTCGTAATGCTTTAAAACACGTTGTGCTATAGGAAGCGCTTGCATTATATCCATATTTAAAGATACGGCATAAATGTTACTAATTTGCTCTATTGAGTAAAAACACATTAATATAACATTTAAGATGAAAATATCCTAAATAAATATCTGTACATCAATATGATACTTTAATAAATACAATTTAGAAGCACGCATCCGTAGAATTAATTAGTAGATTTTGAATCTGTAGGGTAGTTACTTGGAATGGGCGGTGGCTGTAAATGTTGTCGGAACAAATCTTGTAAAAAAATATAGCCTGAAAAAAATTCATACTCATTCCTTATTACAATGGAAGGGTGAATGTATAATAAAACTCTATTCCATTGCTGGTTATTAAATATATCAAAAAAATCAATTCGTTCTTCAAATTGATATTTATGTATAGTAACGCCGGATAATAATAATTCCATTTTTTCAGGATTAAATTCTATAATGTAAAATAATCCTTCAATATCAAAATCTTCCAATAATAAATGGTGTACGCCTTTTACACAATCGGATTTGGGATACATACTGCCCATGTAAAAAAACGGATAAAATAATATTCGATTCGGTATTTTGAAATGATTTAGCCATTTTATGGCTTCATCAAGTTTTGTTTTATAGAGTTCATTTATGCGTATTTTATCATTTTTATATTCAAAAGAAAGCCATTGTTTTGTATGCCAGTCATAAAATTCAAATTGCTTGGAAAGTCTTTGTTTGTAGTTAAATTGCGAAGGCTCATACGTTACATAGCCTGGATAATAATATTTTAAATGTAGGAATTTTGCATACTCTATTTCTAATAACATGGTATAAATTCCTAAGCTATAATTAGCATATTCCTGATGGTAAATACCAATGATACTCGCCATGCTGTCTTCTCCTAAATCAAAAAAACTAAACCCTATTAATTTGCCCTCTTCGTAAATATTCAATTCCAAAGTATTGAATATATTTCGTTTGATATTGTCATACAAATATGCCGACAAACTGGCGGAAGCGTTTCCCTTAAATCGCTTGCGGTGTATTTTATACAGTGTTTCTTTTTCGTCGGTAATATTTAAGGGTTGTATTTTGTAAGTGAATTTTGCATTGTTTCTCTTTAGCATTTTATATAAACTTTTAGAAAAAAAATGTTCCTCTAAAACAATGCGAATGTGTAAGGTGTTTAAAATTTCATCATTAAAATACAAAACCCGTGTACGCATCATATAGTTGCCCGTGCGGAAATATCCGGATGCCAAAAGTCTATCCAAATCTTTGGAAGAGATTATACTATCCGGAAAATGATATTCCAATGGTAATAACATATCTGAGATTGGATGTTATTGCTTGATAAGTTGTTTTTTTAATTTATCAAGTATATAAAAATAGATTTCAATGCAAATTACAATAATTTTGAAAGAATCGTGAATGGTACATTGTAAAATGGATATTATTTTACAATAGAGAAATAAAAATTGTCTTCTATAAATTAAAAAAATCCATATCGTTTCTTTTTAAAAACTTTTATGAAATAACTAGTTGAAAAATAAACGAACAGAAAAAGTACAATAGGGATATACCAAAATTTTACGAAGCAATGAGGAATGATTTGCAGTGCATTGCTATCTCCATATAAATGAAAATTTGACCAATAAAATGGCTGTACTCCTATTGCATCCGTACTTTGTAAATAATCTAATTTAGCTAATCTTAAAGCATCTTGTTTGGATTTGCCATTTCTTAAATGTTTATAAAAAGCATTGATAATTTTTGCTGTTGATTGGTTAGAAGCATTCCACTGGGTGGATAAAATATTTCGTGCTCCGGCATAATAAAAAGCCCACGCAAAATTTTGTGTCCCCTCGCCACTTTGTTGCTTTCCGTAATTACTTTGACAAGAAGCTAATGTAACCAACTGTACGTTCGCATTTAATTTCCAAATATCACTAATAGAGAGTTTGTAATCACGGTTTGGTTGAAACACTAAATAGGAGCGCAAAGGCGAGATTGTATCTGTTATTAAATGCGTGGCAATGTGTATAATGCCCGCTTTGCGAACTTTTTCTATAAATTTTTCTTTTACCGCTTTTTCTTTATAATAGACTTCGTAAGCTGGAAACAACTTTAAGGCTGCATGCTCTTTTTTGTGGTCTAAAGCTGCATATTCTGATTGAATAAAATCTGGAAAAAATGAGATAACTTTTTTACTATTATCCGATCGTATGGGATTGAAATATGTCGTAGCAGAAAAGATAAATTGCGTGGTATGTTTTTGTATTAAAAATTCATGATTGTTATTTGTTGGCAATGCATCAAATGCCACTTGATGGATATTGGCATCGGGCGAAAGCAACAAATGAAATGTTTTATATTGGGGTAATAATTTTTCATAAAGTAAAGCACCTGTATTCTGGTCTATTTTTTTATCGATTATAGATTGTTGATATTGAGCAATAAGGCTATCTAAATAATGCTTATTTCCACATTGTTTATAGGTTATTTTATTTTTACTAACAGACAGACAGTAATAATTTTCACCATCATTACCGTATTCAAGTAGCGAGCATTGTTCGGGAATATTTTGTTGAATTTTTCTAACAGTTACAGGTTGCTCTTCATATTTTATTCTATATATTTTAGGATATTCTTTCTCTATGCTTTTTGTAAAACGCTCGTATTTATCTTGATACCACAATATAGAATCGTTGATAATAAAGGGCATCTCTTCTTGGTTTTCATTTAAAGAAATAAAATAATTCAATCGGTTTACAATAATTTCTGATTGCTCCTTTTTCTCTTTAGGTAAAAAATCGTTGGAAGCATCGTTGGATATTTTACTACGCAAAAGATTGGCTTTATTATTTTCCGAAAAAAACAATAAGTTATTGATGAAATATGTGTCTGGTTGTTTGTAAAAATGTGTCAAAAAATAAATACCGAGTTGGTTTAATTCTGCCATTTTTTGACTGATTTGTATTTGACTGCCGTTGGAATAATAGGTTTGCTTGATGCGTTTGGCATCTGATAAAATATCTTTGATGGTTTCAATATGTTTAACTATTTGCCCATTGCGGTAAGGTGGTTGTTTTAATTGCTCTTTGATGCAATACATAGTTTGCAAGCGACACCTCCATTGTTCATAAGGAAAGATGGTTAGTTTGTTTTTTATGGTTTTCTGATAGGCTGTTTCAGCATATTTTAAAGCATCTGAAAGCGCACCTTTTTGTAAAAAATTATTTGATAAAAATAAATTGGCATCTACCGAATAAATATTTTTATCACCATAAACAGTATTATATATTTTATCGGCTTGTAAAAAATAGTTTTCAGCAACAGTATATTTTTTTTGAGTAGAATAAATATCTCCTAATTGCAAATACACATCTGCCTTGTATTCATCTTCCATGTTTTCCTGCTGCAATAATTTCTCTAAAAGAGATTGCGCATTTTTATACTCTTTTTTTTCAATTAATATTTTGGCTAATTCAATACCTAATTGAGTATATGTATTGGTGTTTGTTTTTCCTGCATTTTTCAATACTTCTATTCCGGCACGTATTTCTTGTTCTGCCGTTGTATAATCATTGATAGAAATGTGTATTCTTCCTGCATTTAAATAACTGTATGCTAAGTCGGCATGTTTTTTCCCGTACAGCTGAATTAAAATATCTCGTTCTTTTATGATGTAATACAACGCCTTTTCATAATTATCCTGCAACATATATACACTACCCAAAGTGCCATACGTTTCTGCCGTTCGAATATGTTGATCACCAAATACCGCACGATAAGAAGATAAAACATCTAATAATATTTTTTCAGACGCATGAAAATTGCCGTAATTATTATCAATTAATGCCAAATTAAATTTTACTTGAGCAATTCTAGTGTGTTTTTTATTAAATATTTTGGCAAAAATACCTATCGCTTTTTGGTAATAAATTTGTGCTGAATCGTATTTGCTGTTATAAGCAAAAGAAGCACCGATACCATTGCCAGCAGCAGCTTTCTGTATAGTAGTACTGTTGTTAAGGAGAAATATTTTTCTATACAAATTTTCAGCTGCTTCAATTTTATTCACAGATAAATAATAAGAAGCCAATAGCAACGAATAATCATTTTTTATATCAGGGTAGATATTGGTAGCAATTGCCTGTTGTAGCGTTTCTTCCGGCTGTTGTAAATCCCCTTTTTCTTTTAAATACTGAAGTTGGATAAATTGTATTTTTGATAAATAATAACTGTTTATTTTCGTCGGATTTTCAGTTACTTTCAGCAATAGTTTTTCCATTGCTTTTGTACTTCTAAGTTGAAATAAACACGCAGCAGTTTGATAAACATAATAAGAAAGACTGTCTGTTTGTTCCGCAGATAACTGTTGTAATCGAAAGTTGGATAATCGCAAAGCATCCACATATTTTTCTTGTAGGATGGCTGTTTCTAATGGGGCATTTAACACAGGAGATGCGATGGAAGAAAAATTCAACATCACAAAACAAACCGCTATTAAATGGTTCAATAATTTCATTTGTATAAATTTAATAACACTTTATAGATAGTTTATACATTCCTGTTGCTTATTTTTGAAGAATGGAAAAGAAAATAGCAGTATTGCCGGGCGATGGCATAGGACCGGAAATTATAGAACAGGCTGTAAACGTTTTAAAAGCAATAGAAAAAAAATTCAATCATCAATTTGAATATAATTATGGATTAATAGGCGCAGCAGCCATTGATGAAACCGGGAATCCATATCCGGATGCCACACATGAACTGTGTTTGAGAAATGATGCTATTTTATTTGGAGCTATTGGTGATCCAAAATACGACAATGACCCTTCCGCAAAAGTACGCCCTGAGCAAGGCTTGCTAAAAATGCGGGGAGCGTTGGGCTTGTATGCAAACATTCGACCGGTAAAAAGTTATGATGCGCTTTTAGATGCTTCCCCATTGAAAAATGATAGAATAAAAGGAGCTGATTTTGTAGTAGTGAGAGAATTAATTTCGGGAATTTATTTTGGCAAACCGAGAGGAAGAAGCGAAGATCAACAAATTGCTTATGATACTTGTGTTTATACGAAAGATGAAATTTTGAGAATAACACAAAAAGCATTCGAGTTTGCGAGAAACAGAAATAAAAAGGTTACGCTCTTAGACAAAGCCAATGTATTAGCCACTTCAAGATTATGGAGAGAAGTGGTAACAGAATATGCCAAACAACATCCTGATATTTCTTTAGAATGTAATTTCATAGATAGCGCAGCAATGGAAGTGATTACTAAACCCACTAAGTTTGATGTTATACTTACTGAAAATTTATTTGGCGATATTATTTCTGACGAAGCCTCTGTAATTGGTGGTAGTTTGGGCTTGTTGCCTTCTGCTTCCATGGGCGATAAAACTTCTTTGTACGAGCCCATACACGGTTCTTATCCACAAGCAAAAGGGAAAAATATTGCCAACCCAATGGCTACTATTTTGTCTGCTGCCATGTTGTTAGAATATAGTTTTGGATTATTGGAAGAAAGCAAAACCATTGTAGATGCTGTAAACAAAGCTTTGAATGAAGGATTTGTAACCGAAGATATTAATCAAGGAAAATACAAAACCAGCGAAGTGGGCGATAAAATAGTAGAATTTATTCTTGCATGAAAATTGTAATTCTTGGTTCGGCGCATCCGCTACGCGGAGGGTTGGCAGCCTACAATGAGCGCCTCGCCAGAGAATTTCAACAAGCAAAAGATGAAGTAAATATAGAAACTTTTTCGCTGCAATATCCTGAATTTCTATTTCCGGGAACTACACAATATTCTTCTCTACCAGCACCCGAAGAATTAAAAATTCATGTTTCCGTTAATTCTATCAATCCATTTAATTGGATAAAAATTGGGTGGAAACTCAGAAAACAACAACCGGATATTTTAGTCGTAAAATTTTGGTTGCCATTTATGGCGCCTTGTTTAGGCACTATTTGTCGAATAGCAAAAAGTAACAAGCACACTAAAATCATTTCTATTTTAGACAACATCATTCCACACGAGAAAAGAATTGGGGACACTCTTTTTACTAAATATTTTGTAAACAGCGTAGATGGTTTTATTGCCATGAGCGATAGCGTGTATAACGATTTAAGTGTTTTTAATACGACCAAACCAAGGCTTTTAAATCCTCATCCTTTGTTTGATAATTATGGCGAAAGCGTTTCAAAGCAAGAAGCCATCCAACAACTACAATTAGACATAAATAAAAAATACATTTTGTTTTTTGGGCTCATCCGCGATTACAAAGGATTAGACATTTTATTGAAAGCAATGGCTACCGAAAATTTACGTCATTCCGATATTCAATTAATCGTAGCTGGAGAATATTATTCCAATAAAGACGAATATGAAAAACTAATTCAGGAATTACAGTTGCAAAATAAAATTCATTTGCACACTCGTTTTATTCCCGATGACGAAGTGTATAAATTCTTTTGTGCAGCAGATGTAGTGGTGCAGCCATATAAACATGCTACACAAAGTGGAGTAACGCAAATTTGTTATCATTTCAACAAGCCAATGATTGTTACCAATGTAGGAGGCTTGCCTGAAATTGTTCCTAATAATAAAGTTGGATTGGTAGTAGAACCCAATGAACAAGCCGTATCCGATGCTATTCTTCATTTCTATAATGAAAATAAAGAAACTGAATTTGTTCAAAATATTTTAGAAGAGAAGAAAAAATACAGTTGGAAATTGATGGCTGAGAAAGTAAAAAGTTTAGCAAAATCATTCTGAAATCATAAATCGTAAATCGTACATTTGTATCATGATTATTCGTTCCAAAGCACCTTTGCGTATAGGATTAGCCGGTGGAGGCACCGATGTTTCTCCCTATTCAGATATTTATGGCGGTGCTATTTTAAATGCCACCATTAGCCTATATGCTTATGCCACTATTAAGCCAAGAAATGATGGCAAAATTATTATCAATGCCATTGACAGAAATGAAAAAATAGAATTAAAATCAGCAGAACAATTACCCATTGATGGGAAATTAGACTTAGCCAAAGGCGTATATAATCGCATTATAAAGGACTTTTCTAAAGAACCGCTTTCGTTTGAATTAAGCACTTATGTAGATGCACCTCCGGGTTCCGGCTTGGGTTCTTCTTCTACTTTGGTGGTTGCCATTGTTGGTGCATTTGTAGAATGGCTAAAACTTCCTTTGGGCGAATACGACATAGCACATTTGGCCTATACCATCGAACGAGAAGATTTGAAAATGGCGGGCGGCAAACAAGACCAATATGCTGCCACTTTTGGAGGAGTAAATTATATGGAGTTTTATGCCAACAACAAAGTAATTGTCAATCCACTGAGGATAAAATCAGAATACTTGCATGAGTTAGAACATAATTTGGTGTTATTTTATACGCAAACCTCCCGATTGTCTTCTAAAATTATTCAAGAACAAACGGACAATGTACATTCCAATAAAACTTCTTCTATTGATGCCATGCATCATCTAAAAGAGCAAAGTATTTTAATGAAAGAAGCCATTCTAAAAGGAGAAATGGATAATATCGGAAAAATATTACACAACGGTTGGATGCATAAAAAACAAATGGCGGATGGAATTTCTAATGCATCCATTGATTCTATTTACGAAACAGCGCTGCAACACGGCGCAACCGGCGGAAAAATATCCGGAGCGGGCGGCGGTGGCTTTATGATTTTTTATGCACCCTATATTCACAAATATGCTTTGATAAAAAAATTGAGTGAATTAGGCGGAACCGTTATGCATTACACCCTTATTGACGAAGGATTGACGACTTGGGTGGTATAAGGCGTGTGAATCTTTTTACAAAAAATCTCCCAATGCCTGCTCCAGTGGAATGGTAGAAATAACATATTTCGGAAATCCCTGTGTAGATTCTATTTTTTCCAATGCAGCTTTTATGTCCAATTTATTTTGCGAACAGGCAACAGTAAATTTTTTTTCCTGTAATGTTTCTGCTAAATATTCTTGTTCTGTTTGCCCTTCAGATGGAATCAAAATCGCTTTCTTTCCTAATGCCGCCAAATCCATTATAGTAGAATAACCCGAACGGCAAATAATAATTTTTGCTTTTTGTAAAGCGATAAATAAATCATTGGTATTTAGATAAGATATTGTAGTAATCTGTTTTTCAGATGTTTGTTGGAAGTTGGCTGTTTTTCCTTGCACCAGTAAGATTTTTTCTGGAAATTCTGCTAATTGTAGTTTTAATAAATTTTCCAAATATGTTCGTTGTGGTTCTGGTCCCGATAATACAACCAGTATAGAAAAATCTATATTTTGTACAAAAGAAGTCGCAGGCGTAAAATTTGCAAATCTACTTTGTATGCCGATATAAGAAGTAGGCATTTTAAAGTCTATAGCATGCGATAATATGCCCGATAAATTATGGTCTCCTTCTTCATCTGGAATCCATAAAGCATCAAATTGTCGGAGTTGTTTTAAATGCAAGGCTAGGAAAAATGAATTAGTCCAACGAAAATTTTTTGGTGCTTGCAAAGCAATTTGATGGCAGATTATAATGCTTTTTATATGTGGGTGGCGCACCCCATATCGATTGTCAGAAATAATTAAATCAATACATTCTTTTGTTGCGATGTCTGCTATCGCTTTCTGTTCTTCCCGTATTGTTTTTAATATTTTTGGAGTCTGCATCAATGCATGAAAAGAGGCATTCTTCCCAATAGAATACGAAATATTATATCCTGGCAATTCATAAAATAGAAGTGTAGGATATTGATTTTTTAGCAAATAAAATGAATCTCCGTTTCCGGCAATAATAATTTTATTTCCATGTTTTAATAATAAATCTATCAAAGGCATGCAACGAGTAGCATGTCCCAGCCCCCAATCTAAAGGTGCTATTAATATGGTTTTGCTGGTGTTCAATTTAATTTTCTCCCTTTCCATTTATAGGAAATAATATTACCTAATGTGCCAACAAAAGGAATGTACCAAATATGCAATATTTCACTGGTAAAAAAAGTATTCATCAAATCGTGCCGATTGAAAAAAGTAGCAGCCGATTTTAAAAAATAATAATCAATCACACTCTTGCAAATAATTTGAACTATCAACAGGATTAAGTATAATATTGCAGGTAAAAAACTAATAAAATCAAGGATAGTACGTTCGCTTAAAAAGAGAGTATTCAATAATGCCCCACCAAACAATAACGTATTTATCCAAATACTGGAAACGAATAAATATACAAGTCCTAAAATCAAGGTAACTTTTTTGTCTTGATAGGAAGTAGATTTAGATGTCCATCGGAATCGTTGCTGCAAAAAAGTTGATACGGTTTGCATAGGTTCTGTTAAAACAATAGCTGCCCGATTCTTTAAAAATCGTACTTTTTTGGGAAATTTTTTGGCAATTTTATAAACCAACAGCATGTCATCGCCACTGGCTTTTTGGTCAATATCCTGATAGCCATTTACAGATAAAAAGGCTTGTTTTTCGTAGGCAAGGTTTGCACCATTTGCCATGTTAAAAATTTCCATATTTATCATGGCTCCAGTAATGGCTTGCATACCACAAAAATCTAATGCCTGAAAATGTTGAAAGTGCGTTTTTTCTTTATAATAACCCACTGGAGCGGCTATCAATGCACAATTTTCCTTTTCATAAAATGATACAATACTATGAATCCAGTTTTGTTGTAAACGACAATCTGCATCCGTAGTGATAATTAACGAGCCACTTGATAGACGTACAGCCTGCTCAATTGCCTTTTTTTTATAAGCTTCTGTAAAGGTATTTTCAGGAAGTATTTCTTGTAATTTAAAAACTTTTATGAAACTGAATTCCTGGGTGTATTTTTGGCATATTGTGTATGTTTCATCTTCCGAATAATCATCTACGATTATTACTTCCATTAAATCTGTTGGATAGATTTGTAGTGTAATATCTTGTAATAAATGTCCGATATTGTCAGCTTCATTGCGTGCCGGAATGATGACAGTAACAGAAGTTTTGGGATGTTCGTTCAGTATATGTATTTCCTCCATCTCTTCCCATTCATTTTTATATAGCCACATAATGCTGACATAAAAAATGGTAAGTAAGAATGAGATAAAAAGGATGATATACACAATAGATGGCTTTGATTTATTGAAATAAAGATAGTTTAAAAATAGGAATCTATTATGGTAAATTATTCTTTTATGTTTACTACTAGATGAAGCAGTGTTCAATAATTGTTTTGATATTTTACATTACTACAAGTTTTTTACTTTTGATGAAATATATAATTACCCTTATTTGCACTACCATCAACACTTCGAAAATTTATAGTATTGAAGTGATTTGCAATTGCCTTTCTTTCCTTTTTTCATCGCAAAGCACCTTGTTTGTGGCAACCGTAGGGCGACACTGCAACTATTAACAGACAAGACAAATCCAAATTTCCCACAGTTAAATAACGAAGATTTTTGTGGATAGTGAAAATACAAAAACAATAATTTTTACCTTTGCTAACTCATAATATTACGACAAGAAAAAATAGATGAAATTAAGGATACACGGTGATAACATAATTGAATGTGAAAGAGCATTATCATTGATTGCACTTGCTTACAACGGAAAAGTTGTAGCAAAAAGTAAAAATATCATTGTTCCGTCTTACTCAATACAGACCAAAGATAAAGAAATTTTTGAAGTTGAATTATTGGGTGGACACGACCGTTGGAATGTAAATTTTAATACCGAACTCACAAAATACGGAGCTCCATTGCGTGAAGCGACAGACGCTTACATTACCAAAGTTTCAAAGGACGGTAAAACAGAAGAATTGTTACTTGCTATTGAATTTTGTAACGCATTACCAGCAGGAAATAACGCTTGGCAACGTAACGGCAGAGCCGTTACTTGTGCTGAAATTGGTATTCCGTATTTCTATTTTGCAGAAATCGGAGGTGTTGAATTAGATGCTGACAGAAAAGTAAAAGCACCACGTTTTCCAAATCCGATTGTTCCGTTTTCTTATCTCACTTCTTCAAAATCTTTGAATGTGGTTTGTGTTCCGATTTACGAAGCACACCCTGCAATCACTAACGAATTAAGAAAAAAGTTTACACATATTTTTGGAAAAGAAGCAAGTTTAAACTTACTGAAATCAATCATTGAACAGAGCCAGATAAATGATGCAATGAATGTTCTGATTGAAAAAGGAACAACACTTGTAAAAATTCTTTCAGGCGACAGAAAACGAGTTGATACATTCCGAGCTTTGGAGTGGGAAGAGTTTTTGAAAATATCTTCGGGACTGAAAAAAGCCGAATGGATAAAAAATCACCCCAACAAACAAATTTGGAGGAAGAAATCATCAGACAAAGTAAATGTTACGAAGACATTCAAAACACTTTTAACTAAAACACAAGAACTCAATCTACTTTCTATCGGAGCAAAAGAAATTCCGATTTGTCTTGTTGCAAATGGCAACATCAAAAAATTTGCTTCACTTCTGAAAGAAATTTATCCTGCGGATAAAATCAAAACATTAGCGGATAAAATTGAAACGAAAAACAAACCGTTGATTGTTGTTTGGGTTACAGGTTTCAAACCAAGAGGCGATGATTCACGTCCCGACAGAGGACTTACCCCACTTGCAAGAATGTTGTTTGGTAACGACATTGATATTTTGACGATTGTTTTTGGTCCCGCGGGAAAACAAACGTGGAAAACGTTTAAAGAAAATACACCGAAACTTGCAACGGACAATGGACTTTGGCAAGCAGTTTTAAATTTAAGTAATTACGTTTTAGCCGATAGTGCAACTTCTGAATTTGGCGTTTTGACAAGTATTGTAAACCGAGATTTAGAAAGGAAAAATGTAAAAGTGGTTTTCAATGCAGCCAAGCCAAGTGGTAATTATGGCGAACACGATGTTGATACGGCTATTCACACTTTGTTTTCAAGACAAACGAAGTCTAATATTTTTGAATCAATGTGCAATCCGCCCGGTGGAGATTGGAGTGGTATTTCTTATTTTGATTTTATGAACAAAATAGAATATCGTTGGACTTCACTGCCAAGAGTTTCAGCAATAAAAGCAAAACGACCTGACCACATTATTCAAATTCACACCAAGAAAGAAGAAATCTTTTTGGTAATTGAATCCAAAAACAATGCAAAAGATTTGGACGAAAATATCGGAAATCGTTTGACTGAATATGTAAAAGCACTTTTCAAAATTCCGCCAACGGCTTACAAACCAAACAACGAAGATTGGAAATCTTTTACAGGAAAGAAAACACCGCTTACCAATTTTTTAGCATATTCGGGTGGTGCGTTTGTTTACAAAAACTTGGACGAAATGAAAACCGAAATGCAAGAAGGAAAATTAGATTTTATTCTTGCGTTTGAGTTCAAGAATGACGGAACGGAAACAATCGGGCATCTTTTACTTTCAAATAAAAGCCAATTCTTGAACGGTATTTTTACTGATATTGTTTCGCAATTCAACGGCAGTTTCAAAATTGAAATACACTGATTCATAAACCGCATCAATACTTGTTTTCATTGATTTCGTAAAAGGAGAATTTCCCGTTTTAATTTCTGTTTTGTGTTGATATAATTCTTTTGGCAACTGATAATCGTATTCACGATTTCCAGCAGTTCCGTCAAAAGTCAAAATCCATTTTGCACCAACAGAATTTAAGCGTTCCAATTCGTTATAAAAATCATCAAGGTTAAATTCTGTTTTTGTGTAACGGTCTTTTGTTCCACCATAAGGAGGGTCAAGAAAAATAAAATCGTTTTTATCGGCATCAGCTAATGTTTGCCTATAATCACAATTCAAAAATTCCACATCACGAATAAAATAACTCCATTTAAAAATTACTTCTCTTAATCTATTTGGATTTATTCCCGGACGGTTTTTGTGCATTGAATTATTAAATTCTCCATTTGTGTTGTAACGTATCAAACCGTTTACACAAGTGCGTGTAAGAAACAAAAAATCAAATTCATTTTTTGTGTTGTTGAAACTGTCCCGAACTTCATAATAAACATTATGTCCTTCGTCTTGTAATCTTTCCCAACGATTTTTGTATTCCTCTGCGACTTGTTCGGGATTGTTTTTAATTTGATTCCAAAGATTAACCAATTCGGGAATTATATCACTTGCAACAGCATTTGAAATTTGACGAAAAGGCAACATTGCACCACCGCCAATAAACGGTTCAATATATCTTTTTTGTTTTGCAATATGTCGGCTCAATTCGGGAGCAACATATCTTTTACTTCCCGACCATTTGATAACAGGCTCAACAATATTTTTAGGTTTTATCATCATACGAACAGTTGGCTTTTAATTTTACTTTCTTCAAATAGTAATCTTTCTTTGGCAAGTTCAAAATATTCTTCGTTTATTTCAAATCCAATAGCTTGCATTCCGTATTTCATTCCTGCAATCATTTCTGTTCCCGAACCTGCAAATGGAACAAGTAATTTGCCTCCTTTAATTCCCGAAATCATCAATAATCTTTCTGATACTCTAAGTGGTTTTTGGGTTGGGTGTGTTCCAAAATTTAGTTCATCTTTGCTTTTGTTATTAGGAATATCCCAAACAGTTCTTAGCTGTTTGTCGGCTTCTTTCATATTATCTCCCTCAAACTTTGCTCTTTTTACATCATCATAATTGAAATTGTATTTACGTTGCTTTTCTCCGCCTGTATGAACCCACAAAATAGTTTCGTGGCTTGCAGTCAATCGTCTTGCAGACAAATTTGGAAACGCATTACGTTTATACCAAGTTACCTCATTGATGATTTCCAAGCCCAACAACTGACAAAGCACATTCACAAAACCCGAATTGTGATAAGTGGCGTGAATCCAAATCGAGCCTGTTGGCTTTACTAATCTTTTCAGTTGTGTAAGCCATTGATGAGTACTTTTAAAAATATCGTTTCCTGTAAGCAAATCCCATTCCTCATTGTTCAATTTCCAATTTCCCCCAAAACCATTAACTTTTTTATCGCTTTCATAGTTCCATTTTGCAGAAGTTGCTGCACCATACGGAGGGTCGCAAATTGCCAAATCAAAAGAGTTGTCAGGCAAAGCGGACAAACCTTGTATAGCATCTTGCAAATGCAACTCAAAATTATCTGTAATCAGTTTTTTCATTTCTTAATATATGGTGTTATTTGCTCCATTACTAAATTGACAGCTTCGTAAGTTGTGTCATTTACTCCGTATTCCTTAATAATTCTTTCAGCAGTTGCTTTAATTTTTAAATCAGTTTCGACAACTTTATAATACTTCGCTAACTTTTTTATTTGTTCATCAGTTGGTAATCGTTCGCCTCTTTCCAACTTGCTTAACAGAGGCGAATCAATATCTGTTCCTACAGAAACTTGGTGCAAGGTTTGCCCTTTATCCTTTCGGAGTTCTCTTAAATATTGACCTAATTCGGGGTTTAAGATTTTCATTTTGCAATTTTACGGCTTGTCAAATTTTGACAAAAATACTAATAAAATTCAAGTGAACAAACAAAAATGCGAAAGAATTATTTCAATAGAAATCTAATAAAATCAAAAGTAAAACGGCTTATAACAAACGGTTTTGCAAGAAAGCGGGTGAAATGCTTCGTATGAAACTTTTTGCTAATTTTGAACTTTGGTTTTTCGATTGAGCGGTAGTGCTAAAAATCGGCTCCCTCGCCAAGTCGCTGGAACGTTGGTTACTATATGAATTTAATATTTG
>JBDKHK010000162.1:0-5700 GCA_039797705.1 Bacteroidota bacterium
CAAGCATAACCTCTTTTGTTAAATAGTAATTGTTTCAAAAAAAATGCTCCGTTCGCTGCCCTGAATTGCTTTATAATTAATTATCAATACATGGTTATTTAGCGTTTAAGCAATTCAGAAATGCTCACTTCGCATTTTTTTTGAAACCATTGCTATTTTTCCGTTTCAATTTTTTATTTATGCTTACGCCTCTCTCAAAAATTACTTTACGGTATTTATAAAATGTTCTCTCGGTGTGTTTTCATTCACCTCCCAATAAAATTATAGTGTATCATTATTCAAAACTTGCGAGAACGAGCATTTCAGAAATGCTAAGATTAGTAAGTCTTAAGTTTAGTAGATTCATTTCTTGGCAGCGAGTGAAGCATGTTTTGAATGAAAGGGACACAGAATTATATTTATTATATTTAAATTGTGTTATCCCCCACGATTCTTAATTGAAAACCTATTCTTAACTTGTATAATTAAATGTTCTATAAACAACCTTTTGTTCCATATCTCAATATTTCTCTTTGTTTGGTTTTGCTTTTTTTAGCACTTCCAACCTTGTTGAATAGAAAGGAAGATATTAAAGTTCGGGTCTCTTTCTTTTTAATTTATTTTGCTGTTATTGTAACCTGTTTATTGAATCTATTAATTTTTTTTAAGGATAACTATAAACTGACTTACTTTGGGTATATTTTTTCCTTTTTTTCAGTTCTCTTTGGCCCACTTATTTATTATTATATAAAAAATTTGTTGGGGAGTCGTGTATCTAAAGGCATTCTGCTCACTCTAATTCCTGGTTTCATTTCTGTGGGTTATGGAGTTTATTTAATTTTTACTAGTGACAAAGAGCAACAGCGCATATTTAATGCAATGCTAAACAAGGATCATTTTTTTTACGAAGTATTGAATTTATTTAAACTTATTCTTGCCTTGTTTTACTGCGCAAAATCTTGGTTGTTTATTAATGATTTCGAAAGAGAATGTGAATTGCATGATCAAATGACTTTGAAATTAAAACTTTCTTGGGCAAAAGAATTTGTCGTTTACATGTTTGTTAATATTTTAATTTTTTTAGTTTTAGTGTTGGTGCTTACCAATTATTTTAATGTGAATACATTGAATATGGATTTAATTGGTATGCCCATTTTTATGTTAATTGTTTATTTTTTGGTGGCTATACGTAGTATGATGATGTATAAGGAATTCGAGTATCAAGTTGTATTAACGAAATTTAAAGCTGAAACGGTTTTACAAGAACAGCGTATTCAACTATCAAGAGACTTGCATGATAGTTTAGGTGCTCAACTAACTTTTACTAGTTCAATCCTTGATAGTATTCGTAATTCGGAAAATAATTTTGATCAGTCAACACAAAATAAATTAAATAAATTATCTGAATTTTCTGAAAATTCTATTGCCGAATTAAAAAGTGTATTGTGGGTTTTAAACACAGAAAAAATATTTTTAATTGAATTTAAAGCTAGACTTCTTAATCTAATAAAAGATGTTCGAGAGTCTCAACAGCATGTAGAAATTGAATTCAATTTTGAAATTATTCAAAACCTTCCAGTCAGTGGAAAAGTTTCGGTTAATTTATTCAGGGTTATACAGGAGCTGATTAATAATATGTTAAAGCATTCTCTTGCAACTCATTTTTCAATCAATATAAAGCAATCTAACAATTTACTTTTCTTGCTAGTTACTGATAACGGATGCGGATTTAATTGGGAGAAAGAGAAGTTTACCTCTTTTGGTTTGATCAATATTCATAATCGTATCATTGAAATTCAAGGGCAGGTTGAAGTTATTACTGAAGAAAATAAAGGCACTATTTTTAGCATTCAAATTCCCTTAACAACATGATACATGTAGGGATTGCCGAGGACAATTTATTTGCACTTAAAGCGATTGAAGATAAGCTTAAGTCTTTTGAAGACTTAAAAATCGTTTTTATTGCAAAAAATGGAGAGGAAGCTATAGCGCAAGCTGAAAAGCAATCTTGTATTGATTTGATATTAATGGACATTGAAATGCCCGTACTCAATGGAATTGATGCCACTTTTGTTATTAAGAATAAATTTCCAAAGCTAAAAATAATTGTTATTACCGTTTTTGATAATGATGAGTATATTTTAAATGCCATTAATGCTGGTGCGGATAGTTATATCCTAAAAGAAACCAAAGCTGAGAAAATGTACGAAACAATTCAGGATACGCTAAATGGGGGTGCGGTGATGTCTCCTTCTGTTGCAGTAAAAGCTTTGCGTCAGCTTAAAAATCCACTGAACATTGAGCCTAAGATTGTAAATGTGAACTCCGTACTATCTGAAAGAGAATCGGAGATACTTGAATATTTAAGTTCAGGAATGACTAATAAATTTATTGCAGATCAGCTTTTTATTTCACCTTTTACTGTAAAAAGACATATTGAAAACATATATCAAAAATTACAAGCAAGAAATCGGGTTGATCTACTTGCTAAAGCAAAGAAGAATAAGTTGATTTAATTTTTTTAATGCTTTATAGGTTAGAAATGGGCCGAACAGCCCATTGGATGCATTGTATTAAAAAAGGAGTTTTGATAGTAAACTGAATATTAAATAAAAGCTTGGCTTTATGTTTTTGTGGCATTTACATACGACAATGAGCAAGGAACCCCCATTGAGCTTGTCAGTACAAATGCTATCATTTAGTATCGAAAAACAAATAATTAGTTTTATTTAACCTAGGTTTAGCAATGCGCGTATTTAGTAAAATACTATTCACTATTGGGATTGTTTTTGGTATATTCGGTATAAGGGAGTACATACGCGATGACGCTTATAGAAAAGCAAGTATTGTTGTTAAAGCAACGGTAATTTCAGCTGATGTAAAACCGAATCCTTTTAAAGCAGTTGGTAGTATTCATCTTCTACTTAACTATATGCACGATGGGGTAGCTGAAATGTTAACATACAACTACACAGAGTTTTATTCTACCAATAATCCACTGCCTAGCTTTGAAGCAATAAAATTAGTATCTTATTATGTTCGCTATATACCCAAGGAGAAAAAAAGCGATTCAATTCCCAATTGGGTGATTGTAAGTAGAAATGAAAAATTTGACGCAATGTATGGCCGAACTTGGTTTGGTCATATGGCTACTTGTATTTTGTTAGGATTTATTATTAAACTGTTTAGCAGCAGAAGAAGAAAAAATGAAACTAATTATCCAACCAATTTGTATGAATAAAAAATATGCCATGAGCATGTTGTTGCTCTTAATAATCTTTTCAAAAAGTTTGTTTGCATTCTCGTGGAGGGAATATCCTTCTTCCTATACTCCTTCCCAAATACTTGCAATACTACTTACTGGCGAATATCAAGCAAAATGGAAGGCAGTGAAATGGACTGCCACTCCAGGAGATATGTATGAGTTTAATGGGCAACATGGAGAAAAAAATACTTTGTATTCATTGGTAGATACAACTATGGTGATAGATAACGGGTACGAAAAAGTATATTATACCATTTTTAGAACAGCCCCTATGGTAATTGATGAGTATGGGGAATTTGTAAATTCCAACAGCTGCCATATATGTGGCATTAAACTTGGTTACTTTTCATATACTATTGCAAATGACAGCATTTCTATCAATCAATTCAAAAGAAATTTTGCTGTTCATGGATCTTTTGGTGAAAAGAACTATACGCTATCTATGATTAACCTTGGAGATGGATATGAACTGTTGAAAGTAGATGATCCTTACGATGGTATGGGAGTTGCTTCTGTAACAACCAAATTTTATCAAGATGGTGAATTAATCTTGAGTATGATTTCTAAAGAAAATAATTTGGGTAATAGAGAGAAAACCCAAAAAGGGTATTATGAATTTAAAACCGAATATGCCTACAATACAAAAGCCCATACCATTACTATAAAACAGAGAGGATACAAGATAAATGAGCAATCTGGAAAAAGAGTTTCTATCAATAAAATCAAAAAGTTAAATTTTGACAGCTATAGTTTACAGTTTTAGTTGATTGATCGCATTAAAATGGGCCGAACAGCCCATTTTATGGAGCTGAATTTTAGCGGATTTTTACATCTATTCATTCAATCATTCAATCTTGAAAACGATGCAAAATTCCAAGTTCATTAAAGGATATTTATTCCTTAAGATTTCATTAATTGTTGGGTTGCTTTTTTTGCAAACAGTTGCTTTATGTCAGGATTTTCGAATTGATTTACCAGTTCCCAATGGACTCATTTCAATGGTAGGAAATGACAGGTATTTGTTAACGGATGATGAAGAATACTTTTTACTTGAGCGTATGAGCAATCCGAGTCTGCTGTTCGAAATAAAAACGGGGAAATTGAAAGCAACAGGTGCAGAAGCTTATAAGATTTACGCGGAACATACTACACTCTATCCTCAACCTAAATATGTGGTTAAAGAGAATAGTCAGGAATACACCGTTTTTGAAGAGGATAAAAAGTTGTATAGTATTAAGCTGGATCCCTATAAAAATGATGTGAAATCGCTGAAAAATACGGGCATTGCACTAGAGTACATGAAGAAAAAAGAGAAACTATATTTTGTGCATCCGGATGGAAAGCGAGTAGAATTAGCTTCTACGTATAGCAATAAAGAAAGAAAGGATCCAAAGCGAGAGATACACCATAGAACTGTATTCTCAAACCTTGAAATAGGCTATTATTTTATTACAAAAGATAACCAATATGTTTTTGACCGGGATGGAAGAATTATAGATTTAACTACCGGAGAAGCCCTAAAATTTGATCATGATGCAAGGCATGCCAATGGTAGTGTATATGGAAGTTATGATCCTGTAACCAGCATTTTAAAAATTGATGAAAGAGGAGATGTTAAAGCATATCATCTACGCACCAAGCATTATTTAGGAAGAATTGATTATAGTTACTACCTAAATGGACAATTCATAATGCCTGTGAGTATTCCGTTTTTGCGATCGAATAGTCAGCTCTGTGTGGTTGGGATAGGATTTGCAGAGGCAAAAGTTTGTTTAATTACGGATAATAAAGTTGTCCATTATTTTAATAACCTCAATGTTGTTGCTGAAAAGGCGGACTATGCGGTAAGGATTCAAAAGTTTAATGAAGAAAATCAGGCGCGGCTGAAACAAGAAGAGGCAAAGCGCCAATGGTACAGGGACCATCCTATAAAAGGTGTTTCCCTGGTTAGTTGTAAGGACTGCAACGGAACAGGAATGTTAGGCCGAACTGCTGAAACAAAAGCGAATGAAGTGAAAGTATATGAGAAACGGGATAATAATTATTATTTCCGCGGCACATCTCATGATACCTGGCCCATTATCTGTGGCCGTTGCTTTGGACGAGGATCTGTTAAACAATAAACCTTATCGTATCTCATGAAATTTTCTAGTAATATTTCTGTGTATCTATTAGTTGCTTTTTCTTTATTGGTGTCCTGCAAAAAGAATGAAGTAACAGACCCTACGGCAGCTCCTACAAATCCAACGGAGTTTGTTGTTCTACAATCGACTCAATGGAAAGTAATGGGTAAGCAAAGTATAGATATACTAGAGGGGGTATTGGGTGGAGGAATGGGAACTGTGGCATTTTCTCCTCAAAAGTCTGATGAATTGCGTTGGTATACTTTGCATAGAACCATGTCGAATGTGAGTGGTCATAATGAAATGGTCATTAACAAGCAGGGCCAAGTAGTT
>JBDKHK010000163.1:0-28419 GCA_039797705.1 Bacteroidota bacterium
AAACTTCTTATTTTCTTACTTATAAATTAGATAATATTACTGAAGGTGCACATGGAATATTTACTAATAAAAACACATTTCAAGTGCTGGCAGAATTAGATTCCATAAAAAGAAACACAAATAATAGTATTATAACTACTGATTTTACTGCATGTAATATTGTACATTCTCATTTATCAAAATTAAATACAGAATGGGCAAATAAAACAGAAATTCCAAACAAAAATATTTTAGAAAAAGTTACTCATAAGATTAACCATGACACCTCATCTATAGTATTATTAAGCAAATATAATTTAGCTATACTCAATAGTGGGTTTGTGAAAATAGATACGAACAAAACAAATAAATGGTTGATAATGCAATATATTTTCCAGCATTACGACAAAAGAAGTTCAACAAAATATTTCGATATTTATTTAAGAAGAAAATAAAACTACTCCTCATTCCAACGATAACTATCAATTTCCAATCCACTCAAATCCATTATTCTATCTATAACGGTTGCAGCCAATTGTTCAAATGAATTGGGTTTGCTATAAAAACTCGGCGATGCTGGACTGATAATACCACCTGCTTCTGTTACCGTTTTCATATTATTGATGTGGATAAGATTATACGGTGTATCGCGCACTACTAAAATTAATTTTCGTCTTTCTTTCAAAATCACATCCGCAGCTCTGGTCGTTAAGTCATTTGAAATACCACTTGCAATTCTACCCAAAGTTCCCATAGAGCAGGGGCAAATAATCAGGGTATCATACCGTGCACTACCCGAAGCAAAAGGTGCCATAAAATCATTTTTGGAATAAAAATCGAACGGATAATTTTGGTAATTTTCATTTCCTAATTCATATTTCCATACATCACGAGCATTATCAGACATTATTACGCCTACTTTTGCCAGTTGATTTTTAACACTTAATAACTTATCAAACAATACTTTAGCATAGATGGCTCCACTTGCGCCCGAAACTGAAACAATTATTTTTCTTTCCACAATTATTCGTTATTTTTACCGATAATCAGATTGGTATTATTTTTGTAATACTTCATACAAAATAACAAATTAAAGATGAAAAATTTATCGTTTACAAAAGTTGTATTTATTTTCATTACTATATTGATGGCTATTAGTCCAGCTAATATGAGTGCAAAAAATTCATTTGCCACCAACAGCGATATAAAATGGAATACAATCGAAGAAGCCATTGCTACCAATAAAAACAATAACAAGAAGTTTATTTTAGTGGTTCTATATACCGACTGGTGTGGCTGGTGCAAAAAAATGGATGAAAATACATTTCAAGACGGCGGAGTTATTTCATTGATAAATGGAAGCTTTACCGCTGTGAAATTTAATGCCGAAACACAAAATCCTGTATCATACAATGGGAAAACGTATAATTTTGTAAAAACAGGAGCACGTGGTGCCAATCAATTAGCATTAGACCTCGGAAGTATTGGTGGAAAATTAGGATATCCAACCATCGTTGTTTTAGATGAAAACGGCAATAAAATTCAATCTTTCCCCGGATTTAAAGATGTAGAATCTATGACGGCTGTTTTAAAATATTACAATAGCGGTAGTTACAAAACAATGGATTTTCAACAATTTCAAATGGGTCAATAATCTATATATAACTATTGTTTTATGAAAATAAATAAACACTTTACAAGTCTATTTTTAATCATTTTTTTATCTGCCACGGCAATAGGAACTCCACCTAAAACAACCACCAAAACAGTAACCAAAACGACAAAAACAAGCACTACTTCTGATGCCAATAAAAATGAAAAAAAAGCACAGTGGATATCTTGGGAAGAGATGGTAAAATTAAATGAAAAAAATCCGAAGAAAATTTTTGTAGATTTTTATACTGAATGGTGTGGCTGGTGCAAAGTAATGGATAAAAATACATTTGAAGATCCTATTGTATCAGAGATTATGTCAAAATATTTTTATTGTGTAAAATTTGATGCCGAAAGAAGAGATACAATCCACTTTTTAAATAGAAATTGGGTATTTGTGCCAGGCGGAAGAAGTGGTTATCATCAACTGGCTGCCTATTTTATGGAAAATCAACTTTCTTATCCAACGATGACCATCCTTACGCACGATTATAAACTAATAACACCATTAAAAGGATATATCGCAGTCCCTCAATTTGAGCCACTTATTAGTTTTTATGGTCAGGATTTTTGGATGCCTGAAAAAGGGAAAAGCTTTGATGATTTTAAACAGCAATACATTAGTCCCAGAAGTACCCCATGGGTACCTCAACAATAAATTTAATTTCATTTTTAACTATAATGGCTGCTGCAAGGCAGCTTTTTATTTAACTTATATTGGATGAATTTTAACCAACAACCCCTGAAACACATAATTACTATTGCTATTTTGATGAATTGCATCGTATTATTTGGCAACAACCCAACCCCCAAACAAACTACTACTTCCTTGGATAAACCATTAAATACCAACAACTCGCTGCTATGGCAAATTTCTGGAAATAATTTGCAAAAACCTTCCTACCTGTATGGCACTATCCACGTCATTTCTCAGGATGATTTTTTTATTGGAAAAAATGTCAAAAAGAAATTGCAAAAAGCAGACAAACTAATCATGGAAATGGATTTAAACAACATGGATGTAGCAGCTTTAGCAACTCAAAGTTTATTAGATAGTGGAAAAACAATTAAAAATTACATGAACGATTCTGACTACAACCGATTAGAATCATTTATGGAAAAATCTATTGGAATTAAAAAATTTACTTTTGAAAGTTTTTATTCAAGACTAAAACCTTTATATCTTGAACAATTAATATTTTTCAAATACTTGGGGCAAGAAAAAGAATCCTATGAGCAAAATTTCAAACAAATAGCAGAAGGAAAACATATTTCTATTGCTGGGTTGGAAACAATGGAAGAACAACTAAAATTTATGGATCAAATTTCTTTAGAAACACAACTCCAAAGCATCATCAAAACCATAAATAATTACAAGGAAGAAACCAAAAAAATGGATGAATTGGTGCAATATTATAAAGCACAAGATTTAACAGCACTCACTAAATATTTTGAAGAAGAAGATACTGCAATGGTAGATAACCTTTTGAGCAAACGCAACCATAACTGGATTCCAAAATTAATTTCATTTATCAAAGATAAACCTTGCTTTATAGCCGTTGGTGCCGGTCATTTAGGCGGCGAAAATGGCATTATAAATCTTTTGAAAAAAGAAGGATATACCATCGAGCCTATCTCAATTAATTAATAAAAAAAATAATTGACAATTAACAATGAACGATTTACAAGTAATAGTCGTTCAATAACTATTTTGTATTTTTGCAGATTACGTTTATCCTTAATTGTCACATCGTTAATTGTCAATAAAAATGCAAGAACTTCCTAAGAATCCCAACCATCAGGAAATTGAAGAAAAGTGGTACAAACACTGGTTAGAAAAAAAATATTTCAAATCCGTTCCAGACGAGCGGGAGCCTTATACAATTGTCATTCCACCACCCAATGTAACAGGCGTGTTGCACATGGGGCACATGCTCAATAATACCATTCAAGATATATTGATTCGCAAAGCACGTATGCAAGGGAAAAATGCTTGCTGGGTGCCTGGAACCGACCATGCTTCTATTGCAACGGAAGCCAAAGTGGTGAATTTATTGAAAGAGCAAGGGATTAATAAAAAAGATATTTCGAGAGAAGAATTTTTGAAACATGCTTGGGAGTGGAAAGAAAAATATGGCGGTATCATTTTAAAACAATTAGAAAAATTAGGTGCTTCGTGTGATTGGGACAGAACGCGCTTTACCATGGAAGAAGATTTAAGCGATGCCGTAATAGATGTATTTATTGATTTATACAACAAAGGAAAAATTTATCGAGGCGTGCGAATGGTAAACTGGGATCCTAAAGGACTAACTGCCGTTTCTGATGAAGAAGTAATTCATAAAGAAGTTAATTCAAAATTATTTTACGTTCGATATAAAATCCAAGATTCCGATGAATATATCACCATTGCCACTACTCGACCTGAAACTATTTTAGGCGATACTGCCATTTGTGTACATCCGGATGACGAACGCTACAAACATTTGAAAGGAAAAACGGCAATTGTACCATTAATCAATCGTGCTATTCCCATTATTTTTGATGATTATATTGATATTGAATTTGGTACAGGTGCTTTAAAAGTTACGCCCGCTCACGACATTAACGATTATAATTTGGGTATCAAACATCATTTAGAAGTAATAGATACGCTAAATCCTGATGGCACTTTGAGTGAAAAAGCACAATTATATGTGGGGGAAGATAGATTTGCCGTTCGCAAAAAAATTGTGATAGAATTAGAAGAAAAAGGGCATTTAGTAAAAATTGAAGAAATAAAAAATAAAGTCGGTTATTCTGAAAGAACCGATGCAGTGATTGAACCAAGACTTTCAATGCAATGGTTTTTAAAAATGGAGGAACTATCCAAACCTGCATTGGAAAATGTGATGAATGATAATATCCAATTGATTCCCGAAAAATTTAAAAACACTTACCGACACTGGATGGAAAATGTGCACGATTGGTGCATTTCACGTCAGTTGTGGTGGGGACATCGCATTCCTGCATGGTATGATGAGAAAGGAAATTATGTAGTGGCAAAAACAGAAGCCGAAGCGATTGAATTATTCAAATCTACATTCAACATTCAACATTCAACATTCAACATTACTCAGGAGGAAGATGTATTAGATACTTGGTTTTCTTCGTGGTTGTGGCCTATTTCAGTTTTTGATGGCTTTAAAAATCCGAATGGAAAAGACATTAATTACTACTACCCTACCAATGATTTAGTAACAGCACCCGAAATATTATTTTTTTGGGTAGCCCGTATGATTATTGCAGGATATGAATATCGTCAAGAAAAACCCTTTTCGAATGTATATCTCACTGGAATTGTGCGCGATAAATTAGGACGTAAAATGTCTAAATCATTAGGCAACTCTCCCGATCCATTGGATTTAATTGCCAAATATTCTGCCGATGGTGTTCGTACTGGAATGTTGTTCTGCTCTCCTGCCGGAAATGATTTACCTTTTGATGAAAAACTATGTGAACAAGGCAGAAATTTCAGCAATAAAATTTGGAACGCCTTGCGATTGGTAAAAGGATGGGAAGTAGATGATAATACAAATCCAATTGATACGTCACAAAATCCAATTTTCGTATGGTTTGAAAATAAATTGGAATTATTAAAAGAAAATTTAGAAAAATCATACTCTTCTTATCGTTTATCGGAAGCATTGATAGATTTATATAAATTTATTTGGGATGATTTTTGTTCTTGGTATTTGGAATTTGTAAAACCACCTTTTGGAGAAAAGATTGATGCTGTTTCTTATCAAAAAACAATTCAATATTTTGAAGAATTAATGAAATTATTGCATCCTTTCATGCCTTTTATTTCGGAAGAAATTTATCATTATTTAAGTGAAAGTGAAAGTGAAAGAAAGGATAAGCATGAAAGGAATAAAGATATTATAATTGCTGCATATCCTAAGGTTGGAACATACCAAAATAATATCATTCAGGAAGGAGAAAAACTAAAAGAAATTATCAGTACTATTCGGGATGTCAGAAACAAAAATGGATTGTCTCCAAAAATCGTCTTGCGGGTATATGTACAGGCAAATGATAAAAATTTGTACGAAAAATTTGGAACATTAATTCAAAAAATAGCCAATATTCATCCGATAGAATACACCAAACAGGAGGTAGAAAATACGGTGGCGCAATTAATTCAAACAGATAAAATTTTTATTGAAACCGGTATTCAAATAGATGCGGAATCTGAAAAGAAAAAGATAATGCAAGAAATTGAATATTACACCGGATTTATTGCATCGGTTGAAAAGAAACTCAGCAACGAAAAATTTGTAGCCAATGCAAAACCTGAAATTATTGACAATGAGCGTAAAAAATTAGCAGACGGGCAGTCAAAGTTACAATCCTTGCAAGAGAGTTTGAATAAGTTATAATACTAAAGATGTTGTTGTATTATCTTTATTATGGAACAGTCCTGATTTTGTATTTGTTTTCCTTTCTACAAATACACGTCCAAAACAGTAAAGTTTTTTTAATGATAGAACTGGAAAAATTATTTGTTTTTGAAAATAAATATTCTAAATTTGCACCTCGTTACTGACCGATGGTGTAACGGTAGCACAGAGGTTTTTGGTGCCTTTAGTTGAGGTTCGAATCCTTGTCGGTCAACTAGCCCTGATTTTTTCAGGGCTTTTTTTATTTCCTTATCTTATTTAGCAGTTACTTTCACGTACAATATACAATGGTCGTTGTTTTACATTATCCATTATTCTTCCAAGGTATTCCCCGATAATACCTAAACAAAGGAGTTGCACGCCGCCAATAAACAAAATACTCACCATTAAAGAAGACCATCCTTGAACGGTGTCGTGGTTAATATATTTTTGATAAAAAGTATATAGAATGAAAAAGAATGAAATTAAAGAAACTATAAATCCAAAATAAGTAGCCATGCGCAAGGGTAAATTGGAAAAAGAAGTGATACCATCGAATGCAAAAGCAATCATTTTGGAGTAAGAATAATTTGTCTTTCCCGAAAAACGTTCTTCTCTTTTATATAAAACAGAAGATTGATTAAAACCCGTCCAAGCTATTTGTCCTCTCAGGAATTTATTACGCTCTGGCATAGAAATAATAATCTCATTTATCCTTTTGGTAAAAATCCTAAAATCACCGGTATCCATGGGAATGGACACTTCTGACAAGTGGTTGATTAGGCGATAAAATAATTTAGCCGTCACTAATTTATGCCACGATTCTCCTGCTCGGTGTTCACGCTGCGCATATACCACATCGTATCCTTGCTGCAATTTTGTATATAAATCTTTAATTAACTCTGGTGGATCTTGCAAATCGGCATCAATAATCACAATGGCATTTCCTTTTGCATGTTCCAAGCCAGCAAAAACAGCCAACTGATGACCAAAATTTTTACTAAAATCTATATATCTAACCTGCTTGTTATTGGTAGATATTTCTTTTATGGCCGATAAAGAGTTGTCTCTGCTACCATCATTTATAAAAATAAATTCATATTCATGGGTAATATTGGTGACTACTTTCAACAGTCGTTCATATAAAACCGATATGTTTTTTTCTTCATTAAAGACAGGTATAATTACTGATATATCCACAAGGTGAATTTAAGAAATTTGATTTATGATTTCAGATTTATTTTGAATAGAAAGTAGGATTTTCAAAAAGTATAAAATTTGTCATTCCAAAATGTTTAACCAGCAATGGATTCCATTTTTTTAATGCCAGCAGTTGTTCATCTGAAAAATCATTACAAACATTGGAATACAAAACATACTTCGATAGTTGAATATCTTTTCCATGTATGTTTATCATTCGCGTAGTATCCTTCGTCATATCTGTTTGATACAAACTGGTGTTCATTGGAAAAACTGTTCCTATTTGGGTTCTATCAATTTTATTTTTATCTATGCTTTTTATCATTTTATTTCTATTTATAGAATACGAAGTATGTAGTAATGTACAATCCCAACCATTAGATATAGGCACAGGATAAATCAAAAAATGTCCAATCAACAAAATCCCAATAGTGCAAAATGAAAATATTGTTTTTCGAATGGATAAAAATTGCACCACCGGAAACAACATTAATGTATAAATAATTAAAAAATAACGATGATTAATTGGGTTGGAAAAGGGTAAAAATCCTATAGTAAACAGTATCAATGGCACTAACCAAAGGATGGTAAATTGATTTATTTTTTTCGAATTTATCCAATAAAATATACTAATAAGGCTCAAAATAATTATGCCATAATCTATAAAACAACGTGCAATTGAAAATCCATTTTTCAGTAATCCTTTTATATCTACAAAGCTCCGTTGTTGTGCCCAACCTTCAGCATTAGTAGCAAACAACCAGCCTGTTTGTTGATAATGATATGCATACCATATTATAATAAAAACGACTGAAGGGAGCATATACAAATTCCATTTCAACCAAGAAATTATTTTATTTTTCTCTATAAAAAAAATAGTGCTGGATAATGCTATCAAACAAAACAATCCTCTCATCGATACACCAAGCAGTATTATTAATAATATAGAGAATAATACTTTTTTTTGGTCAAAATAAGCAACCAGTGCCGCCAAATACAAACTCAATAAAGCTGCATCGTAGCTAATTAATGTGTATTGCGTAGCAACCGCAGGAATAGCAAAAAACAATAATATCCCTACATATTGTTGTTTTCTGTCGAAAGAAAAAATATGCATTAGGCGAATAAAAGCACCAATGCCTAAAATAGAAAATGGCAACATACCCCAATGGGCTGTCATTAGATTATCTCCAAATAAATGGTATAATGTAGTGAAATAAATATAGAACAATGGTGGATGACCAGCATCTAATTGAGCGGGTATGATGAAATTTTGAAATCCATGATGATAAAAATATTGTGTAATAGTTGAAGTTAGAATAGTATCCCAAAAAAAAGGCAATTTCCACGAATATATATTTAACATTACCGAAATAAAAACTCCGATAACGTAAATATTATAATTTTTCAACCACTTCACGCTTCAAATGTACTATTTTTGAATAAATTACTCACCGATGAGAAAATTTACTATTGCTATTTCTCCATGTCCGAATGACACTTTTATTTTTGATGCCATATTAAATGATAAAATTGACACGGAGGGATTCGAATTTGATGTAATTTTTGCAGATGTAGAAGAATTAAATCAAGCAGCATTTCGAAAACAATATGACATTACGAAATTGAGTTATCATGCTTTTGCGTATGCTTCCGATGATTATATTTTAATACATTCTGGAAGTGCATTGGGCAATAATTGCGGACCATTGCTCATTGGAAAAAAAGATTTATCAGAAGCAGAAATTAATACTGCAAGAATTGCTATTCCAGGAAAATATACAACTGCCAATTTATTATTTTCGCTTAAATATCCAGCAGCAAAAAATAAAGATTACATTCTCTTTTCCGACATAGAAAACAAAGTATTAGAGGGCACTTTTGATGCAGGCGTTATTATACATGAAAATCGTTTTACGTATCCACAAAAAGGATTAAAAAAAATAATAGATTTAGGAGAATTTTGGGAGCAAACCTATAATACTCCGATTCCACTGGGGGGCATTGCTATAAAAAGAATATTTGATATTGACACCCAAAAAAGTATAGAACGCATTATAAAAAGAAGTATAGAATTTGCAATTGAATTTCCTGAATCCTCTCATCATTTCATCAGAAATCACTCACAAGAAATGAGCATAGATGTTTGTCGGCAACATATCGAGTTATATGTCAATAAATATAGTTTGGATTTAGGTTTTGATGGCGAATATGCTATCAACACATTGTATAAAATAGCTCAAGAACAAAGAATTATTCCGATGTTAAATGAACCAATTTTATTGTAATTTCTCGTATAAAATCAACTTCGCAAATATATCCAACTTCATTGAATTTATTTATTACAACAGCATTTGTTGGTATTTTTCACCAACAAATGCTATATATATCAACCATACTCAACACCCAATTTTCATTAATCTTTTACAAATTTTGTATATATTTTTTTCTGTTCGCCAAATGCAACATTTATCATATAAGTTGCTTTTGCCAAATCAGAAACATTTAATTCTATGGTGTTAATTCCTGTTTTTAAATTATAGTCTCGATTCGTAATTTCCTGACCTAATACATTGACGATTCCTATATTTACTTTTTCATCCGATGCCGCAGAAAGTACAATATTTAATGTTTTTACCGCCGGATTAGGGTATATAGTTACTATATCATTTGACATAGCAATATCATTCAATTTAATTTTAATAATATCACTATATTTAAAACTTTCATCCGTATCTACAATTTTTAATCTGTAATAATTATCGCCTAAAACTGGAGCATAATCATAAAGTTTATAACTCAATGGAACATTGCTATTACCTGCAGCTTTTTGTTCACCTATATAAAACCAATTGATGCCATCTAATGATTTTTCTACGATAAATTTATCCGTATTTTTTTCAGAAGCAGTCAACCAATCTAACCTATTTTTATCTCCTTCATTCGTTCCTGTAAAAGATACTAATTCTACCGGCAGCACTTCATATTGGAATCTCACCGGGTGAATATAGAAAGTGGAGAAACTGTCTATTATAAAACTCACTTGATAATAAGAACCTAAATACGTAGAAAAATTAGGGTATGTCCAAGTAGCATTTCCTCCATAATATCCTTGTCCTCCCGGCAGCATTATACCGCCCGGTCGGTTGTTTTGTATCAATATATTATCTGGCCCATCAAATATTTTATTTCCACCACCCGGCCATTTACTAACTCTTAAATCAGCAATACTATTAAATGCATAAGGAGTTCCTGTAGCTGCCGTCATTAATGCAATATATTCAGGTTGTGTAAAATAAAGTGTCACCATTGCATGTAAATTATTATCTGCCGGTTTTATCGTCCAATATCTATCTAAATATGGCATCATATCTGCATATTTATTAGTAATAACTCTTGGTGTGGGAGAAATATTAGGAGTTGGAATTCTCAAACAGACTTCTGTTAATCCTAATGATGCCGATGAATATGACGGGCTATTTGGAGTAGTAGTTGTGCTATTTAAATCTGTTAATTTTAGAATTAACTTTCCATACCTGTCTAAATAATAATACGTATTTCCGTCAACAACTGCACAAGTATAACAACCTAATGTATCCATTGAAATAGTTGACAAATCTTGAGTGATACTGGAAGTAATCGTAAGATTTACAAAATCCGAACATGTACCATTTGTTACCGTCCATCTATATGTATTATTATTACTTCCCCAAGGGATATTGACCACCGTAATCGTCTGAGCTGTGCCTGGTGGAATTTGAGGCGAAGAAGAGGCTCCGGATATTTGTGTCCATACGCCAGTTCCAATAGAAGGCGTAGCTGCCGTAAGTATTGCAGTCGGGGTAGCCTGACATAACTGTATATCATCAATACTTGCAGAAGCGGTCGGTTGTTCATACACTGTCCATACTGCATCAGATGGAGCAAATAATGTATCACAATTAGCCCCCGCCATTGTACATCTATAGGCAACTTTAATGATGGTCGTTCCTTCTACTGCTGTTATTACCGGAAGCGTATTAGACCAACCACTCCATAATCCACCATTATCAGTAGAGTAGTTATAAATATACCCACAAGATTGACCTGTGGCAGTTGTTGCGCCACCGCCACCACCTGATGAAGGAGCAATGGTGAGCGTTCCTCCAGTACACACAGTAGCCTGATTAGGTATTTTGACTGGTACACTCGGTGGCGTCATTGCTGGATATACAATAACAGAATCATAAATAGAAACAGACCAACCGCAACATTTATCAAACGTTCTATACCTAATTTGATATACTATGGAATCGGTTGTAGCGTTCGTAAATACATTAACATTGCCCGGATCTTTTACCGTGTAAGTTGCTGTTGCTGCCGGTGTATTTACACCCGTTATACTACCCGGATATAATCGTTGCACCACCCATTCATATTGTGTTCCTGAAGCGTTTGGATTATTGGATATACTTTGTAAATTGACGGTTTCCCCGCTGCATATTCTTGTTATTCCATTTATTTCTGGTGTAACAAAAATTTCTGGTTTATCCCGCAGATCTCTAATTCTAATAAAATCTGTCCATGCTGTAGCCGCTGTTAATTTGATAGAATAAGTTCCCAAAGACGGGAAATTTACTTTTAAATCATTTATTGTACCTGCTGCATTGGCAACAGAAGGTAATATTGGAGTCACGTCGTTTATTACGACAGCATTACCCATATTGGCTAAATCAAATGGATTCCCTCCACTTTTTGAAAGCAATACTTGTGAGTTAGTACAGCCTCTTCGATAATTTGCTTTTAAAATATTTGCTGTGTTATACACCACCGTTGAGGTAGTAACAGTTGGATTATTTACCGTTCTTTCGGCTTCACTTGCTCCAGGCGCTCCCGGCTGTCCGTCACCACCTTTACCTCCGGCACCTCCTCTACCGCCTTGCCCGCCGGCTCCTACTTCGCAATTATTACATACTCTGGAAGTACCACATCCTGATGTACCGTCCACACCGCCTCCAAGAACATTACCAGCTGTTAAAGAAGTATTATTTCCACCACCACCACAACCACCTGTGCCTCCAGCACCACCACCGCCACCATCTCCTTTTAGCCCACCAGCACCAACAGTACCTGGATTTAATGCAATGGTTTCTTTTGTATAAGAACCTCCATAAGCATAAAGTGCAATGGAACTTCCACCGCCCCAACCGCCAAATCCTTTTGTGCCGCCTTCGCCACCACCGCCGCCTCCGCCACCATTACTACCTGTTCCGTCTATAACCAAAGTACCTCCTTGTCCAGCACCAGCGCCACCGCCTTGTGCACCACCACCACCATATCCATCTGATACACCATCAGCCGATTTTCCATTGGGTAATATGTACCAGTTATAATTATTTGCATTGGCGGGAGCTGCGCCTGCGTCAGTTCCAGCTACTCCGGCGTTTCCATTGGCTCCCTTTCTGCCATCTCTGTTACAATTAGTTCCAGAACCTGCACTGCCACCACCGCCTCCATAACCAGAACCACCAGCCCCGCCATCGTTGTTTCCACCTCTGCCACCATTTCCACCCGGCTGTCCATTTCTTGCTTCTCCGGCGCCGCCGGCGCCACCGCCACCGCCACCGCCGTGTCTGCTATTATTTGATGTGCTACCTACCCCACCAGAGTTACCTCCATCTGGTGAGCCTGATGAAGATTGCCCACCGCCACCTGCTGCTCCGCCACCTGTACTACTTCCTCCTCCAGCACCTCTGCCTCCATTGCCTCCATAATTTCCAGTATTATCATCATCACAATCACCATTGGCTCCATTATTTCCATTTTCACCTTTTACACCATTTGTACCGGCTGCTCCATTCGTACCTGCACCAGCTTGTCCGGTAAATACATTTACACGATTAAATTTTATACCGGTAGAATTTCGCATATAAATACCATATACTGAATTACCTCTGTTTCCTGTTGGGGTAGAACCTACGGCAGTTCCTGAATTAATTCCATTATTCGTTCCATTTTTAACATAAAATTCCAAATCTTCAAAAGTGATATTGGTCCTTCCTATCATTTCCAATCCAATAAAATGCCCCACGGTAGTTCCACTTGCGCCATCATAGGCAGCCGTTTCTAAAGTTGAATTTATATGAAAAATAGATTTGGCATTGGTAACTTTCCGCCAGTCTCCTGATGGGTCCACTTCATAACCTCCATCCACTATCGCATTAACGCCTGAGGCGGAAGCAGGAATTGTAATTTTAGAGGTGGCAGCCGCATAATTACCTGAAAGAAAACGTATATGATTATTTTCTCCACTAATGGTGTTTAATGCTTTTTGCAAAGAGGCAAATGGAGCTGTGATGGATCCATCACCGGTAGCATCATTACCAGCAGTAGAAATATTTATAAAATTACAAGTTGTTCCCACTACTTTAACCGTGCATACAGAAGTAGTGGAAGCACAGCCACCACCAGAAACTGTTAATGTAACCGTATAAGTTTGAGGGGTAGCAGGAAAGGATATATTAACAGAAGCACCTGTATTTCCCGATGGGAAGGTTACTCCTGTTACGGGAGATACACTCCAAGTATAAGTTACATTTCCTCCAATAGCATTTATATCTGGAGATGAAGTTGCAGAAAAAGTATAGCTACCTGATGGTACAGAGCCACCACAAGCAGTACTTACAATAGGAGGAGCATAAGGTAAATAGGTTACACGCTGACAACCTGAATAGGCAACAGCATATCTATCACCCGTGTTCGTTTTACTGCCATTTCCATTTCTATTCAACACCATTAATCTGTAAATGCGTGTACCGGGTGTTGGAGGAACAGTGTATGTAGCACAATTTGCTCCTGAAATATCTGTCCAATTTGCAGTAGCAGGGCAGATGGTACCTCCTGTGGTAGTGACATCTGCTACTTGCCATTGATAATAAGTGGCATTTGTAGTAGCAGTTGGTGTAAGTGTCAAGCCGGTTCCTGTACATCTGACATAATCCGCATCTGGCATGGTTACCGTTGGATTATTTATTGTCCACTTGTATTTTAATCGTACTATCCAATTGGAATATTGAGTACCGCTCAAACGAACAGGTATTTCTACGTAATTATCTGTATTTGGTGGGCTGCTTCGCCAGTTGAGATTGTAAGTACCTGTAGCACGAATATCATCTCCATTCCAACAGAAATTAATTCCAGCAATAGTAATACAGCAATTTGAATTATAGTTATTATCCCAATTTGCATCCCCACAGGGTCTGAAAAGATATCCAAAAATAGTTGTTTCAAATCCGTCTTCTTCCCATAAATCATACTCAATATTTACAGTTTCCATATTTTGATCAGCGAGGGTGTAGGACCTACTGAAGATGGTTGAATTTGGGGCATTGTTCCATTTAGGTTTATTTTGAGAAATATGAATAGCCGGTGCAGGCCATGCCGGGAATGCCCCAGTGATATTGTCTTTGGTTCTAAATTTTAATCTTAAATCTTCGTCTCCTAAAGTGGATATGCCACAAGAGCCTCCATCCCAGTCACTATCACAAAATACGTCATCAAACTCAACCGATAATGTTATAGGTCCATCAGCATATTTTGGAGATGGGCAAGTAGGTGGTAGTGGATCCACCCAATCCCATTGATAAGCAAAGACTACTGTATAAGAATGTTCATCTACTGGATTAATGACAAAAGGTTGAGTATAGTTGACTTGCCCAGGTGCACCGCCTCTGAATAACACTGAAGTCCAAGTACCCGAACCAAGGTATTCATCTGAACTTGCACATATTCCAAACAAACAACAACATTGGTCGTACACATTATATGTTCCTTGCCAACAATCCAATATACCGCTACTTTCACAATCTTCTTCGAATGCTTCTGACATAATAACTTCAAACTGATTAGGTGCTAATGTAGTGGTATAGGTGTTATCAATTATCCTGTATCCCGTTGCAACACCGTCATTAGTAGCTGCTGGTGTAGGTGAAAACTGGCTTGCATCATAATATCTATTATTATCGCCAGAATAAGCAATATTGTATGAAGTAGAATAGGAAAATCCTCCAGAGCCATCAGGTATTCTTGCTCGTATGCCCTTAAATCTGTATTCTTGATTGCCTATTTCGCCACAATTGGAATTAGACCACACTTTGTTTATCCACACACGCAATCTTATTCTACCGTCATTATAATTTTGTGAAAACGAAACGGATAGCATTAGCAACTGTAATAACAGTAAGCTAAAAATCTTTTTTTGTAAATTATTATTCATAAAATATATTTATCGTTTTTCAATATCATATACTAATTTATGACCGTTTGCAGTAGTAATGAATGTCAATGTTTTATGTATAATGTCTGAATTTTTACATACACAGTTTAAATTGACTTTATAGCCTGTAACATTCCCACATCCTACTATTGTATATTGATTTATTACTATGATAGAATCTATATTGTTTTGATAGTAATTGTTTTTATTTATTTGGTTAGCTAAATTTTGTATATTCAAATTTTTCTCTATATCTGTAATACAATTGGGTGATTCTATTTGAATATGCTGCATCATAGAGTCTATTTCTTGTTGAGAAATTACTAACGATTTATATAGTTCATCATCGTGGTGTTGCAAAGAGGAGGTATATTTTTCAATAAATGTATTTAACCAGTATTCAGTTGAATTTGAAGATTGAAAATTGCTTTCTGCAGTACAAAAAAACGACAGAAATATTAAGAAATTGAGTATGTTAATTTGTATAAATATTTTCATAAATAATTATTTATTAAGTAATTGTAAACTAAAGTTAAACAAAAAAAATTAAAATGAGTATTATTTTTCAAAAATTCTATATTTTAAAAAATTCAAATTTATTTGTAGATATTTTTAAATAGGTATAGAATTTTCAAATTTAATTTATACCTTTATACTCTACTAATTCTATAGATTATATAAAACAAGTATGCAAAAGGATAAAAAAATCATTAGCTTAACAAAGGGTGTAACCTGGAGGATAATAGGCACCTTAGATACCATGTTGCTATCGTATTTATTTACGGGTAGCATAGGCAATGCACTCAAAATTGGATTTACAGAGGTATTCACAAAAATATTTTTATTTTATTTACATGAGAGAGCATGGTTTAACATCAATTGGGGACTCAATCAGAAAAAAAATAAGGATACAATTTCTGCAGAAGAATTGAATAATTTTGATAAAAAAGAAGAACATTGGCAGGAATCTAATATACGCAGTGTCATAAAAGGAATCAGTTGGCGAATTGTTGGTACATTTGACACCATTATTATTGCTACCTTATGGACAGGAGATTATTCCAAGGCTTTAAAAATTGGATTTACAGAAGTAATTACCAAAATTATATTATTCTATTTTCATGAGCGAATTTGGATGCGTTATACGCAAAAGAAAGAAACGGCGGCAACTGTATAAAAAAATCTATACTTGAATTTCACCTAAGGGTGCTGTGGAGATATGCACTATTGTCTTGTTTTTAATACAGGCAGCATTGCACGGGATTATTTTTGAAATAGAATCTTATATGCCAATTTTTAAATAAGATTACAACTGTCGCAATAATAGGATTTTCCATTTACACTTTACTTTTCACTTACAAGCGTAGTCTGTTTAAAAATTAACGAGTTTTTACATTTTATCTTCATTACTTTCTGTTAATTTTGCGGAATAATAAAAATGTATGAAAATCAGATATTTAATAATACCGTTATTTCTTTCGGTGTATTTAACAAATGCTAATGCTCAGACGGATACGAAAACCAATGCAGCTGTTATTAAAAAAACAAAAATAACTAACCAATCCAAACCGTCTAAGGCTCAATTAGATTCTTTAGCAAAGAAATTAATTCAACCAATTAAAGCAATAAAAGACCCTGCTATAAAACCGATTGAATTTAGTAATACCATAAAACCATCTGTAGATTTTTATGATTACATCAATCAGAAATGGATAAAATCACACCCAATTCCATCTGACAAGCCAAACTATAGCATGTTTGACAAATTAGATGAAGAAAGCCGCAAAGTGGTCAAAAGAATTTTGGAAAATGCCGCTAACCAAAAAACACCCGCTTCTAAAGGTTCTAATTTGCAACTATTAGGTGATTTTTACAAAAGTGCCATGGACACGGCAACTATTGAAAAACAGGGAATTCAACCTTTGCAAGATTGGGTATCTGAAATAAAAAAGGCAACTACTCCTTCTGCAATTACAAAAATATTTTCTAAGTTAGGAATGCGGGATATTAATAATCCACTTGGTTATTATGTAGATGCAGATGCTAAAAATACTTCACGATATATTGTTTATTTAGGGCAAGGAGGTTTGGGTTTGCCCGACAGAGATTATTATTTTAGAAAAGATGCCACGTCCTTAAAACATTTGGAAGAATATAAAAATTATGTCAAAAAAATATTTGAATTATCCAATTTAGATAAAAACACTACTCCTGAGCAACAAGCTAAAAATGTATTGGATATCGAAACATTATTAGCGGCGGCATCTATGACACGAGTGGAACTCAGAGACCCTGAGAAAAACTATAATCTTTTTACTATTCAAAAATTAAAAACAAATTATCCGCATATTGATTGGGACGTATTTTTTTCAGAAATGAAAATAGCACCAAAAGAAATCGTTATCGGACAGCCTTTATTTTTCAAAACAGTTGACAGCCTGTTAGTAAATATCCCTCACAATAAATGGGTTTCATATTTAGAATTTCAATTAATTAATGGCACAGCTAAACATTTAAACCAAGCTTATGTAAACGCTCGATTTAATTTCTTTGGAAAAACATTAAGTGGCATTCAAACCATAGAACCAAGATGGAAACGAGTGTCTGCAACATCCGAACAATATTTAAGAGATTTAATTGGGCAAGAATATGTAAAAACTAACTTCTCTCCAAAAGCAAAAAAACGCGCATTGGAATTAGTAGATAATATTCGAGCATCATTAAAAGAACGTATAGAAAAATTAACCTGGATGAGTGCGGCCACTAAAGAAAAGGCTTTAGAAAAACTCAACAAAATAGATGTAAAAGTTGGCTATCCTGACAAATGGTGGACGTATGAAAATTCAGATGTAAAAAAACAACCGTATGTTTTAAATGTATTAAACTGTGCTTATGCTGAAAACATTAGAATATTAGATAAATTAAAAAAGGATAAGATTGATAGAACAGAATGGGGCATGGGCCCTCAAACGGTCAATGCATATTACAATCCAACTATGAATGAAATAGTATTTCCTGCTGCAATTTTGCAACCTCCTTTCTTTTATGACAATGCGGATGATGCTGTTAATTATGGTGGTATCGGCATGGTGATTGGACACGAAATTACACATGGATTTGATGACCAAGGAAGCCAGTTTGATGCAGAAGGAAATTTAAAAGATTGGTGGACACCTGAGGATAGAAAAAATTACTCCGCTTTAACAGAAAAATTTGTACATATTTATGATGGCTTTCATCCATTTCCGGGAGACAGCCTACATGTAAACGGACAACTGACATTGGGCGAAAATATTGCAGATTTAGGTGGAATGATTATTAGTTACAATGCCTTACAAAAAGCATTAGAAAACAAGAAAGACACCTTAATCAGTGGATTAACACCAACACAACGTTTCTTTACAAATTATGCTATTATTTGGAGAACAAATAGCCGCCCGGAAGCATTGCGAATGTTGGTTTTGACCAATGAACATTCGCCGGCTAAATACAGAGTAAACGGCGTATTGAGCAACTTGCCAGAATTTTACAAAGCATATAATGTAAAACCAACAGATGCTATGTATATAAAAGAAGAAGACAGAGCCAAAATGTGGTAATGCAATAAATACTCACCATATTTTATTTAAAAGAGGCTGTCATCTTGATAGCCTCTTTTAATTTTATTTTATCTAACGTAGGAACCACTCTTACTACCATATCCACCCCACACTCCAATGGCGCCTTTTACATTAGATTTTACATAAACAACCGAACTAAACGGGTTACCTTGGCTTTGTCTGTTCGCCTCCAACGTTCTCCAAAAATCATAATGCTCTTTATCTATCTGACAAAGCTTAACAGAGCAGACAGAATCTTTTAAATTCCAATAACCCGATGTGTTAAAATTTTGTTCACCCGGAAAACCCATTGGATGCCCTTTAGGAATAAAAATTTTAAAATCTTTACCATTAAAAAAGGCATCATCAAAAACGGAGTTATCAGAAATCAGCCATGGGCCGTTGTTGGATTGGGTAAAATAACGATAATAATTTCCAGGCATCGGAGGATCTAACAGTTTTCCCTGAAGTTGAAAAAACGAATCGGCGTACATATAGTTTGGATGTGGAGTAATCCACAAAGAATCAAAAAAAACAGGCGTCGGGATGGTGGTAGTAGCTGTAATTATTTTTCCTTCTACTTCTATCCGAAGATTGTAACGTTTCCCAATTTTTCCAATAAAGTCAGAATCTGACGGATTGATTGTATAAATACTTATATCTGGGAAATCTTGAGTCGTGCCTATTTTTATTCCAAATCGCGCTGCTAAAGCAATAACTTGAGTATCTGGAAGTGTTTTTATAAAGGCTGCATTATATTCTACTAATCTTACAGAATCATCATCTGTAGATACGGTAATAATGGCATTGTGAATAAAGTATGACCCTAAATCATTGACATTTATATCACCGAAAAAGGGTGAATTTTTAGTGAGCAATACATAAGGTTGTAAATCATTTTCAATGTGTCCTTCTACAACAATTGCATTTTTAGGGATTATTGTTTTCATTTTAATTTCTTTTTCACAAGAGACTAAAAAAGAAACAATCAACAAAAAGCAGGTAGTAAGAATTATATATCTGTAAAATTTCATTTTTTAAAATTTAAAATTCCAAGTAAAAGACGGAAGAACAGGGAATAAAGAAACATTGATAGGAGTAAATTTCAAATTACCACTTACTAAGCTTCCCTCTGGTTTGTAATAAATAAAATAGGTGTTTTTTCTATTGTACACATTGTAAATAGAGATGTTATAACTTGATCTCCACCTTCTGTTTGGTTTTCTTTTGGGTGTAGGAGAATAGGTTAGAGAAAAATCCATACGATGATATGCCGGAACCCTATAAGAATTTCTATCCGCATATCCCGCCGTTGCACCAAATTCTATAAAATAAAGTTCGTTAGGCAAAGTCAATGCATTCCCCGTTGCATATACCCAGGTAGCACCTACGCTCCATTCTTTGCTAATATCATAATTTAAGTTCACTGATATATCGTGTGTTCGATCGTATTTGGCTGGAAATACTTTTCCATTGTTTAAATCAGGAAATTTGCGGTCACTTCGAGAAATAGTATATCCCACCCAGCCGTTTAGTTTTCCTAATTTTTTCTTAAAGAAAAATTCTGCGCCATAAGCTTTTCCTTTTCCAAATACATATCCTGCTTCTGCGTCCACATTTAATTCACTAACATGGCTTTCGTTATAATCTATTTGATTCCATAAGTGTTTGAAATATACTTCCACAGATGCCTCAAACATATTTTCTTTAAAATTTCTAAAATAGCCAAAAGAATATTGCAATGCCATTTGTGGTTTGACGATTGCAGAGCTTTGCACCCAAATATCCGTAGGTAATGTACTGTTAGAACTGGATACTAAATGAATATATTGATAATTTAGATTAACCCCTGCTTTGATAGAATTGTCTTTCCCAAATGCGTATCTCATACTAAAGCGTGGCTCTGGTCCAACATACGTCTTTACTGGTTTTCCTCTTTTGTAATAAGTGCTATCAAATCCGACAATATTATTTCCAGTAACTTTTGTAAATGGTCCTATTTGCTGGAACATACTTAAACGAAATCCAAAATCAAATTTCAATTTTTCATTTACATCATACTCATGATCTATATACCAAGCAAATTCATTAGAGTAACGGCTTTTTAGGGAAGACTCAAAATCGGTGCTGCCACTTCGGGCACTTGCTTGTGTTGGTGTCATTTTGTGGTGCGTATAATTCATACCAAATTTCAATTTATGTTTGGTATTGATATAATAATCAAAGTCCACTTTTGCGTTAAAATCTCTCACACCTGACTGCGCTTTGAAGGAAAAGTCCATTTGCTCTCCGGTAAAATTGAATTTATAATCATTAAAAATAAATGACATATTCATAAATAATTTATCACTAAACAAGTGATTATACCGAACGGTTGTTGTCATATTTCCCCATGGAATTTTTACTTTTGTAGCATTTTTTTGTGAATTATAAACGAATACATCTCTTCCAAAATAACCACTAATATATAATCTATCCTTATCAGAAAATTGGTAATTTGCTTTAATATTTACATCAAAAAAATAATAATTTGTACCAGCAAAGTCAGATTTTTTTAATAGTGGTTGAGCTATATCAAACGCATAGGTTCTTCTACCTGAAAGCAAAAATGACCCTTTTGCCGGTTTGGTTGATTTAGGTTTTTTAAATGGACCTTGCAAGGTTAGACGGGAAGAAATAAGTCCGATTCCGCCTTCCATTTCAAAGCGTTTATTATTTCCTTCTTTCATTTGAATGTCAATTACAGAAGATAAACGTCCGCCAAAATTGGCAGGCGTGCTGCCTTTGTATAACGTAGTATTTTTTACTGCATCTGGATTGAAAACGGAGAAGAAACCAAATAAATGTCCTGTATTATAAACTACAGCATCGTCCAACAAAACTAAATTTTGGTCAGGTCCTCCTCCACGTACATAAATACCGGAATTTCCCTCTCCTGCTGCTTGCACACCGGGCATCAATTGAATGGCTTTTATAATATCTACTTCTCCCATAAATGCTGGAATAGATTTGATGCGATCTGTAGATAATTCTTCTTTTCCCATAGTGGTACTTCTCACATTTTCATCTTTGCGTACATCGGTAATTACTATTTCTTCTAATGATTTCATATCATCCGATAGCTCCATATTTATCCGAGTGTCTTTATCTAAGGTTATGGATTGAAATTTGGTATTATACCCTAAATATGAAAAGGCAATTGGATAAGCTCCTTGAGGCAGGGATAAAGAATAAAATCCATAAAGATTGGTAGTAGTTCCTAAAGCATTATTACCGTGCACATATACATTTGCACCAATTAAGGCTTCTCCGTTTTTTTCATCTTTTAAAAAACCACTTATAGTAAAAGTCGTAACTTTAGGTTCTTGTGCATAAAGACTGTGCGTGCATAACGTTAAATACAAAAAATATATAAGAATGTGTTGTTTCATTAAACTGCTTGATGCTTTAAAAATAGTGAGTTAAGCTCATTACACAAATTAATCTTTCATAATTTTTTTTACAACGGTTCCTTTGTTGGATTCTATTTGCAAAAAATACATGCCTTTAGATAGATTATTCAATAAAATATGATGTTCTATTGGTTCATCTGTTATAAAAACTATTTGCCCAATTGAATTGATGATTTTTATATTTTTCAGTGTTATTCCATTTTTTAATTCAATATTCATCATTTCTTGAATTGGATTTGGGAAAACCGAAATATCGTCTTCTAATAAATGAGTTGAAATAGCTGTAGAAGATGCTAAAATGGTGTATGCTTTTTGGAAATCTGGAATTCCATATCCAATTTTTTTATCAGGATGGAGGTATTGCGAAGCACTTTGTTCGATGGCTGTTTTTATTTGCCAGTTGGATTTTGTAGGAAATGCTTGCCACAAACACGCCGAAAGACCAGCTATTTGGGGTGTTGCGTAAGAAGTGCCACTTCCTATTGCGATATTACCTTCTGTATTTATAAATTTTGCCGATTTTCCAACGGCTGCAATATTGGGTTTTATGCGTGTATCGGTGGCAAGCCCCCATCCGCTCGAAGCATCTGGCTCTCCGTTTATATCAACAGATGCAATCGTGAAAGCACTGTCCGCATCGGCAGGGGTGGAAATATAATGCCAAGGTTTGGCACCTTCATTGCCTGCAGAAACGCACACCAACATTCCTTTGGAAGCGGCTATGTTTACTGCTTTGGCTGCCGGTGTTTTATTTTTTTTCAAATCAGTAGTATCATGGTTTTCAGCTGTATTATCAAAAGTGGTATATCCTAAAGAAATGCTGACTACATTTACGCCTAACTGACTGCATCGTTCTAAAGCGGTGGCCAAATTAAATTCTTCTACTAATTTTTCTCCACTATCATCTTCTGTGTGAAATAAATAATATTTTGCTTTGGTGGCTGTTCCTATGTAATCATTTTCTTTTATTCCTGCAATAAAGGAAAAACAGTTGGACCCATGTGAACCATCATTTATGGTAAAAACGGCTGAATCATTTGTAACATAATTATATGTCCCTAATATTCTTTTATCAGAAAAGATATGACTAAAAGCAGTGTTATTGTTTAGGTTTCTAAATCCATTATCGCAAACGGCTATAATCATATTCTCTCCTTTGAAACCTTGTTCGTGTAAATATTCTCCATTTAATAAATTAATTTGCGAGAAGGAAGAAGCATAATTATCTTCATACGTTTCAATGGATTTGGTTTCCTGGTATTCATTGGCAACCTCAACCGACATCGTATTTTTTTCGTTTGATTTTTGGGTAGTAATGATACTTTTTACAAAAGAAAGTTTTTTGATTTTTTTGATTTTTTTTTGATTGGTATTTATCAAAACGGCATTCAACCAATTGGATTGATTTTTAATGGTGGCGCCTTGCTTTTGCAATTGTTGCAGGTAATATTTTTCTATGGCGTAGTCTCTTTCATCAAAAGGAATGTTGTATTTTGTTCTATATAAAATCCCTTCTTTACTAAAGTGAGTTTGAACATTTTCATCCGTATTTTTATTTTTAAAATAAACAATATAGTTTATGTTTGCTGCGGAAGCAGCTAATGTAACAAAACATAAAAACAGTAAGGTAAAATTACTCTTTGCCATATTTTATTGCATATTGCCTGATGATAAATCCTTTATCTGCTCGTTGTTCCCAAGGAAAATTTAATTTAATTTTCAAGGTATCTTGCGAAGAGAGCATCCACATTTCTTTATATACCAATCCAGCATTTCGGGCATATTGTTCGATGGAATAGGTTTTGGTAATAGCGGAGGAATCTCGTATTTGAGAAATCAATAAAGTAGAATCAAAAATTTGCACACCGTTGTTATAATATTTATTGCGATTTAAAATAGTGTATTTCCAATCTTTCAAAAAATAATTTAATTTATCCAATATATATGGCGGTGGTATGGTAATTAATCTATTTCCTAACCATTTTGTGCTTACGTCATTCGGGAAAACAATTGGTATAAAACGCATATTATCTGTAACTCTTTCTGCAAGTATTTGAGTTTTTATCAAATAGTCCACACTATATAATTCCCAAAGTGTGGAGATGGTATCAGTAGCTAAAGTATCTGAATAATAACGGAGAATTTTCTTTGCACTTCTATTCATATTATCCAAAAACTGCTCTCCTATTTTTTCTTTTAAATAAATGGTTCTATATACTACCGTTTTATTGAAATCATTATACAAAACTGAATCTACTTTGTAAATAATATAATGCCCAGAATCATCGGGAAAATAATTATATCCATAATCATAATCAATGGTATCAGTTTGATTTTTTTTACATGAAATTGTAAAAATTATCAATGTTGATATGATTAAAATAAATTTGTACACCCATTTGTTTTTTACAAAAAAAGAAATTATTCCTTTCCGTATTTAATGGCGGATTGCTTTAGAATAAATCCAAAAACTGCATGTTCTTCATAATCTTGATTATCGATTAACTGTGCATCTAAACGCCAAAGTTCTTTATAAACTAATCCAATATTTCTTGCATATCGCTCTAAAGAATATACTTTTTGTACATCAGAAGAATCTGCTGCTTGCAAAATAGTAACCACTGAATCTGTAGCAATATTCCCATTCGTATAATTTCCATTTACACCTGTAACTCTATAGTTCCAATCAAAATTAGAGGTGGTAAATTTTAAATCTGTAAACGGAAAATGATTCGTTAGGTTATATTTATTTCCTTTCCAAATATTACTTTCTATCATAGGAAAAAGGAGTTTAATGTATCTAATATTATCTTCAACTTGCTCCACGTTGGTTTTATTTTTTATAAAATACCACACTCGGTCAATCTTCCATGGATGTCCTAAGCTATCTGTGGTGTAACGTTCAATTTTTTTTGCATTTCGTCCTAAATTATCGATGAAATCTTCTGTTATTATTTCTTTTAAATATAAGGATGAAATTCGTTTTAGATTGTTGGGATCAAAATTATTATAAATAACAGAGTCTATTTTATAAATAACGTAAGAGCCAGAATCATCAGGGTAATAATTGTATCCAATATCAAAATTTATAGTTTCCGTTTCTTTTTTGCAAGAAACAGCCAGCATAATTGACAGCACTCCTATAAGAAGTTGACTAATTGTTATTTTCATCAAGGATAAATATACAACAAAGATAGATTTAGCACAATAGCGAAAGAAGTTAAACAATTTAATTTTTATCAAAACAATACGATTTTTTCATTTTATGTCATTTTAAAATAACGCACCTTCCCATTGATATTTTATAAAAATGGGTGACAAGCTGTTATAAGAAAGAAAAAATATATTGAAAAAATCCGTTTAAAAGGAAATAATACTTTCATATAGCGTTTTTTGGGTGAAACTCTGTAATAGCAGATAGAAAATATTTTGTTTCTTTGTTAGAAATATTTTTATGGAAAATAACAATACAGTTGGAACTTATTTCAAATCATTACTAATAATACATTTGGCTCTTTGCGCAGGAATAGCTATTATCTTAATCGTTTTTAGATTCTTATTAAAAGATAGTAATAGCGATACGCAATCAGATAATAAAATATTAGAAATTTTTGGTATAGCTATAGGGTTTATTGGGGTTTTAGCTTCTCGATTTATTTTCTTTTTCAAAACTAAATCTGCATTGTCTGTTGGTACGTTAAAAGAAAAGTTAGATATATTCAGAAGTGTCTTTATTACGCAGATGGCAATACTGGAAGGTGCTGCCATTACCAATGCTGTTTTATATTTTATTACTCAAAATGATTTACACTTTTTTATTGCGTTAGGTATATTGCTATTAATGGCTTTTCGCCGTCCTACTCGTGCTATTGCAGCCATGGTATTGTTTAATACGATGGAGGATCGCCAAAAAATTTACGACGATAGCATTGAAATTTAAGTAATTAGATTTTTTAAATCAAAGGAGTATCGCTCAACAAAATTCCATCTTCATCCACATAAACATAATCTTCGGGTTCAAAAAAGACATTTGCAAAATGTACTTCTACTTGCTTTAGTCCTGGGAATTTTTTCACCGATCGAGTAGGATTCGTATTCAACGCTTTTACACCGATTGGCATTTGGTTCAAAACGGCGCTATCCCGCACACAGCCGTTTATAATAATCCCTTCCCATTCATTTTTGATAGCTGCTTCTGCCAACATATCGCCCAGCAAGGCGCAGCGCAAAGAGCCTTCGCCATCCACCACTAATACTTTGCCTTTGCCATTCATATTGCGCAAGGTATCGCCTACGGGTGTGTTATCTTCAAAACATTTCACTGTATAAATTTGCCCATGAAATTGTTTCTTTAATCCATAAGTTTGAAAAATAGGTAATGCAACACTTACCTTACCTTCATTCGCATCAAATAAATCTGCTGTGGAAAATGACATAATTTGATTTTTTTAATTAAACACAATTTTAAGTGAAAAAGTTGAATTTTTGATTTTATTCTTAAATAATATTTTACGATAGTGATTATTATTTGGATTGTAGAATAAATAGTAATTTTAATAGATGGCTAAACAATACACTAATCATTTACTAATGGTTCGCCCTGCGAGTTTTCAATTTAATTTGGAAACGGCAAAATCTAATGCTTTTCAAAAAAAATTAAGCAATCTCTCTTCCGAAAAAATACAGGCAAAAGCGATGGAGGAATTTGATGCTTATGTTGCTAAATTGAGAGAAAATAAAATAGCTGTTTTGGTTATCCAAGACACCAAATTTCCTGAAAAGCCAGATGCTATTTTTCCAAATAATTGGATTAGTATGCACGAAGATGGAACTGTTTTTTTGTATCCGATGCTAACAGAAAACAGGCGATTAGAAGTGCGCCCAGAAATTATAGACGAATTAAAAAAACATTTAAAAATCAACTCTATTATAGATTTAACTTTTTATACAAAAGAGCATATTTTTTTGGAAGGAACGGGCAGCATTATTTTTGATCATTTGAATAAAATAGCGTATGCCTGCTTATCCCCGAGAACAGATAAAATTTTGTTTGAAAATTATTGCAACCAATTAGAATACCAACCTATTTCTTTTACCAGTTCTGACCAACAAAATCATTTAGTTTATCATACTAATGTAATGCTAACTATTGGAGATACTTTTGCCGTCATTTGTTCTGAAAGTATAAAAGATTTACAAGAACATGCTATCGTTTTAACTTCTTTAAAAAATACAGGACATGAAATAATTGATATTAATTTTGCTCAGATGGCGGCTTTTGCAGGAAATATGTTGCAAGTACAAAATACTGAAGGAAAAACATTTTTAATCCTTTCGCAAACTGCTTATGATAGTTTAACCATTGAACAAATAAAGCAAATTAAACAACATACCAATATACTATCTGTAAATATTACAACGATAGAAACTATTGGCGGAGGCAGCGCCCGTTGTATGTTGGCAGAAATTTTTCTTCCCGCGTTATAAGCATACATTTATACCATCTATCCTTAAATTAGAAATATTGAAAATTTCCTTGTTGGCTATTAATGGTCACTTGTTTTTGTGCAGCATTTTCTACGTAACCAATTATTTGTGCATTTACACCAAAAGAAGTAGAAATATCAATAATGGTTTGTGCAAATTTCTCTTCGCAATATACTTCTAATCTATGTCCGCAATTAAACACTTGATACATTTCTTTCCAGTCTGTTTTACTTTCTTCTTGTATCATTTTAAAAAGTGGTGGTAACTCAAATAAATTATTTTTTACAACGTGTAAATTTTCAATATAATGAAGTATTTTAGTTTGTGCACCACCACTGCAATGTATAATTCCATTAATAGATTTCACGCCAATT
>JBDKHK010000164.1:0-7346 GCA_039797705.1 Bacteroidota bacterium
ATGTCAATGTTGATAGACATCCACCTATAAATAATGCAGGCGTATTATATCCAATTGATATAGATACACACCACGCTAATACAATATTTATCAATAAGAGTTTTACAATATTTTTTTCTTCTTGTAATGTGGATATAATCAAACATCCCAAAGTGCTGCCAAATATGAAAAATCCATATTTTTCATGATACGTTCCTGTGTATAATGAATAGAAACATACTGCATATAAAAACAATAAAACAAAAAATTTATAGACTCTATTTTTTATCACGAATAAAATTAAAATCCATAAAATACCTGACCAAAATAAATGGCTATTGAAATATGGAAGTATTCCGATATTTAATATTTCACTATGACTAAATAATTGTATTTTCAGATTTTCATAACCTCCTAAAAAACTTATTATTCCTACATAAATAAAGATTGGACAAATTCCAAATATTAGATTGATTAATAAATTTCTCCTTCCAAACAATAATAAAGCAACAGGCAAAACCACTAAGTAATTTTGTTTGCACAATGCTGCAAATCCAATAAATATAAATCCTACATATTGCCATTTGTCTTTTCGTATAATCAAATTCAACCCAATCAAACACATTAATAAGCCATCAATAGTGTGCAAAACGGAAGCAGGAAAATAATGTACATTAAAAATAAAACAAATTACTATCAAAGAGTATTTATACAAAACAGGAATGGTACGATGGGTGATTCTTATAAGCCACCGTATCCATAAATAAGCAATAAGTACTTGCTCTAACCAAAAGACAAAACGTGAAATCAGCAATACATATTTTTTGGAAAATAACAGCTCTGGAATATGCAAATACGCATATCCAAGTGGTCGCACCGACGAAAAATCCACGTGTGGAATTTGCCCATGCATTACCCTGTTGGCAGCAGACAATACAAATCCTTCGTCCGTTGGATTAAAACCATATTTGGAAAACAAGAAATGACAAACACTTGTTAAAAGCAAGATAAATGCAATATCATAAATAGTTTTTTTTGCCATACCCGATTTTTCAAATATAGGTTAAAACTTGCGTTTTTTTTGATATAATTATATTGCGATTCTCGTGGTATGATGATAGAATGTAAAATGCATAGTGTTTCTGTGGTAATTATATCTAACACAATCATAAAATCTTATATTTTTATAAACCTACAGCTTTCTGTATTTTTGCAGGTATGGAATACAATTTTTCAGCAATAGAAAATAAAGCTCGCCAAAAATGGCAAGATAAAAATATTTATAAAGTAGAGAATAACAGCAACAAACCTAAATATTATGTATTAGATATGTTTCCGTATCCAAGTGGTGCGGGATTGCATGTTGGGCATCCGCTGGGATATATCTTTTCCGATATTTATGCGCGTTACAAACGCATGAAAGGCTTTAATGTGCTGCATCCTATGGGCTTTGATGCTTTCGGTTTGCCTGCAGAACAATATGCCATCCAAACAGGTCAACACCCTGAAATCACTACAAAAAAAAATATCGAAACTTATATCAGCCAATTACAAAAAATTGGATTCAGTTACGATTGGTCGCGCCAAGTGAGCACTTGCGAGCCTGAATACTACAAACACACCCAATGGATTTTTTTGCAGTTGTTTAAATCATGGTATAATAAAGCAACCGAAAAAGCGGAATCCATTGATAAGTTAATTAATATTTTTAAAGAACAAGGGAATTGGACTATCAAAGCTGCTTGCGATGATAAAGTAAAAAAATTTTCTGCCGAAGATTGGAATAATTTTTCCGCCAAAGAGCAACAAGATATTTTGATGGATTACCGGTTGGCATTTCAAAAAGAATCGTTCGTCAATTGGTGTCCGGCGTTAGGAACAGTTTTGGCAAATGATGAAATCGTAAACGGCGTTTCTGAAAGAGGAGGACACCCTGTCGAGAAGAAAAAAATGTCGCAATGGTTTTTGCGCATTACAGCGTATGCCGAACGATTGTTACAAGGCTTGGAAACATTGGACTGGAGCGAAAGCATGAAAGATATGCAGCGCAACTGGATTGGAAAATCAATAGGAGCAATGGTATCTTTTGCCATAAAAAATCACCCAGAAAAAATAGATGTTTTTACAACACGTGTCGATACGATTTTTGGAGTTTCCTTTTTAGTTATTGCGCCAGAGCATGATTTAGTTGCTCAAATAACTACAGCAGATTACAAAGAACAAGTGGAACAATATGTAAAAATTTGTGCTGCCAAATCGGATATAGAACGCCAGTCAGAAAAAATAGTAAGCGGTCAATTTACAGGAGCGTATGTATTGCATCCATTTACCCAACAAGAAGTGCCAGTGTATATTGCAGATTATGTGTTGGCAGGATATGGAACAGGAGCAGTAATGGCAGTACCCTCCGGCGATTCGCGCGATTATTTGTTTGCGAAAAAATTTAACTTACCCATTATTCCTATTTCAGATGCTCAACAAAATTTAGAAAATGATGCAGATGCCACCAAAGAAGGAAAATACATAAATTCCGATTTTATCAACGGATTGAATTATAAAGAAGCTACAGCATTATTAATTCAAAAATTAGAAGAACAAGAAATTGGTTACGGAAAAATAAATTTTAAAATGCGCGATGCGGGCTATTCTCGCCAGCGATATTGGGGAGAACCGTTCCCGATTTATTATGATAAAGACGGAATCATCCATACGGTTGCTGAAGAAAAATTACCAGTAACACTTCCTAAAGTAGAAAGCTATAAACCAACAGGAACAGGCGAAAGCCCACTGGCTACGGCAACAGAATGGGTAACACAATACGGCAAAGATACTCGCATGGAAACCGACACTATGCCAGGATATGCAGGCAGCTCGTGGTATTTTTTGCGTTATATGGAACCTCATAATGAGCAAGCAGTTGTAGGCGAACCAGCGCAACAATATTGGAAAAATGTGGACTTTTATGTGGGAGGCTCAGAGCATGCCGTTGGGCATTTATTGTATTCAAGATTTTGGCATAAATTTTTAAAAGATATAGGAAAAGTAAGCACCGAAGAGCCGTTTCAAAAAATGGTCAATCAAGGGATGATAGGAGGTAGAAGTTTATTGACTAAAATAGGACAAATAAAAGGAATTGAAATTCAATTGCACATTCCGGTCATGTTAGCAGAAAATGATAAATTATTTAAAAATAATTTCCAGAAATTAATAAAGGAAGACAATCGTTTTGAAAATATAGATATTAATGATGTTAGCTGGGAACAAGATAAAGACGGAAATGAATTTATTTCATTGGATGTACAATTAGAAAAAATGTCTAAACGTTATTTGAATGTAGTAAATCCAGATGATATGGTGGCGCAATACGGTGCTGATACCTTCCGTATGTACGAAATGTTTTTAGGCCCAATAGACACCGCCAAACCTTGGGACACCAATGGCATTTCAGGAGTATCAAATTTTATTCGCAAATTTTGGCGTTTGTTTTATGATGATTTAGGAAATGCAAAAAATATCCATATCGAACCGACACAAGATGAGCTAAAAATCTTACATAAAACCATTAAAAAAATAAACGAAGACATCGAGCGTTTAGCATTTAATACCTGCATTTCTACTTTTATGATTGCAGTAAATGATTTGTCGAAACTTAAAGCAGTTTCAACAGCTACATTAATAGAGTTAGTAAAACTCATTGCACCCTTTGCACCGCATACTGCCGAAACATTGTGGACAAATCTCGGGAATGAAACATCTGTAGTAGAAGCAACATTTCCAATACACGATGAACAATATTTAGTGGAATCTTCTTTTAATTATCCTATCCAAATCAATGGAAAGCATCGTGCTAATATTGAATTTTCACTCGATTTACCACAAGAAAAAATACAAGAATTAGTTTTAGCCGACGAACGAGTTCAGAAATTTACCGAAGGAAAAGCACCCAAAAAATGTATTGTAGTAGTAGGGCGAATTATTAATGTAGTGGTGTGATTTTGTATGTTTAAATTGATTATGAGTATGTTGTGTAATGTATTTATTCAAATACACACTTCTTAAGATGCATTTTTTTTATTAATTTTACAGGATAAATCCAAAGTGAAATGATAAAAAAAATTACATTAACAACTTTGTTAGTCATTTCTATGCTCTTTGTTTTTGCCGTGAGCAAACAAAAAGTTGCAGTTGACTATCTTTCAAAAAACCAAAAAGAACTTAACATATCTTCTCAAGATATTAAAGATTTAATTGTATTGACCGATTATTATGATGAATTTAGTAATGTAAATAGGGTTTGGTTTCAACAAACTGCTTACGGATTACCCCTGAAAAGCGGAATGGTTGCCGTTCATATTATAAATGGGAAAGTAATAAATTATACCAATAGTGGCGTCTTTGATTTAAAAAAACAAGCACCAACTCCTATTGCAAAAATTTCTGCCAAAGATGCTGTTGCCCGAGCTGCTTCGTATGTTGATATCACCACTTTTGGTAAAATTGAATTACAACAAAAAGATAAAAATCCCAATCTATACACTTTCAAACCGGTAGAAGGATGGAGTAATGATGAAATCACAGCAGAACTTTTATTCGTGAGAGACCAGCAAGATAAAGTAAAACTAGGTTGGGAAATACAGCTCCATTCTTTAGATGAAAATAATTTCTGGATCATAGATATAGATGCTAATGATGGAAGTCTTATTAATAAATTTGACCATGTTATACACTGTAGTTTCGGTTTCGAAAAATATTTGGAATCTCATGAAAACACCAAAGAACATCATTATAGAATTATAGATGATGCGACTGCGATGCCGTATGGTGCTAACAACAGTACAGAAGAAATTACCGCAAATGCCTCCTATAGAGTATATCCTTTTACTATTGAATCTCCCATATATGGAAGCCGCCAACTACTCACCGATCCTGCAGACATCATTGCATCTCCTTACGGATGGCACGATACAAACGGTGATATAAACCCAGATTATACCATTACTCGTGGAAATAATGTATATGCCTATACCGATAAAGACGGAAACAATTCTCCAGATGCTAATTCTTCTCCAGATGGTGGAGCAGCCCTAAATTTTGATTATAATATAGACTTCTCTACCCACTTAAATGTTTCGGAAAACTCCAAAGCAGTTGTCACCCAATTGTTTTATATGAACAACATCATGCATGATATTTTTTATAAAATGGGATTTACAGAATCCAATAGAAATTTTCAAGCTAAAAACTATACAGGAGTACCCGGCGGAAATGATTTTGTATGGGCAGAAGCACAAGATGGTTCAAAAGATAAATACGGAAACGTTTTGAAGGGAAACGCCAATTTTGTAACATATCCCGATGGAGTAAATACAAATTCCAATCGTAGCAGAATGCAGATGTTTATGTGGTCTAGTACTCCACCGCCTACAGTAACTTATAATTCACCTGCCGGAATTGCCGGAGATATTTATAATGGATCTCAAAGCGATTGGGGGCCATGTTCCTATAATATAACCGGAGCAGTAGCCAATGCACTTTCAAACAGCACCCCTCCAGAATATGTATGTGATGCCGTTACAAATGCATCTTCCATTGCAGGAAAAATTGCTCTAATTGATAGAGGAGATTGTCAATTTTCTGAAAAAATATACAATGCACAACTGGCAGGCGCCATTGGAGTTATAATTATAAATAGACAATCAGCAGAAGACTCATTGTCCAATATGGCAAGTGGTAATTTTGCAAATTTAGTAACCATTCCAGCAGTATTTGTTACGTATGCCGATGGTGAAAAATTAAGAAATAATATTAATACTGCCACCGTAACGATGTTTCGCCAATCAACTAATGATTGCATAGATTATGACGGATCTTTAGATAATGGAATTGTTGCCCACGAGTATGGTCACGGTATCTCTAATCGCTTAACGGGTATTAACACTGGTGCAGGTGGCACTTCTAGCTGTTTAACCAATGCAGAACAAGGAGGGGAAGGTTGGAGTGATTTTTTTGCTTTAGCCTTAACAAAAAAAGCATCTGATAACAAAAATACAGCAAGAGGAGTTGGAAACTATGTGGATGGAAAAACCCCAAGCGGAGGTGGTATTAGAAATTATCCATATTCTTACGATATGTCTATCAATCCTCTAACGTATGCAGCTCTTGGTACCACAGTAGATGAAGTTCACGATATTGGAGAAGTATGGGCGGTTACCTTATGGGATATGTATTGGAATTTAGTAGATAAATACGGATATAGCAATGATTTGTATAATGGAACAGGAGGAAATAATAGAGCAATTAAATTAGTGATAGAAGGGTTAAAACAACAACCTTGTAGCCCAGGCTTTATTGATGCAAGAAATGCTATTTTAAAAGCAGACTCAATATTGTATGGGTATGCTGATAAATGTGAAATATGGGCAGCCTTTGCAAGAAGAGGAATGGGTGTTAATGCTAAACAAGGTTCTTCTAATAGAATTAATGACCAAACAGTGAATTTTAGTTTGCCAGCAACTTGTAATAATTCTCCAACCGCTACAGCAAGTTTCACATCAAGTGATTCCACGGTATGTATCGGGAGCAGCCTGATATTTACCAACACTTCCACCGCAAGTGCCGGCAATCCAGATTCTGTGAGGTGGATAATACCAGGAGGCACTCCCAGTACTGCTACTTCTATGACTACTATAAATCCAATATTTAATACCGCAGGAAATTTCACCATAAGTTTAATCGCCTATAAATCAGGCAATGCAAGCGTAGCGCATGAAAAAATTATCCGAGTAAAAAATAAACCAACAGTAACGGTAAATTCACCAAGCAGTTGCGCAGGAGCGCAAGTAACATTAACGGCCAATGGTGCGACAACATACAGCTGGAATACGGGTGCAAGTAGCATCAGTATCAATGTAAACCCATCGACTACAACGAACTATACTGTAACCGGAACAAAGGATGGATGTAGTAATACCGCAACCTCCATTGTTACCGTGACGAATACAACACCAAGTTTAACAATACTATCAAACCCAAGTGGAGGCAATGTATGTGAAGGAGAAAATATCACCTTAACAGCAGACGGAGCCGATAACTACACCTGGACTTCTGCACAAACAGGAACTACAACAGGAAAAACATTAGTTTTTATACCGAATGGAAATATGACAGTTAATTTATCAGGAACAGCCAATGGATGTACCACTCAAGGGGTAGCATTTATCAATATAATCTTAAAAAATAAGCCAAGCATAATGGTAAATTCTCCCAACAGTTGTTCTGGAGATTTAGTAACGCTGACAGCAACTGGAGCCACAACTTATACTTGGAGCAATGCCACAAGCGGAGCAAGCATAAACGTAAGTCCAGCA
>JBDKHK010000165.1:0-14747 GCA_039797705.1 Bacteroidota bacterium
ATAGAGAGTTAAAAGCCGACTTAACTTTTAGACAAATTAAAACAGAATTGGCGACAATTTATAACAACATATAAACTTTAAAAGAAAGGCGTAAGTATAATTACTGTTTGGCAAAATGGCGGGTTCGGTGCTTCTTTGACAGTTTAGTACAAGGTTCAAGTTCAGTTTTTCAAATGAATATTTGTGCTGAAAATCAGCCACTTCACAACCCCAAAACGTTATTAGTTATTGGTTTTACTTTAATTGAAAACAGCTTATACACTTATTTCAACTTAAGGTTTTTTTATGTTTTATCTCTTCCCATCTTTCTTTATTGATTTCAAAAACAAAGTTTAGCTTGGGTGCTTCTCCAAAATAGGTCACTTCTTGTTCGTCAATTTTTTTTGCTCCTAAACGTGTTATGGAAATTTGTGAGCGATAATTTTCAGCGCCAATATGAAAATATACTTTTGATATAAATTGAAAAATATAATCCAACATAATTTTTTTAACGGAATGATTTATTCCTTTTCCCCAATATTTTACAGCATAAAATGTATATCCAATATAAATACTATCCTCTTCAGGATGGAAATCATAAAACCGAGTGCTTCCTATAGCTTTATCCGTTATTTTATCTACTATTTTAAAAGCACCTTTACTTTGTAAGGCGCCTTCAAAAAATATTTTAAATATTTCTTTTTGCCATCTATTTTTATTGGGATGTTGTTCCCATATTTTAGGGTCAGCTGCTGCATTATACAAATCATCAAAATCATTTTCTTGTAGTGGATAAAGAATAACGCTTTCCGTTTCTAAAATGGGTTGAATATCAATATGCATTTAAAAGTTTTTTAAAATAGATGGAAAATTAGTCAAGTGGTAAAAAACGCTTCATGTTTTTTGCTTCTTTTATGGCTTGTATTTTTAATTTTAATATCAAATCATCATATATAGTGCCGGCAATTAATATAAATGCTGCTATTGCTAATACAAATAGTTTTATACTAGAATATAAAATACCGCCTAAGAGTCCGCCTAAGAAGAAAAATATTATTATTGTTAATCGTAATTTGATAGAAGAATGTAATTTACTTCTTTGGTCTTTATGTTTGTAAAAAAACAATTGTGAGAGTTCTATTCCTAAGTCTGTAAATAATCCTGTTAAGTGGGTTGTCCGAACTGTTGCGTTAGAAATGGTCGTCACCAAAGAATTTTGCAAACCCATTGCAAAAAGTAATGAACAAGCTAGAATATTTGGATATTGTGGTACAATAAATTGACCCAATATTGCTAAAACTAATAGTATAATACTTTCGATAATTGCAGGAATAATATAGATAAATCTATCACTTTTCAGCGATGCCGTTTCCACAATAAAACTGGATACAAATGAGCCTAAAAAAAAGAAAAATATGTACAGAAAATAAACAAATCCTTGCCAGAAATGGAGTTTTAAAAATTCCTCTACTATAAATGCAAAATGTCCGGTTACATTTGTTGTTAATCGTTGTACTGTTAAAAAGCCAGAAACATTTACAATTCCTGCAACAAAGGAAAGTAAAGAAGCTATTCCTAAATTATGCTTTAAGGTTCTATGGTTTCCTTTATGTTTGAACATAAATATTGCATTTCAATTTTTAATTTGGTATTTTAAAAACATAAAAATTTAATCCCTATTAAATCTATTATGTTGGTCGTAAGCATAAAACTTAAGGTATTCGCCCGCTTTGATGGCTTTTTGAATATTTCTCCAATATTTTGGGTCAAATATTTCGTGATGTTCGGCTAAGAAAATTTCGCCAATTGGTCCATCGGGTGCCATAAATGCTTTAAATTCTTCGGGAAAAATATCGTTTGGTTCGGCGGTGATGATGTCTGTGTTGCAGCGCATTTCGTCCTCATCGTCGGGCTGTGGCAATCGCCGGAATCGCAATTCGGTTAATTTGGCTATTTCATCATAATCATAAAAAATAACCCTGCCATGCCTGGTGACTCCAAAGTTTTTTAATAATAAATCTCCTGGAAAAATATTTGCAGCTGCTAATTCTTTTACACAAAATCCATAATCCAAAATAACACGGCAGAGGTTGATAGGATTTTTTTCATTTTGAAGGTATAAATTCAACGGAGTCATTTTTCGTTCTATGTAAACATGTTTTATCAAAACGATGTCGCCTTTAAATTCTACACTTTCTTTACAAGTATCTAAAAGTTCCCGTATTAGTTCGTGCGTGAATAAATTTCGTGGAAATTGTAGGTTTTCAAATAAATGGGCATACGCCATACGTCCTACCCTATCGTTAATTTCTACTTCTTCGTATTTTTTAATGACAAATTCTCTGGTGCAATTTTTAGGTGCTTCAAATTTATCGCGGATTATTTTAAATACTAAATTGTAATATTTTAAAGTAAAAACAGCCATCACCATTCCTTTAATACCTGGAGCTACAATAAATTTATCTTCATGGTTATAGATATAATTCATTAAATCTCTATATAAAATGGTTTTTCCATGCCGGTAATATCCAATAGAATCATACAACTCTCCTACTGATTTGTGTGGCAACAGTCCTTTCATATAATCAATTAGCAAGGCAGGAAATTTAGTATAAACGAAAAAAGAGGCACGAGTAAAACTAAAAACGATACTAATTTCTGCGGCACTATAAATAATTGAATCTACAAAAATGCCATTTTCTTCGTTTAACAATGGAATCGCAAAAGGCATCGACCAATTTTTATAAAACAATCTTCCTATCAAAAATGCTCCACGGTTTCGATAAAAAACGGGTTTTAACACTTCGATTCTTTCTAAATATAAATTTGCTTTTTGATAAATGATAATTGGGGCTATTTCATCAAAAATACGTTGGGCATCTCTTTCTAAATCTTCATAAGGAACATTGAATTTAAAATATTTTAGTACCTGTTTTATAGCAATTTTTGAAAAATGAGAACATTCTATAACATCAAATATTTTTTCCTCAGCATTGGCAACGGGTTTATAATCATTGTAATCAAAGAATTCATAATCAGAATTAAAACTTTTGTTTACAAATACTTTTCGGGTAATAGAATTAAAAAATGTTTCTGAATTTCGTTTGTGTGGTTTGGTTTCGATAATTGCTGAAAACTCAATTTTGATTAATTTCCAGTATTCAACATTATATAAATCTTCTACTAAAATTAATTGTGTTTCTTGCAATACTTCTTTTACAAATTTACCATATAATCTATATCGCTCTTGCTGTCGTGTAAATAAATCTTGGTACTGTTGGTTTTCAAAATACACTTGTGCAGTTAGCGTAATTTCATTAAAAGAATTTAATAAAATATCATATTTATTGGCAATATTTTGAGCTATATTATGAACTGTTTCCTTGTTTATCATTTATTGTGTTATTTTTAAAACTTGAAATTACACATAAGGCATCAAACATACATAATATACTTGTTTAATTTTTTTATAATAGACAAATGGATATAGATGAAATCAGGCAATATTGTTTAATTAAAAAAGGCGTGACAGAAGAATTTCCTTTTGATGAGGAAACGTTAGTGTTTAAAGTAATGGGGAAAATATTTTTATTAACCAATATTAATGATGAAACAATTTCTGTAAACCTCAAATGCAATCCCGACTATGCACTTGAACTCCGCGAACGCTATGATAGCGTGCAACCTGGTTATCACATGAATAAAAAAATGTGGAATACGGTAACGTATAATGGAGAATTTTCTATTCAAGATTTCTTTGAAATGATAGACCATTCTTACCATGAAGTGGTGAAAAAAATGACTAATAAATTGCAAGCTACTTTAAAGGATTTATGAAAAAAATCATTCGGCAATATGGTTTAATATTATTAGTATTCAGTACTGTAAATTTCTCTTATGCTGAAAGTATTTACATGAATAAATCCTTTAAACAGAAAGATATTTTTAATGCTCTGGAAATCAAAAATAACACCCTGCAACCTTCCACTATTTTTTATTTAAAATTCTATAATCAAACTGGAAAAAACCAACAATTTTATTTGAGTATCATTAATCCTACTATTGATAAAATTGTCATATATGAACAAATGGATAGCCTTATATTGGGAGATAAAATTCCGTTTTCTAAACGTAAATTTAAACATATCAACGCTGTATATCCTATATTTATAAATAATAATGAATCTAAAGAAATAAAGGTAATTGTATATAATTCTTTTCAGCATTTATTAAATTACAGAATCAATATTGCAACGGAAAATTCATTTATAAAAACCACTAATCACGACTATTTTTTTAACGGAATTTTTTATGGGGTGTTTTTTATGTTCTTGTTGTTGCTCATCAGTATTTATATTTTTAGCAAGAGTAAGTTTTTCCTTATATATATAATCATCAATGTATTTCTCTTGTTTTTAATAATGGAATACAATGGCACAGGCTATCAATTTATATGGTTTTATTCTTCATTTATACAAAACAATATAACAGCAATAGTAGTGATTGGATATTTGACGGCTCATATTTTATTTATACGTTCATTTTTTTCCATTCAATTAAGAAATTATACTAAAAATATACTTTATATTTTTTTGATTATTGCTGCTTTATTTGGAATGATTGTATTGATAAAGCTATACAATCTTTCGACGGGATATTTACCCGAAAATTATTATTATTTGATCATCAGCGTATTGTTTATTACGTATGGTATTTTTGTGATGCTTCTTGGTATCAATTCTTATATCGAATCCAAAAGAAAAGAATTTATTTGGGTGTGTGTGGGCATGTTATTGCATATTTTTAATTGGACACTTTTTATCAATAATGATTTTATTGCAGTACAATGGTTAAATAGATTAGACAATATTCGTTTGGTGGAAAGTAATTTATTTTTACCACATCTAAACTATATCATTTGCTTGTTTGAAATGTTTATTGTAACTGTTTTTATTGCAAATAATTATCATATCCTAATTCGTCAAAATGATTTATCTTTTAAAAGACTTGAATTTTATCAAAAAAGAAATTTAAATACATTTATTATTGGGCAGGAAGAAGAACGGGAGAAAATAACGAACGAAATGAATTTGAATATTTATAAAGATATTAAAAATTTAAGAACAAAATTAAATAAGTTTACCCCTGAAAAAGATGATAAAAATGTGCTATCTGCTGTTATAACTGAAACCGACAAAGTGCTATCAGACATACAAGATATTACAAGTAATTATGTTGCCCCAGATATGCAACTGATGAAACTGATAGAACTGATTACTACTGCAACCGATAAATTATATCAACAATTTAAAGTGGAATATAATTTTGAAGGTATTCGAGATAATTTCAACCTTTCAGCTTTTGCAAATGTAAATCTATATCGCATTTTCCAAGAATTGTCTAATAATGCATTAAAACATTCTAATGCATCTAAAATAACTATCACTGCGATTAAAGATGCTAATACATTACAAATAAAACTTATAGATGATGGCGTTGGTTTTGATGGAATGGAAAACAAAGACAAAGGAATTGGATTGATGAATATTGAATCAAGAATGATTGGTTTAAATGGACATTTCTATATTATGTCGAATATTAATAGCGGCACTACAATACATTTAATTATGAACTTAAAGGACATTTGTTGAGCATAAAATATTACATATTATTCATTTTGCTCTTTCGTTGTTATTCTTCTGCAATATCAGCAAATACTGACACTTTTAATGTTACAAAAAAAATGCGCTGTGTGCCAGCTTCTCAACAAATGACAATAATAAGAGAAGATAATGATACATTGGAATATCAATTAATTATAAAAAACAACATTGATACAATTCAAGATATATTATTAGAAATTCCATTGCAACAGATAGATAAAATTATAATTACTCAATTACAAAATCATAAAAAAATAAAATTCTATCAATTTAATTCAAAAAATTTTAGTCAACGAATTTATTATGATAGAAATGCTATTTTTCCCTTTACGCTCCTGCCCTATCAAACTTCTATTATTTTGTTTAAAATTCATAAAAATGAATTGCATAATTTCTTTGGACCAGATGTATTAGTTTGGAAAAAAGATGCTAAAATAACCAGAACAGAAGCTTTAGAAATGACACGAGGCGTATTTTATGGTATTCTTATCTTATACACATTTATTTGCTTGCTACTAACTATCATGCTAAAAGTTCGGAATTACTTTTATTACTTATTATATTTTATATCGGGTGTTGTCTATCTCTTTATAAAGAACAATCTCGGATATGAATTGCTATGGCCGGATTATCCAACTTTAGATATTTTTATAAAGAAAATAATGCTCTCTGTATATTTAATTTCTTCTATTTTATTCCTGCGTGGCTTTCTACAAAAGCGCATCGAAATTCCAAAACTTCAAAAGGTGTTACGTACTTTCATTTATTTTGGAATTATACTGATTTTAGTTTCTTTAATTGTCAGATTATTAAGTTACAGAGCACAATATACATTTATTGTCATTCAAAATATTTTTGCCATTGTCTGTATTAGTACTGTATTAATTACATTTATTTTTGTTTATTTCAATACGAATGATCGTTCAATTGTATTATTCAGTTTGCTTTATTTTGTGTCAATTTCTTTCTTTTTATTTTATCCGCAACCGGAATTTGGAAGCGGATTTTTTGGAGTGTATTTTGGACAAATATACACTTATAGCAATGCTTTTATTATTGCCACTATCATTTGTATTTCTGTAGTTTTTAGTGTTTTAAAAATTATACGCAATAATAATAAAATGAAAAAAGAAATGAATTTTATTAATGCATATAATAATTTCTCATTGATTGAAGGACAGCAAAATGAACGAATGAGAGTGGGGCGTGAATTGCACGACGGTATAGGAATTATGATGTCTGCCATAAAAATGAGAATTTCTTCTTTTAAACCAAACAATGAAATTGAAAAAAAGGAACTAAATATTATTACCAATGAAATTGATATGATTTGCAATAACATTAGGCAATTCTCTCATATTTTATTGCCACCTACTTTAAAGAAATTTGGTTTGCAAGTAGCGTTAAAAGACTTGTTAGATGCATATAAATATCACGAAACTGAAATTACATTTACTTCAAATTTTAATATTCCAAACAACCTTTCTTTTGTTTCCCAGCAAATGATGTACGATGTTCTAAAAAAATTATTACACTATTTTTCTGAACACAAACCCATACAAATTTCATTGAGTATTTATGTAATTGCCTCTATCAACGAAGCACAAATACGCATACAATACACCGGGAATAATATAGATTTGAATAATGCAGACATTAAATCTATTCAATCGGTCATTGAGCTATTAAACGGAAAATTTCAAATTACTTTATTAAATGCGTGGAATTTTAAATTTCAAATAGAATTTCCGGTAATGTTAGAAAATCAAAAATTTACAACTAAATTAGGATAGTCATTTTTAAATTCGTCGATACTTTTTTGAATTCGTATTTTAAAATCATGATGTTCATTAGTGTCGGTGTGCTTTATTCTGTGTTGCAATAAATGTTGTATTTTTTGAATTCTATGATTTAAGTAAATAGTATTTTCATCAAAATATGTTTCACTAAATCGCTGCCAAATATATTTAACAGCCACTTTATTTGGATGCAACATGTCTTCTTCATAAAAGCGATAATCCCGTAATTCGTCCATCATAATTTCATACCCAGGAAAATAATGACAATTTTTATTTTCTGCAATAATCTGATGAATACTTTCTATTAAAATACTCTTGCTGCGCTGATTTTCTATAGCACCATCTCGCCAATGCCGAACCGGAGAAACCGTAAATAAAATTGTTTTATTATTTAGATGATTGTGAATTAATTTGTATGCATTTTTTATTTCCTCAACAGAAAGTATTGCTTTATTAAATGCATTATTTGGTATTTTATGACAATTTGCCACCACCCTATTTTGTATCTGATGTGTGTAAGTAAAAGCTGTTCCTAAAGTAAAAATAAGATATTGTGATTTATTAAAATCATCGTGTGCTTTTTCAATCGACTCATTGATATTTTCTAAAACAATTTCACTTTTAGTATTCGAAAATGAGCCATGATGATCCAAGGAAAGATATAGCTCGTTGTGAAATAATAAATCTTGCTCGGTGTATTTTTTATGTTGAAGGATGTTATTTAAATTATTAAACAAAGAAATGGGATTGTAAATAATTCCAAATGGATTGATATTTACATTAAATTGAAACTGTTGCAGATACTGCCCAATGTTTTCAGTAAAACAAGAACCCATCAACATCATTCCATCTGTATGTTTAACAGAAAAATCAGCTTTGGGTATCAATACTTTTATGAAAAAATTCATACAAATTGAAAGAGTTATGTTATTCTATTGTCAAAGTTAACTATTTTAGAACTTTGGTCGGATATTTGTTGTTAATTGAATTATGTTTCGAGTCGGTTTTATTGCATTTATATATTTTTCGTTGGTAAGTTTTACTTGCCAAGCATTGGTTTATGAAAATACAATTTATTCACCCAATATAAAAACAGTACAGTTATTTCCCAAAGGCTCAGATATGGCAATGCCGATTTTAAATATGGGACAAAATGAAACATTGGAATTGCATTTTGACGATTTATCTGCCAGTCCAAAAAATTACTATTATACCGTAGTTCAATGTCACAGCGATTGGACACCAACCACTATGAATGTAATGGAATATATTAATGGATTTACCGAAGCAAATATTAATGATTATGATTATTCCAATGGAGCCATTATACCATATATACATTATAAATTAGAATTTCCAAATAATGATATGCAAGTCAATCGTTCGGGAAATTATGTATTGATTGTTTATGAACAAAACAAAGAAAATCCTATATTTATAAAGCGTTTCATGGTGGCCGAATCCAAAGTAATAATAGATGCTAATGTAGTATATCCAAGAAATTTATCAGCACGCAATCAATACCAAGAAGTGATTTTTAAAGTAAATTATAAAGGTTTTAATATCAATAATCCTACCACAGAAATAAATGCTACTGTGCTGCAAAACTACCGATGGGACAATGCCAAATTAAACGTTAAACCGCAGTTTATTGGTATGAATGAACTTAATTTTGACTTAAATGGAAAACTCATATTTGCAACAGCCGGCAGAGAATTTAGGTATTTTGATTTACGTTCTTTACGATTCCGCGGTCAAAACATCAGAGCATTTGATATCAGAGATAAGGAAAATGATGTTTATTTATTATATGACAAACCGACACAAAGCGACAAATACATGATGATAAAGGATTTGAATGGTCAATACTATATAGATAATTTAGACAATCCTTATTATAACACTGGAGCAGATTATGCAAATGTTCATTTTAATTTTGACTTAGGCAGCCAGGTGTCCAATGGAAATTTTTATGTAATAGGTGCTTTTAATGATTGGAAATGCGATTCTACATCTATATTACATTATGATGCTTTGGATAAAAGTTATACCACAGACATTCAACTAAAACAAGGATTGTATAACTATATGTATGTTTTAAAAAATAATCAGGATAATTCTATAAATCCATTTATAACAGAAGGATATTATATGGATACCGAAAATGACTATACTATTTTGTTGTATTATACTCCATTTGGCGAACGATACGACAGATTGATTGCAACAAAATTTATTAACTCCATTATAAATAGATTTTAATGAATAAGGAATATAAATTTGAAAAAGGAGATTTATTAGTAGCCGAACCTTATATGAAAGACCCAAGCTTTAAAAGATCGGTTGTGCTAATATGCGAGCACGATAATGAAGGAACTTTAGGATTGGTGTTAAGCCGTCCCTCCATTTTTAAAGTAAATGAGATGATACCTAATTTTCCATCCTTTCAAGGTACGGTGCATTATGGCGGACCCATAGGAATGGACAGAATGAATTTTATTCACTCTTATGGTGAATTAATCGAAAACTCCTTTCACATAAAAGATAATTTATATTGGAATGGAAATTTTGACCAATTAAAAGCATTGGTGAAAGAGAAGAAAATTATGCCGCAAAATATTCGATTCTTTGCAGGCTATGCAGGCTGGGGCGCAGGACAATTAGAAGAAGAAATGCAGGAAAATAGTTGGATTATAGCAAAAAATTATCCTGAAATATTTAAAATGAGCGAATATATGTGGCACGATGTATTGGTGAAAATGGGTGGCAAAAATAAACTGATAGCCACACTCCCCGAAGATCCAATCTTGAATTAGATTTTTATTTGTTCATTAAAAACTTCAAACAGTTTTTGGGTATGTTTATTTCTATATTTTTTTTGATTAAAATACTCCACCCATCGAATACCTCTTATTGCATTGGTTAAAAAGAGCTCATCTGCATCTTGCAAATCTTGAAATGAAATAGATTTTTCTATTATTTTTAAATTTGGTAAATGATTTAATAAAAAAGAACGCATAGTGCCGGCAACGGGAGCGTCACTTAATGGAGGCGTATATATAATATTGTTTTTTATTATAAAAATATTGTATATAGAAGTATCTGCAACAAAATTATTTTCATTCAAAATTATTGCATCCTCCAATCCGTTTTCGTGTGCAAATTGCAAGGCATTAGTATAGATGGTTCTATTGGTATTTTTAGTATTAGCATATTTATTTATTTCCTTTTTCTGGTTTTTATAAACGGTAATTTTTAATCCTTTATCATTTAGAATAAATTTTTCATTTTCTAAAAATCTAGTAGAAATATGCCAATCCAATTCATTTTCAGTGAGTGGTTTTTTATGAATTTCTATTCTAAAAACAAAACTATTAATTGTTGTTTTATCCAGTTGTATTTTAAATAAATGGAAAAGTTGAGCTTCAATTTGCTCTTTAGAAAAATGAATATCAATTAATTTCAAACTTTCATATAAACGATTTATGTGCAATTTTTTTAGCAACATATTTCCCTGCACTACTTTTATCGTTTCTATAAACCCCAAGCTTGTCATATAAGAATATTCTGCTAATATAATGTGAATTATTAAAACAGAAAAACCATTCACATTTAGACTGTTCTAAACATGAATGGTTAGTATAGTATTATGGTTACTTATCTATTATTGTAGTTTAGTACTACCATCTGGCTGATAAATATAGCGGATAGTATAGTACCCGGATACATCCGTCAAACCATCTGGTAAAGCTGGTGCACCTTTATAATAGTTAATAAATTCGAATTTTGCATACTTTCCTTTTGCCGTTCGTACCACAAATACCTTTCCTGCTATCGGCGAAATTAAATGAGACGGAGGACCAGCATAAGAATACCAACCATTTCCTCCACCTGTTGGAATTGCTTTTGATGTAGCATTGTCTTGCGCATAACCAGCTTCTGGTGCTATGGTTACTTCTGAAAACAACGTATCCATAATGATAACGCCTGCATTTCCAATACCACTTATACCACTATTAAATATGACAGATGTTCCTTTAAATGCAACATCCCAATTGGTGGTCAATGAATCTGAAAACGGAACAGTATCACCTGTAGCAAAACTAAAATATTGATAATTTGAGTGCATAGCATTGATATCATTTTTTAAATTTGCCATTAATGGATTTGACTCTGTTTCTTTTTCTTTCGTACAACTAATTATTGTTGCCATTGCTAATACGATAAATACTAATTTTTTCATAAGTGATTGTTGTTTATTGAGTGTTTAAAAAATTTACTGAAAATCCGATGATACCTGTAATACCGTTCATCGCCGGAATATATTTTGGTTGTTTTACATTGAGCATATTGTCCAAGCCTACCGTAAAATGATATTTGTTTTTAATCGATTTAGTAAACGAGAAATTCATCAATGTATATCCTTTTGCATATTCGGATGCTACATCTAAAATTTCATTTCCATTCGTATCAGCCCAGCCATACTTGCCTTTGTATATCACCCGCAGATACGTATTGAAACCATATTTTTTGTTTTCATAAAATACTTTTACATTGAACGAATGTTTACTTCTGTCGAATAAGCCGCCATAATCTTTTTTGGAAACACGCTCTGTTTCCAGCGTATTTGGGTCGCGGCGAAACACCTTTCCGTCTGATATTTTTTTCAATACTTCATAATCTTTCGCCTCTACAAAATTGTAACCTGCCGATACATTTAGGTCTTTAATAATTTGATAGCTGATATTTGCTTCTACGCCTTGTGTATATACTTTATTCAAATTATAATAAGTATAAATAAGTGCGTTGTTTGTTTTCATGGCTGTTGGCATGGCATCTATTAAATGGCTGATTTGGTTTCTGAAATAATTGACATTCATGGTCAGTTTGCCCGGTATAGGTTTAATTTCTACTTCCGCATTTGCCGACCATGAGGTTTCGGGCAATAAATTTTTAATTCTTTCTTTTGGAATACTGTACGATTGAATTTGTCCCAACGTTTCGAGTTCTTCTAATTTTTCTACCGCAACATTAGCGCCGAATACAGAATAACCTATTAGCAAATTGGTGAAATTTAAATACTGCTGACGAATATCAGGAGCTTTGTAACCGCGACCGCCAGATATTTTTATGGCAAAATATTTATTGATATTAAACCGTGCGGATGCTTTCGGACTGAACCATTGTATCTTGAAATCACTCGGAAAATCAATGCGATTGCCGACATTTACAATAATTCTGTTCTTCCATTCATATTGATATTGCAGGAAAATATATTCCTGATGTTGCGTAATTTTATTAATATTTCGATTCGATTTTACTAAGTTATAAAAACCGCCTACGCCTGCCGTAAATAAATGTCCTTTTTTAGTAAAATCGTATTGCGCTTCTATCTTATTGAATAATTGTTTGTAACTGTCGTCAAACAAATCGGTGTCTAAATTATTACCAAAAATACCAGTGGTGCTTTTATAGAATGAATTGTAATTTCGGATATTTAGTACATGATTTTTTTTAGAAAATTTTACAAAAGGTGAAAAATTAAATTCATGAATTTTGTCAATTTGCTTTGCCACAATTAAGCTGTCATTATTGTTGGTATAAGTATCTTGGTTATTTAATTTTGAGAAATAATATTTAAATCCAATTCCAGTCTGCCAGTATTCATTGACTCTCACCGTAATTTTATTTGCAAGTGTAAAATCATTATATGGAATACCTTCTTTATGTATCGTGGATTTATTTGTTTGGTATCCATTGGAAAAATTATGTACAATAGTATTTTCAAAACTAATTTTATTTTTGTTTACGGCTCCAAACAAAGAAGTAGTAAGAATAGCAGGGGTTTTGTATTGGATGGAAAAATCTAAGGTATTTTTCAATTTGCCGGCATCTTCCGTAATGATATTGATTACACCGCCCATTGCATCACTGCCGTACAAACAGGAAGCTGGTCCTTTTACTATTTCTACCCGTTTAATATTTCCGATAACAATTCTCGATAAGTCCACCACGCCTGTGTTTTTACCGATGACCGGTTCTCCGTTTATCAGAATCAATGTATATTCTGATGATAAACCTTGCAGTTGTACGCCTGTGCCCAAGAATGTGCTGAGTTGTATGCCTGTTTGTTCTTGTAGCAAATCACTAAGTTTGATAGTTCCAGATGCTTTGATGTATTTTTTTATTATTACACTTAATGGCACCGTGCTATTTTCAATCTTAGTTTCGGTCTTAGTAGCAGTTATAACAATCTCTTCTATTAAGCTATTGTTTACTAACGAATCAACTGTTTGGGCATAAAGGGTTAGCTCAACTGTTATTACAAACAGTGTAATGATATATTTTAACATGTTGTTTTTCTAAACAGGTTTATTTAGTAACCAAGTGTTTTTTGATAGCCGCCAGAATAGCTTCTTTTGCTTTCTTTGAGTCGTATTTTTTAGCTTCGATAAATTCTTGATTCATCGCAAACAATCGCTCGTGTAATTTTTTATCTTCTACTGTGTGTTGAATAGTTAAATCATTCAAAGAAGGCAACAGTTCATCCCATACTGAACGAACATCCATCCAGAAAATTTTATTTTTTTCCCACCAGTTAATTCCTATTTGACATTTACTTTCTTCTACTTTTTTATAAGTATTGTATCCTTTCTCTTCAGCCACTATAGTATCGGAAATATTGGTGGTTCTTTTTATTTTTTTATTGTCTTGTTCATGTAAATATCCAGTAGGTGAAATGTATAAGCGATTGCCTCTGTTCAATACATTGTAATCGTTTCTTTTTGAATATTCTCGGCGCGGAAGCGGTGCATCTACGGTAGATTGCCATAATATTTTATCGTCAAAATAGGCGAATGTAGCATTGCCTTCGTATTGTGGTCTATCATCTACTTCATATACTTTTTGTGTCCATGTTCCTTTTACTTTTTCAGGATTTAGACTTGTTTTCGTCCAGTGGTAATCTTTATCATATTTATACAAATCTTTATTTTCATAAGACCAGTCTTCTCTCCAATGTTTAACAATCATATCATTGTCCACAATTAAGATATGCTGCATTTTTATGGAACCGTCTTGTTGCGGTTCGTACGAAACCCATTCTAATGCTTCATTGTTATACGTTTCTTTTAGTTTGTAATCTTTTAACGGTGAAAATGTTTCTTTGTATTTGAATTCTACTTCAAAACATCCACAGAAATTTTTTAATAGTTCTTTTGTTTGTGCTGTGTTCGTTTCTGCTTTTGCAATTGAATTTGTAATGAATACAAACATAATAATTGGTAATACTTTTTTCATTTTATTT
>JBDKHK010000166.1:0-4692 GCA_039797705.1 Bacteroidota bacterium
GTTGGTATGTTGATATATCCGATGGTTTTTTAATTGATTGTAGGGCGTTTAAATGCGTTTTGGGTTGGAAAGCAAAGAAGGGGCGTGAAAGCCCCTTTGATTTGTTTGTTTTTCAGTACTAACGCCATATTGCTCACATTTTCATGTGTGCAATATTGGTTAATCATTTGTTTTCATATCCAAAACAAAAGGATATGAATATAGTATTCGATCTACATGATATAGATCTCTGTTTTTAGCCGCAAGGCTTTTCTTAATGAGGTTGCTAATTACACTCTTACTTTTCGCCAAAAAAGTAATAAAGTTAACATGTAATATATCGCTACATTACATGTGATAGAAACCGACAAAGTATAGAACTAGCCTCTGCTGTCATTTAAGACCCTTTCTCAGTTTTTTAGCCAATCCATCAGTTCACAGCTATAAAAAAATAACAATTACCCCTCTGCCAGGAGAGGTAATTTTTGTTCAAATCCTAATTAAATTGCTTCCGTCTTTCGTTCATGAATGTAATTCGTAGTTTCACACATTCACTAGTTTGTATTAATTCACCAAACACCTACTCAACGAATCTCCCAGTCTTTTGCCTCACACGCTTGCCTATTGGCTCACACAATTGCCTATTGGTTCTATGGGTTTTACCCCAAACAGCAGGAAGACCTTCCCAAGTTAGATTACAAGATCAAAAATTTGGTTCACCCCAACTCCATTATATTTTTTTGCGCATTTAAACGCTGGTTGTCATACTACGATGTTCCATAGCTTGTACTAAACCAAAAAATAAACTTCAACGTTATTTCCTACTAGCTTTATTCAAGCAGGGATACCAAATCTACACGCTGCACCGTACCAATAGGTGCACTTTATGGCTTAAGCTATCCAGCGATCCGAGCTTTCACTCGGTACCATTTTGGCTTGCATTTCTGCTCCAAAACTCACAACATTTCTGCTGTGCTCAGCCCACCACCGTGCAAGTGTCCAGCACTTTCGCTACTGACCACCTCTCGAATAAAATCGAGTTATCTCATAAACAGGGTTTATTTTGTTGCCAAAATTCCCGTGTCCTTGTCGCCCAACATATTTTTTTATCGTCATCTTTTAGATTTGGATTGGGTCGATGGGAAAGGTTACATTTCATCCACGCGCCCATCACAGTCGTACCAGCCATTCGTCACGGCATACGACTACAGCAATATCAAAAAAATAATCAGCGCATATTTTTTTGTTAGGATTTGAACTCACGTTTGGCAGACGTGAACTCAAATTTAATTCAATTTTTGGCGAAATTAAATTTAAAGTTTTTACGTCTGGCAACGTGAAAATCATTTTTCAGTAATGATTTTATCACAAACAACTAAGGTAAAAATTTTTCTATGGAACATCATATATACAATTCTGCTATTCCGATAAATTATGATAAAATTAACGCTTAAACTCCACAAAAATCAGGAAAATCTAATGTTAATTCTTAATTCTAAGAAGCTTCCCAAAAATATTACTATTCAAGAAAAATACAAAAGCTTCTTGCAACAAATATCACGTTCACTACAAAACGATTACGTGTATTACGTAACAGGAAAATTACATATTGACAAAGCAACCCACGTTTTAAATAAACTGAGTATTGCTTACGATTTAAACCTTACAGCTAAGCAAAGATTTGAAAAATATAGCAAAGGATTTGCAACTTCAGTAATACATGTCTTTCAATATCAAATGGAGTTCCACTTCATTTTGATGACACGAGATCATCAAAAAACCTCGTTGCAAAGTCCATTTTTTAAAATGGAAAATTACAAAGATGCAAGAAAAACAAGAGAACGAATTATGGTGCGAGACAAATATGAATTCATCAGAGTTAACAAAGAATCTTACGATTACGAAGAAAAAAATATTAAGGTTAGTGCAAAAAATGGAGTTTGGACAATTCGTATTGCTGAGTTTGAAAAAGAGAGAGTTTGGAAAAAATTCAATGAAGCGCTAAAAAGTTTGAGCTATTTCGAGTTAAGTCAGGTTGTATACAGTATGAAATCATGGATTGGGTTTGCTGAGGTTAGAAAAGACTACCTTAATTTTAAAGCCAAGCTAGAACAGAAATTCTACAAATTTACTGAGTCAAGAGGCAAAGCGTTGACATTCAAAGAATACATGAACAAACAAAGAGTAAAAAATCATGAAGAAGAGCTTGAGATACTGCCAGATAGTCTGCCATATACTAGGTATTAATCCAACGTTGCAAAATTAATTAATCAAGATATGGCGTTGTGTTTAACAACAATAAATACCGCCAAAAAATTGACGGTATAATTTTGATTGAAACGTGATTAATTTGGATAGAACTCATTATCGAGTATTTGCTCTATAGTCCATTCGCAAAATTGTGGAAATACACTTTCATCTAATCCTGTCTCTTCTATAGCCCTTCTAATTGCTTTTTTGTATGACCTTTCAAAGCATTCATTAATTTTATTTTTCAGACTTGGATTATCTTTTAGTAAATCTTCTAGTTCTTCACGCTGGTCTTCTATTGTATTTTTCCAACTTCTTGATTGTCTAATTGATTGATATTTCCATTTAAGAAGGTGCATTAAAAGTTGCGCTAATCTATTTTTCAATTCGCTTTTTTCTTTTGCACCCATAATGTTTAATTCCTCATACAAATGGTTTAAATCTAATTTTATTAAGGCTTTATCTTTAATTAATTTTGCTTGTTCTTGTGTCCACGCATAAAAATCTTTTTCATATAAACTTGTACTGTTTAATGTACTCATTTGGCTATCCTCTTTATCTTTGACCTATTCATCTATTTTAACTCTAAATTAATGTTTATGTCAGTTTTACTTTTTTTTCAGCGATTTCGTACGCTTCTAATGCTGAAATCCCCATAGTATCCATTAAAATTTTAGCAAGTTTTGCGATGTCTGCTATTCTTCTTTTGTCTGCATTAATTGAGCCTTTTGTTACTGCTTTTAAAGTCTCTTTTACTGATGTATCTTTTCTTTTGTCCAGAGCTTCTTGCACCTCAGGAACTGCTTTAACTCCAAATTTAGTTAATGTTTTTCCAACATTTTTTAATATTTTTTGTCCTGATGATTCTTGGCTTAGTGGTAATTCCTGTTGATCAGGGTGAACTGTTGGCGGTGTATTATCATCATCTTTTTTGCTGCGTTTAGGTTGTACCTGCTTTGGTTTACTTGTAACGCTTACAATCTGCTTAGTAACTGGGTTGTATTGTTCTATTATTGTTGATGGTGTAAATCTAAAGTCAATTGATACAACCTTGCGCCCCTCTTTTATCTCTTCAAAACGCAGCTTCATCGTTGGATATTGTGAGTTAATTTCTTCGATTGCATGAGCAAATGTTTTAGCTTTAAAATTTGCATATAACGGAAATTTTTTACCAACTGCAAACACTTCACGTAGTTGTACAACTGATTTTACTAACCAACCTGTATCTTTGAATTCTTGAATTAATTCATATAGTCGAGTACTGTATAAACTTCCAAAATTAGCCACTTCTTTGAGATTGTAAAGTACAAATTTCTTCTTAACCTGAGCTAAATACGGCAATATGTCATCCGTTAGCTTAATTTTAATAGCCCCCTCTTTGTGCTGATATTCAACCTTAGAGCAAACGTTTATTTGTTGAGTAACAAACAACTCAGGCTTTTCTAGTGTAATACTAGTTTCCATCAGCTTTTTACCTGCATTTTTTAATACTCGATAACAGCTATCAATAGCAACACCAAACGCATCATGAAACTCTTTAGCAGTAATTAAATGCTCTCTTTCAAGCTCCGAATCTTGCTTGTAAGTGCCGTCAGCATTGGTTTTACCTAATTTTGAGATAAGCAACAATAACGTCTGATAATCATTTAAATTGTATCTTCCGAAGTTTGCATTGTTTAACTTCTTATTTTTGTATACCTTAGGTACTTTTCTTTTATGCAATTTTTCCATAGTTATTCACAGCTAAAACATTAAAATATTAAATTAACTCAGTCAGTCAATTTGTTATAGTTTGATATAATATAACACTATAGCAAAAGTTATAAAAACTGTCAATAACTTTTAAAAACAAACAGCCAAAAAGTCATAGTAACACAGCCAAAAAGTCATAGTAAACGGGCAAAAACACAGCCAAAAAGTTATAGTGTATTTATATACAAATAGTTATACAAATAGGTTACTAAAAAAATAACTCCTGTGAATAACTTTAAACGCTTGAAATGTCTAGTTATTTATGGGGCTTTGCCCCCTCACTGCGTGAGCCTCCCCCTCGAAATTAACTCGCTAAAGCTCATTAATCCACTGTAGGGGCGAACGAGTTCCCCCTACAACCCCCTGAAATATTTCAACATTACAAGGTTACATACAAATAATGTGTGTTTCGTGTGGATAAAATTTTATTTGGTTTGCTAAGGCACGATGAAGATTTTGATTAACTTTTGATGTAACCGCGCTCAAAAATGTATCTTTTTCTAGGTTGGCTTACAAAGCGTAACGATGCTTTGCCTCTCAAATCGATTTAAAAGCACTTTTTAAGCTGATAGCTTGAATATATATGTGTAGTTGGTATGTTGATATATCCGATGGTTTTTTAATTGATTGTAGGGCGTTTAAATGCGTTTTGGGTTGGAAAGCAAAGAAGGGGCGTGAAAGCCCCTTTGATTTGTTTGTTTTTCAGTACTA
>JBDKHK010000167.1:0-10441 GCA_039797705.1 Bacteroidota bacterium
ACGAAACCTGTAAACTTTTATAGAACATATTTGTTTAAATATTTTCTATCCACATAATTATTTGTTTTATTATGTGATAGGAATTATTTTTGAAAAAAAACAAATTATGCTTAAAAAATTCAACACAGATTATGGATTATTAATTATCCGAATTGGGCTTGGAATAGCCTTTATGCTGCATGGTTACCCGAAAATTAGTGGAGGGATGGAAACTTGGACTAAGATTGGAGGTTCAATGGGTAACATCGGTATTCATTTTGCGCCGGCAGTTTGGGGTTTTCTGGCAGCTTTGGCAGAATTTGGCGGTGGTATTTGTCTTGTCTTGGGCATTTTCTTTCGTCCAGCAACGGCAGCACTTGTTTTCACCATGTTTATTGCAGGACTTATGCATTACACCAAAGGAGATGGATTTGGAGGCTACTCTCACGCCTTAGAAAATGGCATTATCTTTTTAGGATTATTTTTTGCAGGACCGGGAAAATATGCAATAAAAATTGTTCGCAGATAAAATTGAATAATTATTCATAATCATTAACAAAATTTATTCCCTTTTATTCAATAACTATTTCCTACTTTTGCTCGATAAAATTACATTATGGAATTCAGAGAAATTATTGCCGTAACCGGGATTTCAGGTTTGAAGAAACTGGTAGCTAACCGAAATGATGGATTAATACTATGCGAATTAGATGGTTCGAATAAGAAATTCTATTCTAACCGTCAACACATGTTTTCACCTTTGGAAAATATTGCTATTTATACAGATAGCGATACTGTGCCATTGTTAGATGTGTTTATTGAGATACAAAAACAAAAAGACACTAATCCTCCAATAAATCCAAATGCAACAAATGATGAACTAAGGGGGTATTTAGGCACAATATTACCAGAATTTGACAGAGATAGAGTAAATATCTCCGACATCAAGAAATTAATTAAATGGTATGCCATTTTAGAAAATTTAGACGTGTTTAAAAAGCCTGCAGAAGGAGAGGAAAATAAAGTGGCTGGTAACAAATCAGCAACACCACTACATCATGCTCCGGCAAAAGATATGAATGTACAACAACAATCGGTTGCTAAACCTCGTATGACAAAAAATAAAGTTTAATTGAAAATATTTAGGATGCGGGAAATTAGCTTCGCTAATTTCCCGCATTTTTCATTTTTAAAACCTCTTTCTATGAAAACAATTACCCGAAATAAAAGGAATTTTCTTGCAGAAGAATTAGTATTAAATACGTGGGAAGATGTACAATCTTACTTTGATGCTCTATTAAACAGAACCATCAACAGCAAAGATGATTTATTAAAATGGATAGCCGACCGCAGTGAAACGGATGCCGTAGTAGATGAAGAATATCGTTGGAGATATATCCGACAAACTTGTGATACAGAAAATGAAATATACTCCAAAACGTATGAAAATTTTATTGAACACATCATGCCAAAATGGATGTCTGTTTCCAACGAATTAAATAAAAAAATAGCCTCTTCAGAATATATCTCTGCCTTAGATCAAGAACGCTTTTTTATTTATTTGAGAAATTTAAAATCACAATTGGAATTATTCCGAGAAGAAAATATTCCGCTTACACAAGAAGTTCAATTATTGTCACAAGAGTATGGAAACATCATAGGTGCAATGACAATTGAACAGGAAGGAAAAGAATACACCCTTCCACAAGCAGGTGCATTGTTGCAAAACCAAGACAGGAATTTGCGAAAAACAATTTACGAAAAAATCAGTCGCCGTAAATTTCAAGACAAAGATAAATTGAATGAACTTTTTTCTAAACTATTAAAAATACGGCATCAAATTGCATTGAATGCAGGTTTTGACAACTTTCGGGATTATATGTTTGCCGAAATGGGTCGCTTTGATTATGATGTAAAAGCATGCGAACAATTTCACGAAGCCATCAAATCAGAAGTGATTCCATTGGTTAATAAATTTCATCAAAAAAGGAAACAAGAATTAGGGGTGACCTCTCTCTTTCCTTATGATTTAGAAGTGGATACCAAAAATTTGCCTCCACTCCAACCATTTAAAACACAAGAAGAATTAATAGAAAAATCTGTTGCCTGTTTGCATACAGTAGATCCATTTTTTGGTGAATGTATTTCCATTATGGATAACATGAAATACCTGGATTTAAATTCTCGCAAAGGCAAAGCACCGGGCGGATATAATATGACTTTACCAGAAATTGGAGTGCCGTTTATTTTTATGAATGCCGCTGGTACACACCGCGATTTGGAAACCATGGTGCACGAAGCCGGTCATGCGGTTCACTCCTTTTTAATGCGTACACTTCCGTATAATTTCGACCAAGAGATTTCTTCGGAAATGGCAGAATTAGCCTCTATGAGTATGGAGTTAATGACGTTTGATGGATTAGACGCCTTTTACAATAAAGAGGATAAAAAACGTGCTATCGAAACCCATTTAGAAGGCACCATCACTGTTTTACCTTGGATTGCTTTAATCGACAAATTTCAACATTGGATATATCTTCATCCAAATCATACAACAGAAGAACGAGAAAATAAATGGATGGAATTACACCAAGAATTGAGCAGTGATGAAATAGATTGGTCTTTATATGAAGATTTCAGAAGAGTATTTTGGCATAAACAATTACATCTTTTTGAAGTTCCATTTTATTATATCGAATATGGTATTGCTCAATTAGGAGCTATTGCGGTGTGGCGTAATTATAAACAACATAAACATCCAGCAGTAGAAAACTATAAAAATGCGTTGAAATTAGGCTACACTAAAACGATTCCTGAAATGTATAAAACGGCTGGAATTGAATTTAATTTCTCCAAAGAATATGTGAAAGAATTGATGGAATTTTTGAGTAAAGAATTAGATTAAATTATCTTTTCTCTGCTCTTATATTTCTTTAATAATTTTATCCCGATACTTCTTCGCTTATGTAATATTTAAACATAAAAAAAGTGGACAAGCCGCACAGCAAGTGCCATACTCCATGCCATTGGAATAAGGAGTTGGGATTGCAAAAACAATGTCCATCCCAGCCAAAATGCCATACATAAAATGCTATTAAAAAACTAAGCGAGCAATACACGGCATATTTAAATTGTACTACAGGACGATGTTTTCTATAATTTAAAAATTCATATAGCATCCCCAAACAACAAACCAAACCAAAGGCGGCACTTCCTGGAAAAAAATCAAACCCAAAAACGGTTTTGTAAGTGCCTGCAATATTACACAACACGATACTCACAAGATAAATAGTAACAAAAACAAACGAATTTAATTTATAATAACGAGCCAGTGCAAATGAAAACATAAACGCACCAAAAAGATACATGCTATTCATATCAAACAACCCTCCAATAGGTGTTTCTGTAGCATGCATTGCCATGGAGCACGGTCCTAATAACACCGTTATTAAACAATAAAATAAGGGAATAAATGGATGCTTAAAAAAAAATCCTGTTTTATTAATGCTGCTATGGCTTAATATCCACGCACAACTGAGCCCAGAAATAATAAATCCAATATTGGAATATGAATTAGCCGGCTGCTTAATAAATCCAACCCTGGCGGCTTCACAAAAATTACCACCAACACCATCCGACACTCCAAACCAACCAGAAAAAATGGCTATGTAAAATATGATTAAAACAAAAACAGTAAATATTACGGTGATACGAAATGTGTTTTTTAGCATTTACTTTTTATTGATAAGAAATTTATAAAAATGGTAATTTTGTTACTTTAGCTTTCAATAATTTGCCTCGAATATCGATATAGATTTCTGAATCAACTGCACTGTGTGCAATAGTAACATAGCCCAACCCTACTCCATATCCTAGCGAAGGAGATTGTGTGCCAGAAGTAACATGGCCGATTTCATTTCCGTCAGCATTTTTTATTAAATAATGTCCGCGCGGAATTCCTCTGTCAATCATTGTAAATCCTACTAATTTATTTTTTAAACCCGCTGCTTTTTGTTGTAATAAAATATCTTTCCCTATAAAATCTTTATTGAGTTTTGTTACCCAACCTAATCCTGCTTCTAAGGGCGATGTGGTATCATCAATATCATTGCCATATAAACAAAATCCTTTTTCCAATCTCAATGTATCACGAGCACCTAAACCAATTGGCTGCAAGCCTACCGGTTTTCCTGCTTCAATAATTTTATTCCATACCTCCACTGCATGATCTTTATGAAAATATAATTCAAAACCACCAGCGCCGGTATATCCTGTTGCAGAGATAATAACATTATCTACACCAGCAAAATTGCCTCGCACAAAACGATAATACGGAATAGTGGATAAATCTATAGAGGTAAGTGACTGTAATGCTTCTGTTGCTTTTGGGCCTTGAATAGCCAGCAAAGCAGTTCTATCAGAAATATTATGCAACTCCGCTCCTTCTGTATTGTGTTGATTAAACCAAGACCAATCTTTCTCAATATTTCCCGCATTCACCACACACATATAGTGCCCATCATCTAAGTGATATACCAACAAATCATCTATAACACCTCCATTTTCATTGGGTAAATAGCCATACATGGCTTGTCCTCTTTCCAATTTAGAAATATCATTAGATACTATTTTTTGCAAAAAGGGTAAAGCTTTATCTCCTTTCAAAATAAACTCCCCCATGTGTGAAACGTCGAACATGCCAACGGCTTTTCGCACACAATGATGTTCATCCAAATCAGAAGTGTAACGCACAGGCATATTAAATCCGGCAAAATCCACCATTTTTGCTCCTAAAGCTATGTGGGTATCGGTAAGAGGTGTTGTTTTCATGAAAATAAAAAGGAATTATTAAAAATCCAAAAATAGCAAATTCGTAATACTTATTTCTTATTCCTTGCTACTTATTCTTTTAACTCGGAACTTTTAACGAAAAAAAACAGTTATACATGCTCCTGAACATTTATTTTTAATATCTTTAAAAAACAAAATATCAAAATTATGGGCATATTAGATACTTTTAGAAATGAGTTCATTGACATTGTCGAATGGACGGATAACACGCAAGATACTTTAGTGTGGAAATTTCCACGTTTTCAAAATGAGATAAAGAACGGAGCACAGCTTACTGTTCGTGAATCACAAGCGGCAATATTTTTAGATGAAGGAAAATTAGCCGATGTTTATCAGCCTGGTCGATACCAATTGAGCACGGCAAATATGCCGATTTTAACAACTTTAAAAGGGTGGAAATATGGTTTCAATTCTCCATTTAAAGTTGATATTTATTTTGTCAACACCAAGCAATTTACGGATCAAAAATGGGGAACTAAAAATCCAATTACATTAAATGACCCTCGCTTCGGCATGATTGAGATTCGTGCATTTGGAAATTTCTCTTTCCGCATTGTAGATGCTGGGAAATTTATGAAAGAAATTGTCGGAACCGACAAAGAATTTACGACAGATGAAATTACTGGGCAATTACGCACGCTGATAGTAACCAAACTAACCAATGCCATTGGCGACAGTAAATTAAAAATTGAAGAATATGCTTCTAACTTGGAAGCATTATCCAAATTTGCCACGGAAAAACTAACAGAAGATTTTGATGTTTATGGTTTAAAAGTAACTTCTGTTTTGGTGGAGAATATTTCTATGCCAGAAGAAGTGAAGAAAGAAATTTTCGAATTATCTCGGTTGGATAAAATTGACATGCAAAAACTCACCCAATGGAAAACAGCTCAAGGTATTGAGAAGGCAGCAGAAAGTGGCGGTTTAGCTGGTGCTTTTGTTGGTGTAGGTGTTGGTGGTATTATGCAAAACGGAATGGCTAATGCTCAACAAAACAATGTTGTTCCACCACCAGTTATGCAAATTTTTGTTGCTGTAAATGGTGCACAAACAGGACCATTTGATGTAGCTGCATTAACACAAATGGCTCAAAGTGGTCAATTAAAAGGCGATACTTTAGTATGGAAAGCAGGGATGGCTGCATGGGCTCCAGCTTCTACCGTAGCGGAGCTTTCTGCTATATTAGGAGCAGTGCCACCACCAATAGCACCACCACCTTTGTAATAAAAATATGGACGTAAATACAAAGCCTCGATTTTAAAATCGAGGCTTTGTCTATTTAGTGAAATTTGCTATTGTGTTATCACTAATTTTCCGGTATAAACAAAATTCTCAGCATCCTTTCTATATTGCATCGTAATAAAGTAATTTCCCATTGGAAGATTTTCATTTAATGAAATATAACCTGCATTGCCTGCATATTCTTTTGATAGTACTTCTTTTCCCATTAAATCATACATTCTCAATTCCCATTTAGTTGTCATTATATTTTTGGGAAGTTCGATATTAAAATTACCATTGCTTGGATTTGGAAAAACAGCAAGATGTTCTTGCATTAAATTTTGTCGAATGCCAGTAGTTTTTGAGTTGCAATCTAATAAACGATAACAGAAATCACGAATATGGCGTTCTGTACTGTCTAAAATAGGCTGATTAATTAAATTAAAAATCATGTCTGGAAAAGTCAGATTCATAAATGGAACATGCCCTCTACCTGCCCAGTCTTCAAATTCCACATGAATTCCTTGGTTAACAGCTCTTGGATAAAGAGATTTTCCTCCATACAAAACGGGTAGTGTCTGAATATTAAATGGATGACCATACAAATAAGGAACAATATCATCGGCAGAACCGTGATTTAATAATAAATCCATACCATTATTTACAATCCATGAAGTATCTAACAATGCACCTGAAACACTAATTCCTGCTTTAGGTTTTACATGGTCAAATTTAGTTCTCAGAATAGAATCCGCAGCAGGTCCAATTGTTTCTTTCACCCATGTTTGATATTTTACAGGAAGTTGTTGTAAACTATCTAAATACATGATAAATAAAGTAGAAACTGCTCCCGCCGATACACCTCCAATAAATGCTTTTGAGGTATCTATTCTATAAGGATTTCCATTGGAATACGTATTTACTATATGATCTACTGCATCTTTTGTATCAATTAACGCACGAGCCACCGCTTTCACCATTATTTCTTCTGATAATAGCCCTAACAAATTAGGCTCTTGTCTATAATCTATAGAAACAGCCACATATCCTCTTTGTGCAAAATAAGTACTCATTAATACTATATCGGGGCTGTTTTGGTCTAATAATTTCAAATATGCTCCACCGTGTATGAGTAGCATTACAGGTCGTTCACTCACTGTATCTCCCAACGGTTCATATACATCATATTTCAAATCAAACATAGCACCATCGCTTTGACGTTTTGCGCCATATTTAATATTATTGGTGCGTTTTACTTTTGGAAATATGGGATTGAAATATCTTCCATTGCTACAATCCGTTGCGGATGATGTGCTAAAAAAAAGCAAAACCGAAAAATAGGTTAATAAAATTTTTTTCATTGGTTAGATTTAAATGTTTGGTTGGTTAATAATATTTATTTTCTCTGTATTAGAATAACGATTCGTTGTTTTGTTCATATTGTAATTTGACAAAATAAAATCCTTTAGTCATTTTTCGTTTATTTGAATATGATCAATATTTCTTTGCGACTGATGTCAAATAATTTCATTGTCCGTATGGGTTAAAATATCCATCAAATACTTTTTTTGAATACCATACGTTATGACAATCGGTGGTTTTTGCAGAAAAATTAAAAATAAATGAAGCAGCAAATAGAGTGTAAATAAGATATCTCATTAGAAAACATTTTAATAAAAATAATGAGTTTATTTTACAAATTTTAACATTAACCTAAATAATTCATAACGATTCAATTACAAACATTAAAATACAAACAAAATAGATTCTTTATAATTAACTATTTATCAATTACATACATACAAAACAGATGCTCGCAACTATGCCTATCACATCTTTGTTTTCTATAAAATCTTATCTTTTGTATATCTTTGATAACGTGATATGGAGTTTAAAATTCATTCCAACTATAAACCTTCTGGTGACCAACCAAGTGCCATTCAACAATTGAGTGATGGTATTTCGCATGGTGAAAAATGGCAAACACTTTTAGGAGTTACCGGCTCTGGAAAAACATTTACCATTGCTAATGTAATTGAAAAAGTACAACGACCCACGTTGGTTTTATCTCACAATAAAACGTTGGTAGCACAACTTTTTACAGAATTCAAAGAATTTTTCCCCGACAATAAAGTGGAGTTTTTTACTTCTTATTACGATTATTATCAACCCGAGGCTTATGTAGCTGTAACAGACACCTATATAGAAAAGGACCTTGCAATAAATGCAGAAATTGAAAAATTACGATTAAGTACAACTACTTCCTTGATGAGTGGCAGACGTGATGTAATTGTGGTAGCTTCTGTTTCCTGTATTTATGGATTAGGAAACCCAGCAGAATATAAAAACCAAATTATAAGAATTTCCAAAGGACAAACACTTAGCAGAAATACTTTCTTGTTTGATTTAGTCAATATTTTATACGCACGCACCACTGCCGATTTTCAACGTGGTAATTTTAGAGTAAAAGGGGATAATGTGGAAGTATTTTTAGCGTATGCCGATTATGCTTATCGCATTACTTTTTGGGGCGATGAAGTAGAAAACTTAGAGTCATTTGATCCCGTTTCAGGAAAACGAATGGAACAAATGAAAGACATCGCCATTTTTCCTGCCAATATTTACATTGCTCCAAGAGACCAATTGCCCACTATTATACATGAAATTCAAGATGAATTAAAAGAGCATATTGATTATTTTAATGCTACCGGAAAACAATTGGAAGCCAAACGATTAGAAGATAGAGTCAATTTTGACTTGGAGATGATTCGCGAACTTGGGTATTGTAGCGGCATCGAAAATTATTCACGATTTTTTGACAGGCGACATCCGGGAGATCGTCCTTTCTGTTTGTTCGATTATTTTCCAGATGATTATTTATTAGTAATAGATGAAAGCCATGTTACTATTCCTCAAGTTGGTGGTATGTATGGTGGCGATAGAAGCAGGAAGCAAAATTTGGTAGAATATGGCTTTCGGTTGCCGAGTGCCTTAGACAATCGTCCTCTAAATTTTAATGAGTTTGAATCCGTATTGAATCAAGTTATTTTTGTTTCGGCTACTCCTGCTGATTATGAATTGAAAAAAACACACGGTGAATTTGTGGAGCAGGTGGTGCGCCCTACCGGCTTATTAGACCCACCAATAGATGTACGACCAAGTATCAATCAAATAGATGATTTATTACATGAAATACAATTGCGCATACAAAGCCATGAGCGTGTTTTGATAACTACGTTAACCAAACGCATGGCAGAAGAGTTAGCCAAATATTTAACCAAATTAAATATTAAATGCAAATACTTGCACAGTGATGTGGACACGATGGAACGGGTTGAAATTATTCAAGGATTGCGTTTAGGTGATTTTGATGTATTAATTGGGGTCAATCTTTTGCGAGAAGGATTGGATATTCCCGAGGTTTCTTTGGTTGCTATTTTGGATGCCGACAAAGAAGGTTTTTTGCGCAACGAACGTTCGCTTACACAAACCGCAGGACGTGCTGCAAGGAACGCCAATGGCTTAGTTATTTTTTACGGTGATAGAATTACTCAATCTATGCAACGCACTATAGATGAAACCAATAGACGTAGAGAAAAACAAGTGGCCTATAATATTGAACATCACATAACACCCAAAACTGTTACACGAAGTAAAGAAGAAATTTTACAACGAGCCTCTATCTTAGATATTCGACAGAAACCGGAAACAAAAGAAGATAAAAAATATAGAGAGCAAATAGAAAAGATAGAATTTGCGGCCGAATCTACTGCTGAATATTTCACAAAATCAGATATTGAAAAAAAAGTTGCGCAGCTAAAAAAAGCAATGCAACGCGCCTCTGCACAAATGGATTTTATGGAAGCCGCTCGCCTACGAGATGAAATGTTTAAATGGCAAGAGCAGTTGTAATGGGTTAAATTTATTTTCTTTCATGAAACATCTCACTATCATTCGTCATGCAAAATCTGACTGGAATTTTCCGGAAATAGAAGATATAGAAAGACCTTTAAATGCAAGAGGTAAAAAGTCAATCAAATTAATCGGAAATTTTTTAAAAGATAAAAATATCATTCCTGATTTAATTATCAGTTCTCCAGCATTTCGTGCGCAAAAAACTGCCAAAGGAATCGGAAAAATTTTAAAGTATGACATAACGTATATAAAAACAGAACCTGTTATTTATTATGGCTCTGTAGAAGATATTATTGTATTACTTTTGAAAATAGATAATACATTTAAAAATGTCTTTCTCTTCGGGCATGAGCCAATTTTATCCTCTTTGATTTATACATTAACAAAAAAATCTTTAGACAAATTTCCCACTGGTGGTGTATGTAGAATTGCATTTAATATTCAGCAATGGAAAGATTTAAAACTTGGACACTGC
>JBDKHK010000168.1:0-5953 GCA_039797705.1 Bacteroidota bacterium
AATTGTACATTAATATTTTGATATTCACCGTTGCTATCTCTTTCCGAAACTTTAATGTAACGTTTACTGTAGTTGGTAGTAATGCTGTCTTGCAATATTTCCATCGCCTTTTTCCAGCGTACATTTTTGATTTGATAAGAAAACAACTGCAAAATTCGCTTAGGGTCTAATTTACCTCTTACAGTCGTAAAGGCATTATTTACGATAATAAGAATATCACTGTTTTGCCCCTCGGTAATTTCTTTCAAATACTCATCAATTTCAGCCTTTGCCAAATTGATTTTATCGTCAAACTCTAATCTTTGCCCGATATTTACTTCTACTTTAAAGCGTTTATCGTAGCTAAAAAAGGTAAAATTACCTTTCATTCTCTCTACATCTCTGCCGTCAATCTCATAAGCCTTTAGCTGTAGCTCATAAATTTCATCGGCAGCATCAAAGGCAAAGTCTTTCAAATTTTGCAGCCTTACTGCCATTTCTTTAAATTTTTCCGCTATTTTAATGGCGGTTTGATTCTTTTTGAGGTCAATCTTTCCGATTGCCGTTACAGGCACATCAAATCCGTTGTGGTCCCGTAGTGTTTTAATTTGTTTGCTCATTTTTAAAGTTTTTTCTTGTTATAAATTCATCTAATTGCTGTCCTAATTTGTCCACCTTTATTCGTAAATCATCATAAATATTTACCCAGTTTTTAGCCTTTTGATAACTGCATATAATCGTGGTTCTATGCCTGTGAATTGCTTTAGCAATAATTGCACTAATACCAACATTGTCTATACGTTCTTTAATTAAATACACACATAAATGCCTTGCCTCTGAATTTATTACACTTCTGTTTTGATGTCGAATATCTACCGCATAGTATCTATTTACCAAATTTATTGCCTCTTCAATAATTGCCATATTGTATTCATCATCATACTTTCCCTGTTTGCCATGTATAATTGTTACAAGAACACCAGTTTCACTTAATATAAGTTTTTGGTAATACTCTTTTTGCGATAAGGTTAGCATACTTCCTCCTTTTTTTGTTTTTTACCATATACAATACCCCCGAACGTTGCGCTTATTACATAATCTGATGGATAGATATTTAGGTATTTCGGTTCGTGCAATCGTATGTATTTATCTTGTAAGAACTCATTTGAGTGTGCTGTATTTGAATATTTTTTGATAAATGATTTGTCAACAGTTGCATACTGGTTCTTCCACCACTGCCAAAAATGTTGATTACTTACCAAGCACTCATAACCCAATGTATCGTCTCCGGCATAATGCTTGCAGTACGCCATTCCGAAGTCTAAAAACATATTGTTATAGGCTTCTTCCGTAATGTCAATCAGAATAATGATGTTATTTCTCATTTTCGCCTCCTTTATTTTTTAGTTCTGAAAGTTTGTGATGTTTGTGTACCAATCTTTCCACCCTTCTAAGGTCTGCATCAGCATCTTTTACAATGCTTTCAATCGCTCTCATATCTTCCACACCGTTGGCTTTAGCGACTACTGTAATATCATAAGTGCTAATTTTAGGCATGAAAATAAACCGTCTGCCAAAGCGTGAGTAAATTTCCTGATAGCCTTTTTTATTCAACTGTAAGCCTCTTTTGATGCGTTTTTCAAAGAAATTCGTACTGCACAGGAATAAGCCACATTTGCCATATAGCTTATTGTAAATCGTGATAAAAAAGTAAAATACCTCATCTCTCAATTTGTCGGCTTCATCCATAATAATTAACGGCTCGTTGGCTTTCAAAACCGCCTCTTCTATCTCTCTCATCAACTCATAAATGGTCATTCCTTCCGTATTTCTGCCCATTGCCTGCAACAATTCCACCATAAAAGCTTTCTTGTTCCAATATTCGGCACACTCAATGCGATATACATTAGGCGTTTCTTTAGCAAATAGCTTAGTCGTTACGGTTTTGCCGGCTCCTGCCTCTGCAATTACAGCATATACATTAGCATTTTCCTTGGCATCGTTTAGTAAATCATTTAACTGTTTGAAAACCTTGGTTTCCACAATCTGCCAGTCGCCTGTGCTAAATCCGCAAGCATCTGCCATTTTTTTCCACATTTTTTCAGCAATGACTTCCCAGTTGCTATTCATTAGATTGCTAATGTGTGCCGAGCTGATGCCATTTCTTCGGGCATACTCATTTTGTCCTCCAGCAATTCGAATTCCATCAGCTGTTAATAGCTTGATTTGTTCCTTTGCCTGATTTGTGATAATTTTGTTGTTCATCTTTTCGTTTTTTTTAAGGTGATTAAATGGAGTGTCTTCTACTAAAAGGCACTCTCTTTTTTTTTATTTATATGTTATAAAATACACTTTCATCGTCTTCATCCTCCATTAGGCTTTCAGCTTTCATTATTTCACCTCTATAATCTTGCTTAGGCTTCATTAAATGTCCGCTCAGTGTGCCTTTATAGTTTGGATTAATCTCATTATAAATACTCACGCCTGTTGCATCTTCTCTTTTGGCTTGTTCCTCCTTTCTGTAAGCCACTTCTGATGGACTAATTGCTAATAAATCGTTCAATAAAGCTCTTTCTCCTACCACTAAATCCTGTGTTGCACGGTGTATTTCTATTCTTGGTTCTGCTCCTGCCACAAATCGCAGACCTTTGGGCGTTAATTCATACAATCTGATATGCGAAAGGTCCATAGGATCATACTTGATATAAAACTTACCGCCAATATGCTTTCTTCTAAACTCAATATCAGGCAGTCCTGCCGATGTCAATACCTCGTATTCGTACTTGTTATCGCCTAATGTTAGGGTTATACCACTGGTATAATAGGTAGTGTGCTTATCTTTTTGCACCCAAAATATCTCCATTTTTTGCAAATCATCCAATGGCTGTGCCTTGGGGTTGTAGCTGTTCAAATATCGTTCAAGTCGGGTGCATTTTTCCTTTGGATGTGGTCTATTATTCCACTCTTCACGGCGTTTTTCATACGCTTTTATCACTTCTTCTTTAGTTGGCAGAAACTGCTTGTTTTTATAAGCAATATCTCGTCTGCCTTGGCTTATCATCTTTTTGGCTTTCACATTTTGACCAGTAAAAAACCAATCTTGGCTCAAAACTTCTTGCTGCAGTCGCCCAAAAATACTTTCTATCGTTTTTGATTTTCCGTTATACGGACGGCAGGCAAAACCCAAGTGGCTCAATTTGTCCAAAAAGCTACTTTTTAGCAATTTATGACCGCCCTGGTTGTCGTATCTTATCTCATAAGGTTTTTGTCCACTAAAATTCAATGCCATTTTATAAGCAGGATATTGTAGTGCCGAATTTTCCGTTTCGCCTGTGCTGTAGCCTAATAAACATTCACTAAAAACATCTATCACTTCATACACCACCATCGTGCATATATTGCCTTTCTCATCTTGGTAATAGTAGTTCAATTTTGTACCATCGCCATACCATAGAGCATCTCGCATAGTTGGCAGTATTGTTTTTATCTGATAACCGTATTTATTAACAAAAGCAGTCTCGCCAAACTTGCCCAAATACCATTGAGGCTTAATTTCCTCTCGATGCAAGAACATATACAAGGAATTTTCGTGCTTTAATGGTTTCCAACCCTGCATTTCTGCTTCTTGGTTGTACTTTGCAAACAAGCGTGCCAAATTAACCGTTGGCATACTGTATTGTGCAATGAGCCATTCGGCAGCCACCTCGTTTATTTTTTCGGAATTGGCAGTGCCAAACTTGCCCGACACCAATATATCATACTGATTTCCATCGCCTACGGTGTATTGTCTTACTTTTTCAAGTATTCTATTGTAGTTTTTGGGTAGTTCTATGCCTTTTTTGTCGATATATTCCGCCACCATTTGCCAAAACACCACCTTATCTGGTGCTATTCTATTGAGCAATGCTTTACCGTTTTTTGAACGGATTTTTACCAACAGATTTAATAGTTCTGCACCTTGCACATACTGTTCAATATGCTCATCGCTCAATTTTTTGCCTGTGGCAGGGATTTCGTATTGGGTATAAAAATAGCGAGCATCATAATCACGCTCCATGTATTTTTCTAATGCCGTTTCTGCTATATAAGTATAAGGATTGCCAAATTTTGCCAATACCATATTCTTGTACTTGGGTTTCAAGTCTTCATACTTAATCAACACCTTGCGTTTATCCTCAGGATCATTAAGGAATGTCCAACATGAAGTACCAATACTCTTTGCCTTTTTAATGTACAAATCACTCACTCCACAGCTCACTAATTCTGCAAATTCAAGGTATAATATGTTGTTAATCAGTTTCAAAATTTAATTACAGATATAAGCTAAAATGAAAATTAGTACCAGTGCGAGCGTAAAAAAAAGATTACTCATACAACCCTCGCTCAACAAATCAAAGTCTATTTCTATCGGTTCAGTATCTTTTTCGTTATTCATTTTTTTAGTATTTTTGGGTTATGAATGGTATAAAAGTTAGTCTTCCACTCGATGAAACAGTTTGTGCATTAATAGCCCAAGTTGTTTCTTTACAAACTGAATTAATAATACAACAGGCTTACATAAGTGCATTGAGCAAATTGGTAAATCCTGCTTTAGATAATCATTATCAGAAGTTGCACGATGAATTGTTTCATCCAACCTTTGTTGAACAGCTTGATAAACTCTATCCAAGCCTTTCTGATGGGCTTCGAGATTGGATTTTACAACAGCTTCAAAATCCTTAATACTTACATTGACTTTATCTTTCTGTTCTTGGCTCATCTTTTTGTATATTTGCTTATTCAAAATTGTTGAATATGTTTAGTTATTCTTATTCTATACAAGATCATACGGATCCACGCCATCACTAATATTATCCCTACCTAATTCCCTTTCAAATCTTTCGGTCGTTGAGTGGCTTATTATCTCAACTTTTTCCTTATACATATACTCTCTGATTATATTTATTACAGATTTTCGTATTATCAACTCTATTATTTTTTGTATCATTTTCATATTGTTACATTTTCAAATTTTCCTATCTTTATACCAAACTATCAGCGGAGCGTTTTGTCCGCTGATGTTTGGATAAGTCTGCCGTGGAGAACTATCACGAACCACACGGCAGACGCTTTTTTAAGGTTGAATAATCGCCTTGAATTTATTCGCTAAATTCTCTCTCTTCTTTTTTTCTGCCTCCGCAATTTTAAAAGCCTCTACATAGATAGCAGCGTTAAACCAATCGCCGTTTAACACACGCTTTACACTCTCTCGGGTTACACCTGCATTTTTCGCAATTTTAGCCTTGCTTCCAAAAGGCAATAATGCTTTTAATTGTGTCAATTCTTCGGGTGTAAGTATGCTACTTGTCATTTGATTATTTTTATTTACTTTTACTTTGCAATTGTATTACTTTGCAATATTATAAACTATTTTCTATATGCGCAACTTTTTTATAAACTATTTTCTATAAAATGCAAAAAATAATTCACAGAATATTCCAATACCTTGATTATAAGGGTATTCCACACACAAGATTTGAAAAGGAAATTGGACTTTCAAATGGCTATCTTAATACTCAATTAAAAAGAGATGCAGATATTGGCGAATCTGTTATCGTTAAAATTATAGACTATTGTTTAGATATTAATATTAATTGGCTAATTTCAGGAACAGGAGAAATGCTAATTAATATGAATGAAAAAGGTAACCTAAAAGGTAACCCAAAAGGTAACCCAACAACAGAAAAACCTACTTTATTAGCGGCACCGGCAGTTAATGAGGGCGTTCCGCTTATACCAGTAGAGGCTATGGCAGGTTTTGGCAGTGCAGAAAGTACACAAGTATTTGAGTATCAAATACAAGAACGCTATGTGATACCCGATTTTAAAGGTAAAGTAGATTTTTTCATAAGGGTTTGCGGATCTTCTATGTATCCAAAGTATAACAGTGGCGATATTGTAGCCTGTAAGCGTATAGAAAGTAGTTCTTTTATCC
>JBDKHK010000169.1:0-4559 GCA_039797705.1 Bacteroidota bacterium
AATCCTTGTACTACTTCTTCTACTGAATACGTAGGCAAAGTTTCATCACCATAAAACCAAATTCCTTTACTTTTAGTATCTTCTACTCTTTCAGATGGAATGTTAGCTGCAAATTCGCCTAGCGCAACTCTTTTTCCAGAAGTATCTATAAATTGTAATATAGAACCTCCTTTTGTTTCTACCGCTCCGTATTCGCCTTTGATAAAGTTTTTCCATTCCCATGCTTGAGAACCTACGAATATGAAACCCCCAATAATGGTTAGAAACATATAAAGTACTACTTTATCTTTTTTCATTTGATGACCTGCATCAACAGCTAAAACCATTGTTACAGATGAAAAGATAAGAACAAAAGTCATAAATGCCACATAATACATCGGTGCTGAGACGCCATGCATAAATGGAAAGTGTGTGAAAACTTCGTCTGCTAGAGGCCAAGTTTCGATAAATTTAAATCTTGAAAAACCGTAAGCCGCAAGGAATCCCGAAAATGTTAGCGCATCGGAAACGATGAAAAACCACATCATCATTTTGCCGTAACTTGCATTCATCGGCTCATTTCCGCCGCCCCAAATTTTTCCTTCAGTACTAGTAGTAACCGTCGTTGCCATAGAATTGTGTTATTAAAGTTGTCAAACTTACAAAAATTTATTATTTTACGAAATATAAAAATAAAAACAAATATACCCAAAGAATATCTAAAAAATGCCAAAACATCGCACCAAGCTCTATACCAGTGCTTTGAGAAGAATTGTATTTTTGTTTAAAATGATTATAAATTATAGTTAGCAGTGAAATTATTCCTGCCGCAAGATGCAAAAGATGCAAAACAGTCAAAATATACAAGAAAGAAGATGTAACTGTACTCTCGCTTCCTGTAAAAAAATAACCCATTTCGACTACTTGATTAAAACCTATAAATTGCAACACCACAAAACTTATTCCTAACACTAATGTTGCCAGTAAAAATAAGGTTGTTTTTTGCCTGTCATCTTTTTGTATGGCTTTTTTTGCTAAAAAAATGGTGATACTACTTACTATTATTACGATGGTACTTATGGTAAATGCGGAAGGCAAAACCATAGTGTGTATCCAATCTTTTCGAGAAGAACTTACAAGATACGCACTTGTTAATCCTGCAAACATCATGAACATACTGATCATAGCAAAAAGCAACAGTAATTTGTAAGACCTTGCTTTTCGCTGGTTATGTTCTTCAATAGTCATTCCTTCCATATTATTTATCTTAAAAATTTATCTAAAATATACACCACTTGTATTAGTGATATATAAGCAACACTTACTAACATGAGTGTTTTTGCGGCTTTATCGTTTTGGTTTTGGTATAGTTTTACGGCATAAAAGAGCATCCACAATCCTAATAGCCCAACGGTTATTGCCGAAAATGTTGTGAGATACAAACGTCCTGTATAACCAAAACTTGGTAATATAGATGCTACTGTTAACCAAAAGGTATATAAAATAATTTGCAGTGCAGTTCCGTTGCCTTTTTTTCCTGTGGGCAACATATAAAACCCTCCTTTTTTGTAATCGTCAAACAAAAACCACCCTATGGCCCAAAAATGTGGAAATTGCCAAAAAAATTGAATTAAGAATAACGTTCCTGCCTCGATACCAAAATTGTTTGTGGCAGCCACCCAACCCAACATAAAGGGTATTGCCCCCGGGAAAGCACCTACGAAAACGGATAACGAGGTTACGGTTTTAAGCGGTGTATAAACACAAGTATATAAAAATATTGAAATAGCCCCAAACATGGCTGTTTTAGGATTTATCATATATAGAATGACTAATCCTATAATAGTCAAAATTGTTGCAATTGCAAAAGCTACATTTACAGACATTCTCCCTGAAGGTATCGGACGATTTTTGGTTCTGTCCATCAAGGCGTCTAAATCTTTTTCTATAATTTGATTGTAGGCATTTGAGGCGCCTACCATGCAATAGCCACCCACTGCCAGCATTAGTAAGGTGCTAACATTTGACATATTAAATGAAGAAACACCTAATAAATAGCCAGCTAATGAAGAAAAAACAACGCTGATAGCAAGACCAGCTTTGGTAATTTCTTTGAAATCAATAAATACTGATTTTATGGAAAATGTGGCGTTTGTTTTGCTCAAGGCAGAAATATTTATTTTTTAAAACTTGGCAAATATAGGGATTCGCTCAAACATATTTAGCATGATTCTTTTATAAAAAATCAGATTTTTTACTTGTCCTTTTCTTTAGAATACATCTCATCTAACATTAGCTTACCTATAGTGGGTCTGTAATGACTGGTTTCGTAGTAATTTTCTTTATTATCCGTAAATTTATTTTTTCCTGTGTAGTCGTAAAAATGATTACCAAATAAGTCCTGCAAAATGTTTTTATCGTTTGTAGAAAATTTAATTTGATCGTAAGACGGACTAGCTACAATTTTATAATTTACTTTTCTTTTTTCTAGTATTTGCTTTATTTCTTTAAGCATTTGTATGTTTTCTGGGTCTAATCTGTCGATAGAATCTAACTTTTCTCCTTTCCTATCATAAAACAATGCAGCGTTATTGAGTATATGTTGTTTAGGGTTTTCTGCAATTTTAGCATCAATTAACGGAACTGTTATGTCGTTTGAAATTGGGTCTATGGTCAATTGATCTTGTGTTAAAACTGTTTTCATACTGGGTCTAAAAACACCTGTAAAAGTAAAATCATAATAGGCTAATAAAAATTTTGTGTTCAGGTAAGCACTAAACATAGTAAAATGGAAATTAAGCCAAGTTTCGTCTGAAGTAGCAGGGTGTTTTTTGAAAATATGTCCTGAATAAAGCCCTCTATCTATAGCCATCCAATCTCTACATAAAACAATCAGAACATTGTTTATCGCAACATTCTGTTTGTCTAAATATTTCAATTTTCCATGAATACCATATATTGACTCTCCCGCACCGTCGAAAACAAAGGGAGAGGCTTCGTTACCTAAGTATTCTTTCCAAGTTTTAGCTTTGAATGCAATAGTTCGAGAACTCCCAAAGATAAAGGAATCAAAATGATACTTGTCTTTGTTTTTTAAATATTTGGTTGTCGATACATAATCTCTATTTAGCACTACACACGATTTTCCATAATCCTCATAGTCGTAGATTACTTTATAAGGGTCAAAATAGAGGTATCCTGCCAATACTATTAGAAAAGGAATGAGTATAAATATGGATAATCGTTTTAAAAAAGATTTCATTTTTTTCAGTTAGAATAAGCGTTATTTTGGATTACTGTGATATATCTCCTTAAATATTGAAACCCCAACATTGGGTCTAAAATGACTTGCTTCATAATAATTTTTTTTATTATTGGTGTATTTATTTTTTCCTGTATAATCATAAAAATTGGTACTAAATAGTGCATTCAAAACACTTTTGTCTTTTTTCGAGAATCTTATTTGATCGTATAATGGGCTAGCAACTATTTTATAATTTACTTTTCGCCTCTCCAATATTTGCTTTATTTCTCTAAGCATCACAATATTATTCTCGTTTAATCGATCAATTGAATCAATTTTACAACCCATTCTATCATAAAATATAGAGTCATTGTCTATAACAAACTGTTTCATATTGTTACGGTATTTTGGGTTAACTGCTAGAGGAATAATTTCGTTGGTTTTCGAAGCAATTAAAAAAGGCTCATTGGTCAAATAATTTTTCATACTTGGTGTGTAAACCCCTGAAAACTGAAATTTGTAAAACGCAAATAAAAATTTAATATCCAAATAAGCTTTAAACATTGCTCCATGAAAAATAGCCCAGTTTTTTTCGCAAAATTCAGGATGCTTTTGAAAAATATGCCCGTAATCAATATTTTTATCTACTGCCATCCAATCTCGGCATAAAATAATTAAAACATTTTTTATTTTCACATTATGCCTATCGATATATTTTAATTTGCTATGTATACCATATATTGATTCAGCAGATGCATCAAATGTGTACACCGATGCCTTTTTGTCTAAATATTTTTTCCATGCAGAAGCTTTAAACCCTATTGTTCGAGAACTTCCAAAAATAAACGAATCGTACTGATACGTCTCTTTATGATCCAAATAGTACTGTGAAGAAACATAGTCACGACATAATACTACATTTGAATTCCCGTAATCCTCATATTTATAAACCACCTTAAATGGGTCAAAATAGAAGTATCCTGCCAGCATTGTGACAAAAGGAATGAGTATAAATATGGATAATCGTTTTAAAAAAGATTTCATGCTAACTTTTATTTTTTGCAAGAACAATTACAAAGTCTTGCTTTTATTTTACTATTTATTTGATTAGTAAGATGTAACCATTAAAACTGAAAATAAATAAACTGTTGTTCTGAACCTGCAAAATAGAAAATAGCAAAAACTATTAGGTAATAAAACACCCATCTAATTGGTGTAGGCCATTGCAACCCCATGTGAGAAATTGCATATTGTCGTTCTCTTCCCAACCATTCCATCATCATAAAAGGAATTATCAACCACAGTGCAGGACTAAAATTAATATCTGGTACTTGAA
>JBDKHK010000170.1:0-26681 GCA_039797705.1 Bacteroidota bacterium
CAAAGGGATTTTATGTTTATAGATTATTGGTGTTGTTATTGTACGACCCCTGCGGGGTCGCATATTGTTTCCGTTTTTTTCTATAAACATTAAACCACTTCGAGGTTTTTCACGCCCCAAACTTCACCAATTTTTGTTTTTATTTTTTGCTCAAAAATTTTAATTAGGCGTTTGTTGGCATTGACCAATTGTAGTTCTTCTTCTATCGCTTTTACAATGGTTTGTTGTTCTGAAAGAGCTGGCAAAGGAATTTTGATTTCTTCTAAATCTGTTCCGCTTACGTTTGACTGTCTTACACCTGTTGCTTTTTTAAATATTTCATTCTGATAGATTGGTGACATCATTGCTAAAGCCAGATACTCCCTGCTAACTTCCGCTGAATTCAATTCTACTTTTCCTACTCGCTGATTCAATAAATATTCGCCTTTATTTGTAACCAAACAAACATCTCCATAATCTCTCTTTCCCTCTGTTCCGGTCATTGTAATTAGTATGTCGCCTTCTTTAATTAAATACTTTACAAATTCTCCCTTCCTTTCAAAAGGCATAAATGCAGGATTCTTTTCTAAATCTAATCGACCAGTTTTTACATTGCTTATTTTTAAAACTTGAATTCCGCTATCTACAAACTCGTTACTTTTAAAAGCGTAGCCGCCTTTTATTTTTGCCAATGTTCCCAACTCCAGCATTTCCCAATCAGGGTTTATTTTAATGGTAGGTTTGTAGTTGTTTACGATTTGTTTGGCACCGTCTATTATTTTTTGATAACCTTCTATTTCGGCTACTATTTGCTGTTGTATTTCAAGCGGTGGGAGGGGGATTTCGATTTCTTTTATTTGGTCTCTGCTAATACTATCAAATACTGCTCCCCCATTACCTTTTATTATTCCATTTAATGAACGAAGCATATAGAATAAATAAAATTGTTCTATGTTTTCTTTCGGTCTAATGGCCGCTAAACCTCTTCCAATACAAATCTTTTCAGTTGCAATATTTACAGGACCAACAGGTGCTCTAACGGACATAAGAATATCATTTTTATATGCTTCTTTTGTTATTTGAGTTGTCCACTTTGTTGGTGCTTCTAAAAATATTTGTCCAAAATCAGTTCTGCCTTGATAAAATGGAAGTCCTTCACCTTTATCATTGTAATTTGAACTTTCAGGCGACTGACCAGAAATTACTTCTGCAACATCTTCAAGTCTTACTAACTCGTAATTCGTAATTTTTAATTCGTCATTCTTGAAATACCTTTCACCACTCAACACCACATCTTTATTTCCTAAAACAGTTTCCTTTTCCACCAAAGTTGCCAAAGAATCCCGAAGGGATTTAATATTTATAATATCCGTTGGGTTGTTGAGGTTCGACCCCAACGGGGTCGTATTGGTTGCGTTATTACTTTTGCTATAATTATTTGAATCCTTCGGATTCTTTGGATTATTCGGATTATTTGAATCCTTTGAATCCTTCGGATTCTTTATAATCGCTTCTATCTCTTCAACAGATACACCATTTAATAATGCTTCTTTGTATTGCTGCAAAATTTCTAATGCCAAAGGCAAATCGTTTTTATCAATCTCTCTGCGTTGTGCCCCTAAATCAAAGCCATCGTTTTCAATTTTTAAAAACAAAATGTGTTGGCTTTTTTTTGCTAATTTTTTATCTAAAATCAATACACTTGTTTTTACACCGCTGTAAGGTTGAAACACACCTGCCGGCAAACTAATTACTGCTATCAAACTATCTTGAACCAACATTTTTCGCAGTTGCTTGTAAGCGGTTTGGCTGGTTGCCACAATGCCGTTGGGTACAACAATTCCTGCTCTTCCGTTAGGGTTTAGGTGTTCGGCAATGTAATCGGTAAACAATACTTCGGCTTTATTGGCTTGTACGCCAAATTTTTTGTGTGGTCGTATGCCGCCTTTCGGTGTCATAAATGGCGGATTTGCTAAAATCACATCAAAGGTTTCTTGCCAACGGTCTTCGCTGCTCAAGCTGTCGTACTCGTGTATGAGTGGCGTTGCAAAACCGTGTAAATACATATTGGCCAAACTTAAACGCACCATATCGGGGCTAATGTCGTAGCCTACTATATTTTGTCCAAGCTTTCTGCGTTCATCAGGGGTTAATCCAATTACGAATTTAGAATTACGAATTACGCTGGTATCTTCCGTAATTCGTAATTCGTCATTTTTAATTGAATTATTGAGGATGTGTTTGTATGCACTCAATAAGAAACCAGCCGTACCGCAAGCAGGGTCAAGCACGGTTTCGTTTTTCTGTGGGTTTACACAAGCCGTTACAAAATCAATAATGTGTCGGGGAGTTCTAAACTGCCCAGCATCGCCTTGGCTTCCCATTACACTCAACAAGTATTCAAAAGCATCGCCTAATTTTTCGCTGTGGCTGTACTCAAATTCGTTGATGTGTTTCAAAAAGAGTTTCAGCGTGGCAGGGTCACGGTAGGGCAGGTAAGCATTTTTAAAAATATTGCGGAACAGTTCAGGAATATTGGGATTCGTATTTAGCTTTTCCAATGCTTCGCTGTATAATGCCAGCATATCTTGTCCGCTTAGTGATGGGTCAAATAATTTACGCCAACCGTATTTGTCATATTCACCTGTAAAGAATTTGGCTTTGCCTTTAAATTTCTCAACGGCTTCTTTATCCATATCGTCCATAAACTTATAGATAAGAGCCAATGTAATTTGTTCAATTTGACTTTTCGGGTCGGGCACTTTTCCTACGAGCACATTACGGCAATCGTCAATATTTTTTTTGGTTTGTGTGTCTAGCATTTCTATTTTGTTTGTTAATCCCAAAGGGATTTAATATTTATAGCATTAATTATTTTGTTAATGTTCGATTCCATCGGGGTCGTATTCTATTCTGTCATTATTTTCTATAAACGTTGAAATCCTTCGGATTCATAATTGATTGATTGATTTAATTATTATGTTACTCCCAAAGGGATTTAATGTTTATAACATTAATTATTTTGTTAATGTTCGACCCCATCGGGGTCGAATTATTCAATCCATTCAAATAAATATTCATCCTTGTGTTCAATCTGAAATTTGTTTAAAAACTCTTTGTATTCCTCTTTGAATGATTGCTTTTTGTGATGTTCTTTTTGATTGGCTATATAAGCAATTACATTATCTAAAGCAGAATGGCTATAGGAGAAAGCCCCATATCCTTCTTGCCATTGAAATTTGAATTTGCTAAATTTCTTCTCTTTGATAAAATCATTTGATGACTTTTTTATTTCCCTTACTAAATCTGATAAACAACAAGACGGTTTCATGCCAATAAGAAAATGGATATGGTCAGACATACCATTAATTGCAAGCATTTTTTGTTCCTTATTCCTTACTATCCCTGTAATGTATTTATACAACTCTTCTTCCCAAGAAGAATGAATTAAACTGTCTCTGCCTTTAACTGCAAATACTACTTGAATATAAATTTGTGAAAATGTTCCTGGCATATTATTTCCATTTAATAAATCCCGAAAGGATTGAATGTTTATAGAATTGATTAATAATTAAATTGTTCGACCCCGATGGGGTCGTATATGATTCCATGGTAATTTTGCTATAAATATTTGAACCCTTTGGGTTCCTTTTTTTATTATTCATTAGGCAGATAAAAATTTATTTAAAGGAACGTAAGTTTTAATGTAGTAAGGCAGTTTGCTTTTCATTTCATCATCTACACGGTTAAAATCCTCTACATTAAAACTTGGGTTGTGGTAGAGTTCTGTAAAATCTTGTTGGTCTATAATCTCTCGTACACTTGGGTCGGTGATGTAGGCATAAAAGAAATAACGTAAGCCTTGCAAATCGTTAATGTTTGAAACATTGTTGGTGCTGATGAACTTCTCAAATTCATCACTCAATAAATCATCTCTGCTCTTTATTTGGTTTCCGAAATAAATAAGTTCCAACAATTCACGCCAACCAATTTTTCGGTCAATTTTTAAGGACTTGCGTAATTTTTCTAAGTCAAAATATTCTTCGGGTTTGTTATCGTATTTTTCTTTAGCTCTTGCTGTGGCTACTTCCACATCACCAGCCTCCATCAATAGTTTTATTTCATCATCGGTTGTTACTTTTTCTTCAAACTGCTGAAAAAACATTCTGTCCACTTTCATTCCTGAAAAATCAACTTGTTGTTCGTGAAAAGAATGTATTCTGTCGTCTTCTTTGTACTCGTAACCATCACGCTTTGGTTTGATGGTGTTGTCGTCAACCACTGGCATATCATCGCCCTTATCGAAGTTTACAGGCAGTTTTAAAATTTGGTCGTACTGATATTTTTCTTCAAAGTATTCGCAAGTTGCAAAGAAGTCAAAAAGTTTAAACGCTGTTTTATCAATAGAAATAGTTTCTTCTTCGCCAAGGTCGTTTTTGAATTTGTGTTCAAATTTGTGAATACGAGTTCCTCGTCCTTTTATCTGGATAAATTCCGTTGGCGAAAAAATCGGTCGCATCAAACCAAGGTTCAAAATATTGGGGCAATCCCAACCTGTGGTCATCATTCCAACGGTTACACAAACTCTTGCTTTACTAGTTTTGTAGGATTCTAATATTTCATTGTCTTTTGCAAAATGGCTAAAGCTTAATAATTTGTCGTTGCTAAAATCAACAGTCATTTGCTGACTGTTCTGCACATTGGAAGTTACCTGAACGGCAAAGTCGCTTTGATATTTGCCAGGGAATATTTGGTGTGCATATTCATTGAGCAGTTGAGCCAATTTTGCAGCGTGATTTTGTGAAACAGCAAAAACCAAACCCTTTCCAAACTCTCCGGTTATTGGGTCTTTCAGTCCGTTATCAATAAAGGTTTTGCAAAACACACGGTTGGTTTCTTCGCTAAAAAATTTCCGTTCAAAATGGTTTTGCTTGTAATTAACTTCTTCCAAAATATCTTCTTGTTCGGTGCTGGCAACCGTTACCATAATGCCGTAACCTTGCTCTGATAAAAGTTTTGTAGTTACATCGGTTCTTGCATCAACAACAATTGGCTGTCGCAAATATCCATCTTTAGCACCGTCCACAAGCGTGTAACGATAAGTTGGAATGCCACTCTCACAACCGAAGGTTGTGTAAGTGTCCAACAACATTCTTCTTTCCAATTCTCTTGGGTCGTCAATGTTATCGGTGTCTAAATGTTTTAAATAGTCTTTAGGTGTGGCGGTTAAACCCAATTTGTAACCCAAGAAATATTCAAACAATGCTCTGCTGTTTCCACCACCTAAAAGTCTGTGCGATTCATCAGAAATAATTAAATCAAAATCGGTCGGAGAAAAAAGTGTTTTGTATTTGTTGTTTACCATCAACGATTGAATGGTGGTAACAACAATGTCCGCTTTACGCCAATCATTTTTCTTCTCTTTGTAAACAACCGTTGTAATGTCGTTTTTTAAATAGTTGGTAAAATCTTTTCTTGCTTGTTCTTCCAATTCCAAACGGTCAACCAAAAATAAAATGCGTCTTGCGTTTCCAGTTCTATAAAAGAGTTTGATTAATGCAGCAGCAGTCAAGGTTTTTCCTGTGCCTGTTGCCATTTCCAATAAGAAACGTTTTTTGCCTTCGCTTACTGCTTTCTGAACGGCTTTGATTGCCTCCACTTGATAATAGCGAAGAAAACGAAGTTTTAAATTGAAGATTAAATCTTTCTTTTTCTGTTCGTCTTTAAACTCGGGTATTTGTTTGTAGTTAGGAAGTTGCGTTAAAACAACATAGTCGTCATTTACAACTTCACTAACTAATTTGCTTGGCTCTGGATTAAATTGATAATACTGTTTGATGGATTCTAATGTCGGAAATACTTGAATTGGTTCAGGATTTCCTGTTTCGATATTCCATAAATAGTGAAGCGTTCCGTTGGAAAGAATAATGAATTTAACCTTTTGTGATTTAGCGTAATTTCTTGCTTGTTCTTTTCCAACAAGTGGATTCAAACTTTCTTTCTTTGCTTCTAAAACAAGTATTGGTTTTTGGTTTTCATCAATGAGTAGAAAGTCAATAAACCCATTTTTTGATTGTTCAAAATCTTCACCCAAATCGTCCATTTTGATGGAAGATTCCAATTTAATAGTCGCTTTACCTTTGTCCGTGTCAAAGAAGCTCCACCCTGATTCCTCAAGAAGTTTATTAATCTTTATTCTTGCTTTAGCTTCTTTCTCTGCCATTTATTTTAATTCAATTTTTATCGGTCAAGATACGATTTTTCGCTATTAAAATGGTCATTGTTGTGATATGACGGGTAGGATAAATTTTGGCATTTTTATATTTTCATTTTCAAGAATCGTTTCGTTTATTTGGTTCTTTTGCAAGCTTGGCTTGTGTATCGGCTTGTGCAATTTGTAAATGTACAATTGTGTGTAGAGTGAATTTTATTTATTTTGAGGGGACAAAATATAAAACACGCACTCCTTTAGTTCTTATTAAGGCGTTTTATAAATTTATCTTTTAAATTGATAAAGTACAATTCATATTTATAATAACTGAACTTAGAAAACTGAATAATTGCTACTAAACAAAACAACGTGCATATTAATTCTGTAAAAAACAAGGGCAATATCGGCTTTAAATTTTCATACAATAAAAGATATGTTAAGTATATAAAAATATATTGATAAACATAAGAACCAAACGAAAATTTACCATATTCCACTAAGTGACGCTCTAACAATAAAGGGAATTCATTTTTAGTATAAAAAACCAAATACAGAAAAGCAAAACATCCTGTATTTAATAAAATATCTATATACATGGCTGCACCACATCGAGCATATATATCATATCGGGCTATCATTTCATAATAAGGAATATCAAAAGTTCGTTGTATGGCATAGAGGTTGATTACTTCTTGAATAATCAACACAGCTACTGTTCCATAAAATAAATAACGGATTTTCTTCAATTCAATTTTAGGATATAAAGCAATGAGAATACCATAAAAAAAGGAATCAAATTGGAAAATACTATTCCGAATCATAGCAAAACCAATTAATAAATAATTATCCGTTTGAGCGTGTAAAAAAAAATAGCCTGCTATACGGATAATGGGGAATATTAAAATTACAGCAAAACAAACTTTTTTTAAGGTTTCCTTAGAAAGAAAAAATATTAAAAAAGGAATAACAAAATAAAATTGTTCTTCTAATGAAATAGACCAAAGATGCGGAAACATATTAGAAGCTATATGTGTATCATCAGAAACAAAAATGGAAAATAAATCTCTAAAATTATATGTGAAAGAAAACATAAGGAGTCCATAATGTTTCATCTCTGTTAAAACGCCTAAAAAATCGTGATGGAATATTTTTTTAAATAAAAGAGCAAAAACAATTAGACTAAAAATATATCCAAAATATACTGGAAATATACGCAGTATTCGTTTGATGTAAAATTGCTTATAGAAATAGCTAAAACTATTTGTTTTCTCTTTGTCTTTCAGTAAAATACTGGTAATAAGAAATGCAGAGGCTACAAAAAAACTATGTAAGGTAAAATTAGCTAACGTACTGGGTACTTTGATATACGTAAAATGCAAATGCAAAAGAAAAATGGAAAAAGCTAACAAGCCCCTTGCGCCATCAAATTGTTTATAATAGGTAGTAATTTTAGGTGAATCTCCTGTTGCCATAATTATTTAGTCAAAGATAAAAATTCTTATTAATTATTAGTGATTAAGAAAGAAATTAACACACCATACAAATCACTTCAAATGTAGTTTTAATTTTCCTATCTGTTTCATTATCTTTGCAATCGTTTATGCAAAAAGCCATAGTCACCGGAGCAGCAGGACACATCGGATTTCATGTGGCTAAGCTCCTTTTAAATAAAAAATACGATGTACATCTCTTAGTGCGCAGCGTCAATACTAATATTGTAGAACTGCAAGAAGCAGGTGCAAAAATATTTCCATGCAATTTATTTGAAACAGATTCCTATTCCGCTATTATAAAAGATGCAGATGTATTATTTCATTTAGCCGCAGAGAATACCACTTCTATGGCAAATGCTGCGCGTGTATTGGAAAACACCGATAAACTCACACAAATAATCTTAAATACTTGCCACGAAAATCAAGTAAAGACGGTTATCTACACCAGCTCTGTTGTCGTTATTGGCAGAAGTGCTAACTCCAATACTTTATTAACAGAAAAAAATATAAATGCATTTCCAGAAAGCCCTTATGTAAAAGGAAAAATGCTGGCAGAACAATATGTAGAAAATTTTGTACAACAACATCAATACGATGTCAGACGCGTATATCCATCTTGGGTAGTAGGCGCCAATGATGCCAAACTGACACCTCCACACAAAGTCATTAAAGATTTTTTAGAAAAAGGAACGCCGGTTTATTTCGATGGAGGTATTTCTATTGCAGCAGTAGAAGAAGTTGCCAACGGTCATGTAGCAGCGTATGAAAAAGGAACGTTTGGAGAAAAATATATTTTATCTGGAGATAATATTACGTTCAAACAATTTTATAAAATACTTTGCGCCAACAGCAAACAGGATATGCCGATACTAAATATGCCGAAAAGCATCATCGTAATTGCCGCATGGATTTTTACAAAGTTTTTTAAATTACTAGGAAAAGAATTTCCAATCAGTCCCGAATACGCCAAGGCAGTTGTTGGCAGCTACTCTTGGTACGATTGCAGTAAAGCACAAACAGCATTAGGCTACAAAGTACTACCAGCAGATGAAGTATTGAAAACAGCCATAAAAGAAGTAGAGAAGAAAATAATTGGCGTTCATTTATTAGGAAAAAGAACACATTTATCCATTAATCATACCGACAAACCAGTTGCTACCAATACCCAACATAACGGCACTTTACTTATCACCGGCGTTCCGGGCTGGCTCGGCAATCGCATGATTGACATTCTAATCAATGGCGATAGATTCGGACACCATCAAAGTAATCGAAAAGTGCGTTTGATGTTAGAGCCACGATTTAAAGGACTTTTAAATCTACCCGAAAATTATGAAATTGTCTATGCAGATATCACCAACAAAAAACAAGTTTCAGAAGCTATCAAAGGCGTGAATACGGTATTTCATTTAGCAGGTGCAATTTATCCCAAACACATTGATATTTTATATAAAGTAAATGAATTAGGAACAAAAAACTTAGTAGATGCTTGTATTGAAAATGACATTCGCAGAATAGTTTTTATGTCCACCGATTCTACTTGCGGACACGGCACGAAAACAATGCCTGTTTTTGACGAACATACTGTTGCCACGCCTTATAAAAATTATGGCAAAAGCAAATACTTGGCAGAAAAGTATATCTTGGATAAAACTAAAGAAGGAAAAATTGATGGCACTTCTTTGCGAGGTTTTTGGTTCTTCGGTCCATTTGCTCCAGCACGCCAGCTGACTTTTGTAAATATGTTTCATTGGCCTCGGCAAATTGTTTTTGGCAATGGCAAAAATCTACGCAGCATTTCACATACCGACAATATCATCGACGCATTTTTTGCTGTAGAAAACAATACAACAACTTTTGGAAATTGGTATTGGATTGGCAACGACCAACCACATCCAAACGTGGATATGATTTATACTGCTATTGCAAATGCATTGAATGTTCACTACAAACCTTTTTATATTCCAAAAATTCTCTGTAGAGGATTTGAGTTGTTTGATACTATTTTAGGGAAATTTAATTACCTACACCCAACTATACACGCTGCCGGAAAATTCGATTATGACATTGCCGGCGATATAGACAAAGCCAAACGAGATTTTGGCTACAACCCCAAAGTTTCTTTAGAAGATGCCGCAAAAGAATTGAAAGAAATGACAAGTTAATTTCTACTTTAATTAAGCACATAATACGAATTCCTTTGGCTTTCAATAAAAATAGGAAGTAAAAACAAGAAATGCTTGTATTTTTGTTTCATGAAAATCAGCATTGCATTTGTAAAGGATATCCCAAAGATTATAGAAATATCGGAGGCAACTTGGCAACACACCTACGCTCCTATTATTTCACAAGAACAAATTGATTTCATGTATGAACGTATGTATTCTGCTGCCGCTATTTTACAACAAATGCAAGAGGGACATACTTTTCTTTTGTATAATGATGATAATCAAACCTTAGGATTTATCAGTTATTTTATAAGGGAAGACCAAACACTTTATATTTCAAAATTATATGTAAAACCAAAAATCCAAAAAAGTGGAATTGGAAAAAAATTGATGGGAGAAGTAGAAAAAATTGCAAAAAAAAATAAATTGCTTTATGTAGAGTTGAATGTAAATCGCAAAAATCCAGCAATGTATTTTTATAAAAAAATGGGGTTTGAACTACTGGAGAAAACAGATATTGCTTATGGGAAATTTTGGTTGAATGACTATGTATTAAGAAAATCTATTGCTTAGAACTTAAAAAAAATGGAATCGATATTGCTATGATTCCATTTTTTATAGTTTATTTTCAGTTATACTTTATTTTTTCCCTTTTAAACGTTTACGGGTGGATTTATCCACTTCATCCGTTTTAGGGTTGGTATCATTACCTTCTGTTTCAACTTTATTTCCACCTAATTTGGCAAAATCAAATTTCAACGTAAATCGGAACGTATTATCCAATGGATTTCTAGCGCCACCTGTTGGAATCAAATAAGAAAAGTCCAATCCAAATACGCTATATTTCACCCCTACTCCTGTAGAAACAAATCGTCTATTACCTTTGTCTTTTGCTTCTAAGAAATATCCTACCCGAGCTGCAAATATGTGGTCATACCAATATTCCGTTCCTATTCCCATTGTCCATTCTCTCATTTCTTCTTTAAATCCTCCTGGTGCATCACCTAGTGAGGTAAACATAGATTTGAAAGAATTTTGCTCTTTATAATAAGGTACTCCAGTGGCAGTATCTATTCCAGGTTTTGGCGTGGGAACTAATAATTTATTGAAATCTGCATAAATTCCCCATTCATGGTATTTGTTAGGTTCTAAGCGAAATCCAATACCTAATCCAAAATTAGAAGGAATATAATCTTTTTCGCGGGCATTGGAAACATAAGAAATTTTTGTACCCATATTAGTTACCGCAAACCCTGTCATAAAATTGGCTTTCATTTCTTTTTTTCCCACTTTCATATCTAAATTATAAGTACCAGATAAATCGGCACCAAATGCATGACCAGCCTTGATAGGTTCACTTCCAATATTTTGCCCAGAAGCCAAGTTTGAATAAATATACCTGAAGGCTACACCCAATGCAAAGTGTTTACCAAATTTTCTCGAATATCCTACATCGTAAGACAACTCTCTAGGATGGCCGCTTCCTATAGGATTTCCAGCTGCATCCGTAAAATCAATATCCCCTAAACTGAAAAATTTAAGCGAAGTATGTACAACATCATTTTTAGTAGGCTTATAAAAAGCGGTAAAATGTGTCATGTAAATATCGGTAATACCTAATGCACGCAACCAAGGTGCATAAGACAAGGATAATCCGAATTTCTTAGGGGAAAAAGCCAATTTAGAGGCATTATAAAAAGAAGCATTCGGATCTACTGAAGTAGCAATACCTACATCACCCATTGCTCCTCCTCTAGCATCCGGAATGATGCGCAAAAAAGGAACAGCGCTATTGACCGTATTTATTCCTCCCTTGCCAAAACTTTGAGCAAAAGAAGATGTGTACATGCCATGCAACAAGATAGTAGAAAATAAAGCAATGAATCTCAAGGTAACTCTCATGTAAAAATTTTAGTTATTTAACTTCATGTAAAAGTAGGTCATCTATCTGATTTTTTAATTTATCTTAAAATAATTTGTCACTTTCTTTTTTTATTAGAATTTCAAAACGTTAAAATGGTAAATTTATTTGAAATTTTCTAATTTAGTATCACTAATTTTTGATATTGACTTATTTTTTTACCGTCCTCCTCTTTTAGTGTTACTCTGTAAATATACACACCCTTTCCAATTTTATCACCATAATCATCTAATCCATCCCAAGTAATATCATCCACACGGTAGCCGGGGGTGTTAATATTTTTCAAAATGGTTTTTACGACTTTGCCTGAAACGGAAAAAATTTCTATTTTCAAATCCAATGGAACGCCCGGTTTGTTGTGTTCAAACATAAACCTCGTATGGGTGGTAAATGGATTTGGGTAATTTAAAACATGCGACAAAGCTAAGTTTGCTTTTTGTTCGACGATAAATTCTGTATATCCTACTCCTGAATTATTCAGCACATCCCATGCTTTTATTTCTAAAGTATGCCTGCCTTTGGCTAGTTTGGAAATGGGATAATTTACAATTCCTCTTGAAATATCATCTACTGTTGTTTCATAAAAATCATTTAAATTATATATGTTCTTAGTGTCTTTATCAAGAATAGCTGTAATATCATGTCCTACGCCATTGCCAGAGGTATTTATCCCATTCTCGTCATATAATCTACAAAATAATCTTGGTGACTCATCCGTAATGCCTCCAAACACAAATTTATCATCGTTTAAAAAAACATCCACATTCGGTCCTTTATTATCTGTCAATAATGTATCCTTTGCACCTCCAATTATTATATCTGTTGTATTGCCTGCGGCATCAGTATTATCAGCGCTGGCATACATACTTATTTTTCCATTTCCAAAATTGTAGTCTATATCTTTGGGTACTAAAAAGGTAACTTTAAATTTTCCGTTCGTAACTTTTGATTTTCCTTTATAAATTATATTTTTTTGCAATTCAAAACTAAACGCCACGCTTCCATCCGGATTGGATGGGGATGCAGGGTCGTTAATTAGTGTATTGATAGTTTTTATTTTATCATAAATAGAAACAGATGCCGTTCCATTAAAAGTAGTCATCAATGCATTGCCATTATCCAATACCTCTCCTTCGATGGTTATTTTCGATAATGCTTTAAGGGTGTCGTGTGGGGAAGAAAAGGCTGTATTATTTATGGTAGTTGCTACTACTTTATATTTAGGAAATGCCAAGCGAAGGGCAGGATCTCCTAATAGAGTAAACTTTCGATTGCCATCACCTGTATTGGTAATTTTTTTAGCTTCTCGAATAATATCTCCCAAAGTCATAGATTCTACAGAATATGCATTGGACATTTGTTGCATAAAATTTCCATTCATTATTCTATTTCTATTGGAATACACTACCCGTGTAGTCGTTACAAGAGCGATTGCTCCCCCATTTTGTTTAAAAAAAACTTGTTCACCGGCTGTGTTTTCGTTTATATTATCATAAGGGGCAAACTCACAGGTAGCCGTAATAAATAGAGGCAGTTTGGTGGCATTGTTCCATAGGTTTATATCATTAAAAGTAAGAATTTTTTCTTTTGCTAAACCGTTAGGCCCGCCATGTCCTACGTAATTTAAAAATAAAGTGCCTGTAAATAGTTTTCTATCAATGGCGTCATTAACTGCAGGATAAGTGGCACCTCCCGAAGCGGATTGTTGTTGAAATGCATCTATGTATATTTTATCAATATTCATGCTTTTGGGTGCACTTCTGATGAATTGATTAGCAACGGTGTCAGCATCTATTTCATGGATATTATAATCCTCATCATCTGCAATAAATACCCCTTGATTGCGCCAATCTCCAAAGGCTGACGTTGCATAATATGTTTTTATTTTATCCAGCGCAATTTGTGCTTTTGATACATCATCAGCCGGAATTCTGCCAACACCAACATCTAATAATTCGGTAACGGTATTGGTAATATTGCCTCCTTCATTATCATCTAATAAACCAAAATAATCATCTGAAACATACGTTTCTAAGGATTCATACGATTTATTACTTTGATAAGTAGGTAAAAAATAATCTCCTAAGTTTTTATTGTTATAAGAACCATCTCCGAGCAGCAAAACATATTTAGGCATTTCAGTAACATTTCCTGCTGCTCTATCATAAAACATTTTAATAAAATCTCGCACCGCTGTTATATCATTATTTCCGGAAGAAAATTCATTAAATACTTGATTTAATTCTGCCACAGCGACTCTTAAGCCTTCTTTATCTCGATGAAATTGTGCTATCTCTTGTGCTTGCGACAAAAATGCACTTCGGGTGATGATAAGCATATCTTGCTGAGGCAAAACATGCAAATTTTGGTTGGGAATACTTCCAAAAGCTATTGGAACAGCAGTAGTATTTTCTGTAATAGCAAATTCTTTTAGAGAATCGGTGGCAATATTAAAAGAAGCAATATTTCCAGAAAGATTGTAGTTTATTTTTTGAACATTAAATGGATTGGTAACATCCCAAACTTCTGCATTTGTATTCATATTTTGGATGCTAAATTTTGAAATTGCCCCTGCACCAACAGATGATATGCTTCTAAATAATAAGGGCTGTCCATTATAACGTAAGGTAGAAATGGTATTTATTTGAAGAAAATCTAACCAACCTTTGGTATTAAAATCTCCGTTGCGGTTAAAGTTCAGTTGGATGGTAAAAGCATTGTTTAAATTATTCAATGTAATTAATCGTTCTGTGCGCACTCCTGCATCTACAATGCCTTGCGTTATGGGTACATTTGGGATAAAAATAGTATTGTTATTTCCACCATTATCGGTGCTAACTGTAAAAGTAGCTCCCATCGTTTCTGATTTTCCAACAACCGCAATGTTCAATTTTGCAGATGCTGCTGCACTCATATTCGGAAAACTAAACCGATAGGATTTATCTGAAACTCCACCAAATTCATCCCCCACAAATTGCTTTCCAGATTGTGCTATATTTATTTTATCCTCTTCTATAAATCCATAATCATTGTACGTATTAATTATTTTATTTTCGATGGAAGAAGAGGATGGTATTGTATTTATTCTTGCTCCAATGCCATTATCAGCTGTTATAAAAAAATTTTTAGTGTCGCTGTATAAATGTTTTTGAGCAACAAAAAATTGTTTAGAAACATCATATTTCCATTTTTCTGGTCCTGGGAAATACGCCAATATATAATCTCCATTTTCAAATCGATTGGCGGAAACACTTATTACTTTTATTGGTATTTCTCGAATATCGTCTTCACGTGCCGTGCCAGCCAACTCCGGTAACATGCCCGCGCGATGCCCGAAAATGCGAATATTCGCAGGGTTTATACCCTCCACAGCCATTCCTAATTGTTTTAAGAAGGCATAATCCAACTTATAGATTCCGGCTTGCAAAATTCCAAACTTATACCATTTCCCTGAGTTTAAAACAGAATTAGCAGTATAAGTACGTTCATTTACACCCGAAATCCTATTAGAAGCATTCGTTGAAATTGGTTTTATAGTTAAATCAAAAGAAGTTAAAGCATAAACTTGTCCATTTCTTTTTATTAACGGTAAGATGGTAACATTAGCGATGTAATTTTTTCGATCTACACCAATGTTTTTAGAGATAATCTCTTCATTTGCAATATCTTGTAACTGCACATCCGATAATATGCCTGAAGGAATTTGCTCGTATTGAGGGTGTTCGATTTGAACATCAAAAGAGGCAACATTGCCCATATTGACACTATAAGAAAAAGCAGGAAGATAGTGCAGATTTTGTAAATAGATAGCATTGTCAAAATCTATTTTTCCGTTTTCTGTTTTCCACTGAATCGTTACTTTTTTAGACAATGCATTATCCGCATCCGCCTGCAAGGAGAACACATAAAAACATAAAACAAACACCACTATTTTCTTTACAACTGCTATCATTCTTTCATTGAAATTGGATTATTAATTAGAAAGCTTGCACAACAAACACTTCAAATATAGAATTTTATGTAATTTCAAGGTCAAATAGAAATATTTTTACCAATTTTACGTTGATAAAGTTAGTCGAAATATTTTGCAGATTAATTAATTTGCTCTATCTTTGAAAATATTTTTTTTAAAAGCCGAAATAATGACCTACAAAAGAATGAAAAAATTCGTGTACCTAACGATAGCGGCAGGTATATTTACAGTTAGTTGTAATGGTAGCAAAGGAGGAGGCGCTTCTTCTACAACAGGTTGGAACTATAATGACAGAAAATGGGGTGGTTTTGAAAAAACTGCCAATTCTCAACAAGTTACTGGTCCAAACTTAGTTTTAGTGGAAGGCGGAACGTTTGTAATGGGTGCTACCGAGGAGGATTTACTGTATGAGAACAACAATGTTCAACGCAGAGTAACTGTATCTTCTTTCTATATGGATGAAACAGAAGTAACCAATTTAGATTACAATGAGTACATCTATTGGTTAGATCGTGTTTTTGGTACCGATCATCCTGAATATTTAAAAACAGCTCGCCCAGACTCTATGTGCTGGAGAAGAAACTTAGCATACAATGAACCGTATGTAAAATATTACTTTACTCATCCTGCATACAATACCTATCCAGTAGTTGGTGTAAGCTGGATTCAAGCAAATGAATATTGCAAATGGCGTACAGATCGTGTCAATGAAATGATTTTGGTAAAAGAAGGATATTTAGATTTAAATACCAACCAAAAAAATGAAGACAATTTCAATACAGAAGCGTATGCGGTTGGATTGTATCAAGGTGCTACTAAAAAACAAAAAGAAGATTTAAATCCAAACGGTTCAGGAAAAAGAAACGTAAACATAAAAGATGGTATTTTACTACCAGATTATAGACTTCCGACAGAAGCAGAATGGGAATATGCTGCCTTAGGATTGCGTGGAAATATCCCATTAAAAGGAGAAGAAGTTATTACAGACAGACGTATCTACCCTTGGGATGGCGCTACATTCCGCTATCAAATACACAACAAAAGCCAAGGTAATTTCTTAGCAAACTTTATGAGAGGTCGAGGTGACTACATGGGCGTTGCAGGCGCATTAAATGACAATGCTGAAATCACTTCAGATGTTCATGCTAATATGCCAAATGACTTTGGATTATTTAATATGGCAGGAAACGTAAATGAATGGACATTAGATGTGTATCGCCCCATGACAGAAGCTGATGCAGATGACTTAAATGCTTTCCGTGGTAATGTATTTATGAAACCGAACTATGATGAAGGTCTTGACTCAATGGGTAGAGTAAAATACGTTCGAGAGGATGACGAAGACTTAAGCAACAGAAGAAATTACAGAAAAGCATTTGCTTTGGATTATAATGACGGTGACTCTTCTTCTCAAGTAGAATATCAATACGGAGTTTCTACATTGGTGAACAATAAAGCAAGGGTTTATAAAGGTGGCTCTTGGAGAGACAGAGGATATTATATGTCTCCAGGTACAAGAAGATTCTTAAACGAAGACCAATCTTCTGACGATATTGGATTCCGTTGTGCAATGGTTCGTGTTGGCTCGCCTGATGGAAATTTCTTTGGAGGTAAAGCATTTGGAGAATCTAAAAAGGTAGTTTCTTCCAATCAAAAATCAAGAAAATATAAATAACAAATAACAACTGTACATAAAAAAGTCCTGAAGTATCTTCAGGACTTTTTTATTTTTAAGCAATGGAAATAGAAAAATTATATCAACTCTATCAACACTCTAAAGGTGTAACGACCGATTCTCGAAAAATAGAGAATGGACAAATTTATTTTGCACTAAAAGGAAAAAATTTTGACGGAAATTCTTTTGCAGGAAAGGCAATAGAGCAAGGAGCGCCATTTTCGATAATTGATAATGTGCAATTCAAAATAAATGAAAAATGCATTGTGGTCAATGATGTCCTGAGCACCTTGCAACAATTGGGCAATTATCATTTAAAACAAGTAAACCCAAAAGCCATAATAGCCATTACCGGTTCTAATGGAAAAACGACTACCAAAGAATTAGTGCACGCTGTTTTAGCTACTACTTTTCCAACTCACTACACCAAAGAAAATTTAAACAATCATATTGGAATTCCATTGACTCTTTTGGACATGGCAATAGATACTGAAATTGCGGTGATTGAAATGGGCGCCAATCATCAAAAAGAAATAGAGCAATATTGCAGCTATGTAGAACCAACACATGGAATTATTACGAATTGTGGCAAGGCGCACTTAGAAGGATTTGGTGGTATCGAAGGCGTTCAAAAAGGAAAAGGTGAGTTGTATGATTATCTGCTACAGCATCATGGAATTGTTTTTGTAAACGGCGATGATACTGTTTTATTAAACATGTTACACGAAAGAAATTTCAGCCCATTTATTACGTATGGGAAAAATATTGGCAATACCTTTGGAAGTAAAATTTTAAAGGAACAACCTTTTTTAAAAATAAAATTTGAAGATGTAGAAATTTCTTCTACTTTATTTGGAAGTTATAATTATAGCAATATTATGTGTGCTATTGCTGTTGGAAAACATTTTGGAGTAAATAATCAACAGATAAAACAAGCTATAGAAAATTACAACCCAACGAATGCACGTTCGCAAGTGATAGAGAAAAAAGGCTGTCAGATTATTTTAGATTCTTATAATGCCAACCCAACCAGCATGCAGCATGCTTTAGAAAGCTTTGCCAAGTCTTCCATAAAAAAAAAGATAGTCATCCTGGGCGACATGTTTGAATTAGGCGAATTTGCTTCACAAGAACATCAAAAAATAGCAGATTTAGCCACTTGCCTTAATTTTGATAAGATTGTTTTAGTGGGTAATGAATTTAGCAAAACGACAACAGCTTATAACGTGATAAAATTTGAAAATTCGACAGATACTCAAGCATGGTTTAGCCAGCAGAATTTTGATGATTCTATAGTTTTATTAAAAGGATCCAGAAGTATGAAAATGGAACGAGTGATTGAATAAACAGTTAATTTCCTGGTGGTGGCATGGACATTCCTCCACCACCTGGAGGCGGTCCCATTATAAAATCTTTTGGGCGTTCCTCTGTTGATTTATTGCCACTGGCTCCAATCTTTTTTAAAGTATAGGTAATGGTTCCCATGAAATAACGACGCAAGGCCGTCGATTGAATATCTTCTGTATATAATTCTGTTACGTTTCTAGTGATATTTTTATTTTGATTTAAAATATCATTTGCACTAAATTTAATTTCTAAACTTTCATCTTTTAAGAATTTATATGCAAGCGAAGCATTTAACAACCAATAGCTGGCATTGTACGATTTAGAACCTCCAGCATTTAGCGTATTGCTTACTAAAGTATTAAACACAAAACCTTTCCAAAATTGGTAATTGAATTTAAAAGACGCATGGTGATTAAAGTAATTAGAATTATTTTGACGTTGTAAAGAATTTCTTGCAAAAGAATAATTTGCATTATACGCCAAGGTGAAATCAATTTTTGAACTGATATTACTACTAAAAACAAATCCTGCGTTTAATGAATAGGAATTAGCGTTGTTGCGCACTGAATTAATGAGTGTCGGTATTCTGGAATATACAAATCCGCCATTTATATTCATGTTACTTTTAAGTTTTGTAATAGGAAATCCAAATGTTATAAAAGTTCTTACATTCCAATAACCGTCAATATTAATCGGCTGATTGAGTTGTGTTCCGGCAGCCACTGCCATATCTGAAATAATAGTATCTTTAGTAAAAATAGTGGATACATTAGCAATATAATTCATAGTGTTTTGTGCATTTGCAAAAAGGAACAAATTGGTTGCTTTTTCTGTATTAGAACGACCATATCGTATTCCTATATTTTGAGAGAAAGCTTGTTTTAAGTACGGATTTCCGGTGCTAAGTATCAATGCATTACTATTATCAATTACGTTTTGCAATTGAGAGATAGAAGGAGAATTGGTAGAGGTTCTATAGAAGAAACGTAAATTTTCTGTTTTGGAAAATTTATAATTCAAATCCATATATGGCAAAGCAGATAAGAAATTCTTTTTCACTGAAAATTCTTTTGGTGCTAATTGATTGCTTTGCAAAAGTGCATCTTGACCATCTAATCCGATATTCCAACTAAGCTTATTTTTATTAAATCTATAGGATATTCCTATTTTATTTGTCAAATAAATATTGTTGAATTTATTGCTCAATGCAGAATCATTCAAAGAATAATCATTCGTAAGTGTCTCAAAATTATCCGTACGTTTATCGGATGCTGTTTTAGTAAAAGAAGGTGTATAGTTAATAGAAATTTGTCCATATTTTTTTATAGGTTCTGTATAAACGATATTTCCACCGACAGTATAACCAATAGTATTTAATTTAGATTTTTGATTTAAGGAATCGTTTATCCATGTAGAATCTACTGAATAATTATTATAAGACAATAAAGAGCCGGTTGATTTTTTAGTATTTATAGAAGTATTCAAATTAAAGGAAATGGTTCTTCCTTTTTTAGAGAATTTATGTTGATACAAAATATTATTTGAAAAATTGACACCTAATTGTTTGGTATATTGGTTGTTATTGATAGCACTTTCTACGTTTTCTCCTTTAGTTGTATTGGTGGCATTTAAGAATGAATTGGCTACATAATTTTGAATGTTTAAACTTGGCGTAAAAGTCAGCATATTAGAAGAATCAATTGCATACTCCAAGCGCAGATTAAGGCGATTATTAAAATTTTTACTTGTAATTTCTTTATTTTCGCTATAAACCATACCACTGTCAGTAGTAGAAAGATAGTTTCTCACGGTAGCACTTGTATTATTATTTTTAGTTCCGTTGAAAAAATAAGAACTGGAAACCGTCACCTTTTTTTTCTTTCCCCATTTGTCAGAGTAATTCAATCCTAATGCAGAAGTGGTAGCGATACCATTTTGCTGCCCAACTAAGAAATTCCCGATAGAACTGTTTCGACCAAATCCGCCTGTGCCACCACGCATTCCTCCGCCTCCACTATTTCCGCTTCCTGTTGATGTGGCACCCACCAAATCTGCCATATTAAAATTCTGTTGATTGATGTTATTACTCATAGCCAAAATAGAGAATCGTCTGTCGCCCTTAAAAGTGTTATAATTCAATCCTGCGTTGTATCTATTATTGGGTCCGCCATACCCTGCATAAAATTTTCCGAAAGAGGAGTTACCAATTCCATTTTTTGTAATAATATTTATTGTTTTTTGTGCATTGCCATCATCAAATCCTGTAAAGGTTGATTGATCGCTAAGTTTATCAAAAACTTGAATTTTATCTATTACATTCGCTGGTAAATTTTGAATAGCGGTGCGTGGGTCATCTCCAAAAAATGGTCTTCCATCTATTAATACTTTTTTCACTTCTTCACCATTTACTTTTACCGTTCCATTATCTGTAGTAATTCCGGGCATTTTAGTTAATAAATCTTCCGTAGTAGCATCTTTATTGGGTTTAAATGCTGAGGCATTATATTGTGTAGTATCTCCCATTTGTTGGGCACGAATTTGCTTTTCTTCAATAATGACTTCTTTCAGTAATTTACTGTCTTCTACCAGTTTTATATCTTTAAGAGTAATAGTTGACTGCACTATTAATGGTTGTTCGATTGTTTTATAACTAATATAACTAACATTCAAAACATATCTACCGGTATCCACTATATTAAATAAAAAATCACCTTCAACACCCGTAGAAGCACCCATTGATTGAGTCGTATCCTTTGCATTAATCAATAAAATATTTACCCCAATTAATGGCGTATTATCCTTGCTGTCTATTATTTTCCCTGAAACAGTATATGTTTGCGCTTGTAAATGATAAAAAAATAAAACTAAAATACTAAGGGTGAAAAATCTATTCATACTGCAAGATTACACAGATTAGACAATATATTGATAGTTTAGTTTATGTGAACTTAACTATGTTAACTAAGATTAACTAATTGCCTATTTTTATGACAATCGCATCCACTCTCGCATCCAACGTTCGGGAATTTCGTTGTTGAGTGCTGTCAGGTAATCTTTATAGGTGCAAGGAATTAATTTGTGTTTTTGCAAGTCTTTTTTATCGTATAATATTTTCATCCACCAGCGGTCGCTTTTTCTGCTTTTCATAAAAATAAAATCATTTTCAGCTTCATCTATCTGCACTAAATAAGTATTAAAATCATTCTCATCCACAATAGGATAATCTTGACGGCGCAAACTAACGCCTTCCATAAAATACCAAACCATTTGCGCTATTTGTTTTGCCGTAATATGACTTCTATCCATTTTGGGGTTATAATCATAAATACCCATACTCATCAATTGGTCGCTTAATCCAGCATATCTTGCTACGGCACATGCTTCATCTCCAAACATTCCATTAGGCGAAGGGTCTGGTTGTCCAGGTGCATCAGAATATCGAATGGCATTCACATTATAAGTCACCATGGAAGCCTCTCGCATTAGTGGTTCTGCTTCAAATACGTGCTCTCTAATTTTTCCAACTCTCAGCACATCATGATTTTTGTTATTTAAAAAAGACAATTGTTTTTCTTGTAAAAAATAAGATTGATATGCGACCAAATTATATTTTTCTAAAAAACTACTCAGAAAAAAATCCTTGAGGTATGTTTTATAAATATCCACATCACTGTTATCCCAAATTACTTTAGAGGCTACGTGCGCAACTGTTATTGGATTTTCAAAAATTTCATAAGCCTTAAATTGTGCCGACGCCAAAGCTGCATCGCCACCCAAAATAATAGTAATTACATTTTGCTTAAATAGTTCATGTAAAATTTCTACTAATGCCACTAAAGTATCTACATAGGTTTCGCCTGCTTTTATATTTCCTAAATCTAACAATTGAATACCATTCGTAAACGCTGCGTATTGATACAGTTGTTTCCTAACTTCATCTGCCGCATGTTCCGTTCCTTTGTTGCTGATATATCCTCTATAATCCGCCACACCCAAAACTGCCACTTGATAGCCTTCTAATGTTTGCACCTGTTGAAACAAATGAATATACTCTTTTGCATATATGTTTTCAGTATAATATTCAGCTATTATTTCATTATCTACGGGCTGCAAGAAATCATTTAGCATAGTGTCTATTTTATACAAAAGTATAACTCCCATAAACAAGAAAAGACGGTAAATACTCAACGGATGTTAATTAAAAAAATCATAGTTGCTATAAGAGCAACTATGACCGGGCAAAACACATACAAAAAGTATGGATATCGTATATTTTCTATTGTTCTATTTTTCCATTATCTATTTTAAAAATCAAGCAGCCCAACTCTCTCTATCTAAACTTCTAAATTGAATCGCTTCTGCCAAGTGTTCGGTTTGTATATGCTCACTTTTTGCTAAATCAGCGATAGTTCGTGCTACACGTATTATACGTTCATACGCGCGTGCTGATAATCCTAATCGCTTCATAGCTGTATTTAAAATTTGTTGTGATGTAGCATCTAATGCACAAGATTCTCTGGTTTGTTTTGTACTCATTTGTGCATTGCAATGAATCTCTTGTCCTTTAAATCTTGCTTCCTGTATAAATCTTGCTTCCATTACTCTCTTCCGGATATCTTTGCTTTTTTCTGCCAACTGCTTAGAAGATAAATCTTCTAATTTTACAGGAGTAACTTCTACATGTAAATCAATTCTATCTAATAAAGGGCCCGAAATTTTATTCAAATATTTTTGCACTATTCCAGGTCCACAAACACAATCTTTTTCAGGGTGATTATAATAACCACACGGACAAGGATTCATACTGGCAACCAACATAAAATTGGCTGGATAATCTACAGAAAATCTTGCCCGTGAAATATTCACTTTCCGTTCCTCCATCGGTTGGCGCATTACTTCCAAAACATCTCTTTTAAATTCTGGCAATTCATCTAAAAACAACACGCCATTATGCGCCAGCGATATTTCACCAGGTTGCGGATTGCTGCCTCCTCCTACAAGCGCAGCGTTGGAAAGCGTGTGATGGGGTGAGCGAAAAGGCCGTTGATACAACAAAGAAGCTTCTTTCTTTAATTTTCCTGCCACAGAATGAATTTTAGTAGTTTCTAGTGCTTCTTCTAATGATAATGGTGGCAAGATGGTAGGCATGCGTTTTGCCAACATAGTTTTTCCTGCGCCTGGTGGTCCAATTAAGATAACATTATGTCCACCTGCTGCTGCAATTTCCAATGCTCGTTTGATGCTTTCTTGTCCTTTTACATCGGCAAAATCAAACAAGACATTTTCTGGCTGTAAGAATAAATCATCTTTTGCACTTAATACCGTTGGTTCTATCTCTTTTGTTCCAGATAAAAACTCCACTACTTCATCAATATGCTCCACGCCATACACCTTGATTCCTGCAACAATAGCCGCCTCACACGCATTTTGTTTGGGTAAAATAATTCCTTTAAATCCGTCTCGTTGTGCTTGTATGGTAATTGGAAGTGCTCCAGTAATCGGTTGTAAATTCCCATCTAAGGAAAGTTCTCCCATGATAATATAATGTTCTAACTGTGCCGCATTTAATTGTTCTGATGCCGCCAAAATTCCTATTGCAATAGGCAAATCATACGAAGAGCCTTCTTTGCGAATATCGGCCGGTGCCAGATTGACAATAATGCGTGTTCGTGGCATATTGTATTTATTAACACGCAAAGCACTTTCTACTCTACTCCAGCTTTCTTTTACCGCACTGTCGGGCAGCCCGACCATAAAATAATGTTGTCCCTGACAAACATTTACCTCCACAGTAATGGTCGTAGCATCTACTCCATACACTGCACTGCCAAATGTCTTTACTAACATAAACTTATCTTTTGCCTATTAAGAGACCAAAACGATATAAATTCCATAAAAATTTTGTAATTTTTTCTCGAAATAAATTATCTCATTTTATAAATACACTTTATATGAGTAAAAGCATACCGTCATTTGGATTAACTGAAGAGGAAATTCGCCAACAGTGGGAAACCTATTCTCAAGATGACATGAAATGGAAAGAAGGTAAATTTTTTGGATATGTTTATTATCCTGGAGATACTTATTATAAAACCATCAAAGAAGCATACGCTACCTTTTCTGCTACCAATGCTTTAAATCCTGCCGTTTTTCCAAGTTTGAAAAATATGGAAAATGAAGTAGTACAAATGGCTGCTAATTTATTGCACGGCGACGAACAAGTAAGCGGCACTATGACTTCGGGCGGTACAGAAAGTATTTTTATGGCAGTAAAAGCTGCCAAAGAGTGGGCAAAGTTGAATAAGCACACTAAAAATCCGTTGATGTTATTGGCAGAAACTGCACATCCTGCTTTTTGCAAAGCCGCTGACACAATGGAGTTTAATTACAAACTGATAAAAGTAGATAGCAATTTTCAATTGGATGTAGAGGATTTACAAAAGCAACTTTCTACGGATGTGGTGTTGATTGTTGGCTCTGCGCCTTCTTATCCGCAAGGTGCTATTGACCCAATAGAAAAATTAGCTATTATTGCAAAAAAACAACGTTGTTTACTGCATGTAGATGCTTGTGTAGGTGGATTTATTTTACCTTTTTTAAAAATGGAGGGATATGATTTGCCCAAATTTGATTTTGAAATAGACGGCGTTACTTCGATGTCGGCAGATGTGCACAAATATGGTTATGCCGCCAAGGGAGCGTCGGTGGTTTTATATAGAAATCCTGAAATACGCAAAGGGCAATTTTATGTAAAAACAGATTGGAGTGGTGGTATTTATGGCTCGCCATCTTTTATGGGAACGCGCGGTGGTGGCCCTATCGTAGCAGCATGGACAGCCTTACACGTTATCGGTGAAGAAGGATATAGACGCATGGCAAAAGAAACGATGGAAGAAACAAATTTCATCCAACAAAAAATAAGAGAAGAAATTCCGGATGTACAAATATTAGGAACTCCACAGGCTACCCTTTTTGCATTTGCTTCTGACACTATAGATGTTTATGAAGTGGCAGATGAATTAGCAGAATTAGGATGGACTATTAATCGGCAACAATTGCCAGCAAGCTTGCATGTTTTATTGAATTATATTCATGTTGGAAAAGGAGAAATGTTTGTGGAAGATTTAAAAACTGCGGTACTAAAAGCAAAACGTTTTACATTGGCGCATCTAAAAAACAATTTGCAAGTAAATGCCGTAAAACAACTCAAAAAAATGTTGAGCGAAGAACGATTTAAATCATTAACGCAACGTTTTGCGGGCAGCGAAAACCCCGAAGGAAAGCGCAAAGCTGCCATGTATGGCATGATGAGTGAATTATCGGGCAGTGGGCAACTAAAAGACATGGTGGTAGATTTTTTGGATAAGCTATATAAACCCGAAAAAAAGGACTAATTTTGCAATATCCTATTTATGAAAAAGCACCTTCCAAACGCATTTACACTCTTAAATTTATTTTCAGGATGCTGTGCCATTATTGCTTGTTTACAAGATAATTTTACATTAGTTCCCATATTTATCGGCATTTCTTTATTTGCTGATTTTTTAGACGGATTTGTTGCGCGCGCATTGCACGTTAGCTCTGAGCTGGGTGGTGAGTTAGATTCTTTATCCGATGTGGTATCTTTTGGTGTATTGCCCGGAATGATGCTGTATAAATTAATTGGTTCTAATACCGCTTTTTGTTGTAATAATATTCTTCCGTATGTTGGATTTGTGTATGCTTTATTTGCTTCTTTACGACTGGCAAAATTTAACTTAGACACTCGTCAAACTGAAAATTTCATAGGGCTAAACACTCCATCTGGAGCCTTGTTTGTTTTGGGCTTGTATGCTAATTATTTTTATAAAATTTTTAATATTTCTATTTTATACCATCCTATTTCATTAATAATTATTACAATTATTTTGGCAT
>JBDKHK010000171.1:0-18259 GCA_039797705.1 Bacteroidota bacterium
AAAATGAGGTTTATTAAAACTTTGCAATACCATCACTTCTAAAACAGCAGCCCCTTCTTCCGATTCAAAAACAACGAAACTAAAATCAATCGGAGGGTTACAGAAGTGTTTCGCAGCTTCATAAATCATATACATTTCTTCTTCCGTATCACAACCTATAATATTTCCATTATCTTGAACACCTATCAACAATTTTCCCCCTTTATGATTAGCAAAAGCAACTAAAGTTCGAGCAATTTTCTTAGCATTACTTATACCTTGTTTAAAATCCAACTGCACGCCCTCTCCTATTGAAATTAATAAATCCAATGCATCCATATCATATCTAATTTCAGGTTCAAATCGCATAAAAATATCTACAAAAGAAAATTCGTTGGATATAAACATACAATTTTTATAAATTAATACATATTTTTACCTTTCAGAGAGTAAATTAACTATGCTAAAATCTGTTATTCCAAGAATCAAAGACTGGCCTATCAATTTGATAGCAAAAAAGCGGGATAAGATCTTACAAGAAACTATATCAGAAGCAGTATTGGAATTTAATAAAACCAATCCTACGCTTACACAGCTACGCAACCAGTTGCAAAAAACATTATACCTCGAACACATTCGTATTAAAAATGAATCATGGGAAGTAGATCCTGAAGATGAGCGTGAATTTTGGGGGAAAATAAAAAAACAATTGTTAAAAGCAGATCCAGCGCATATTGATGAAGATAAATCCAAACAACTACATCAAGAATTATTACAAGATATTATGTCGCGCTATGCCAACGAAATTATTGGAAATTTTAATCCAAATATTTTTTGGATTACCCGCCAATTATTAGTGCGTTTTTTTGCACGGTTGTTTAATTCACACTTTGGAGGATTTAAAGGAATTTTCAATCCGGGAGAAAAATTAAAAGACAAATTGATAGTTGCAGGTCCGGTAGAAAAATTACGCAATTTATCTTTAAAAGGAACCGTTATATTAGTACCCACCCATTTCAGTAATCTTGATTCTGCTATCATAGGTTTTGGGATGGATTATATTGGAATGCCCGCCTTTCAATACGGTGCAGGTTTAAATTTATTCAACTCTAAATTTTTCAGTTTTTTTATGGGAAATTTAGGAGCATATAAATTAGATCGCAGAAAAAAGAATTCCATTTACTTAGAAACACTAAAATCATTTTCTAAAACCAATGTTTTAGCCGGTGCTCATACCATTTTCTTTCCAGGAGGCACACGCTCTCGTGCCGGAAATATTGAAACAGAATTAAAATTAGGTTTATTAGGCACCGTAATGGATGCTCAACGAATTCACTTTGAGAAAAATCCTTCCAATTTAGCTCCCAAAATTTTTATAGTTCCACTTACACTTAGCTATCATTTTGTATTAGAAGCATCTTCTTTAATAGAAGACCAATTACGAAGAACAGGAAAAGAACAATACCTAGTAAAAGATACCCCCCAACCAACAGGAAAGGGATTGTGGAAATTTTTCTGGGGTACGTTTTCTAAATCAACAGACATAACACTCTCCTTAAGTGAACCAATGGATGTATTTGGCAATGCTTTGGATGACAATGGAAACAGTATTAATAAACTTGGAAATCAAATAGACATTAGAAGTTATTTTTTAAACAAAGGACATCTAAAAGCAGACGAACAGCGTGAAATGATTTACACCCAAATGCTTGGAGATAAAATCATAGATTGTTTTTTCAAAAACAATGTAGTCTATTCTTCTCACGTTGTAGCTTTTGCCGCCTTTGAGTTACTAAAGAAAAAACTATTAAATCCTGATTTATTTACCCTAATGCGCATTTCTGACGAAGACAGAGAAATTGATTGGCATGATTTTAAAATGGCAGTAAAAAGACTAATTGATGAATTATATACATTAAACAATAAAGGCCTAATTAAACTTTCACCAATATTAACCACAAAAGAATTAAACGAAATTATTGATTTAGGCATTAGCAATATAGGAATATACCATACCAACTTGCCCATTATGCGCACCAAAGATGGAAATATTACCAGCGAAGATTTGAAATTATTATACTATTATCACAATCGACTATTAGGCTATGGGCTTGAAAAACATATCCGATAAACATCCGGTAGCCGTAATAGGTGCCGGTAGCTTTGGAACAGCTGTTGCTAATCTATTAGCAGAAAATGGGGAAGTATTGCTATATTCTCGTCGGCAAGATGCCGTAGAGGTAATCAATAAAAACCGAATCAATAATGGACAGAGTATGCACACCAACATACGCGCCACCACAGACTTACAAGAAATAACAGAATCCTGTTATCTTATATTTCCATCTATTTCCTCCGATTCTTTCCGAGTTATGATGCAGCGAATGTCCCCTTTACTTCGTCCTGACCACATGATGATTCATTGTACCAAAGGATTTGATATAAAATTAGAACCCGGAAAAACTATTTTAGATAAAGATGTCATATTAAAACCTTCTGATATTTACACCATGAGTAAAGTGATATTAGAAGAAACCTGTGTAAAACGTATCGGCTGTATGAGTGGTCCTAACCTGGCAAAAGAACTATCCAGCCACCACCCCGCAGCAACGGTTATTGCCAGTAAATTTGATGAAATTATTCGGGAAGGTGAAAATGCGATACGAAGCAAACGATTACAAGTATATGGCAATCATGATATATATGCCGTAGAATTGGCGGGTGTGCTAAAAAATTCAATGGCATTGGCCGCAGGTGCATTAGGCGGACTGGGATATGGTCAAAATGCAATGGCATTTTTAATAACACGTGGTTTGGGAGAAATTATTCGCCTTGCCACAGCGATGGGCGCAAACAGACAAGCATTTTTAGGCCTTGCTGGTATCGGTGATTTAATTGCCACTTGCACCTCTCCTTTAAGTAGGAATTACACAGTGGGCGCACGCTTGGCAAAAGGAGAAACCCTTGAACAGATTATTGCCAGCTCTACAGAAGTAGCAGAAGGTATCAAAACTGTAAGTATTTCTAAAAAAATTGCAGATTCCACTGGAATTAGATTGCCTATTATCCAAAATATTTATAAAGTATTATTTGAAAACATGAATGTACACCAAGCCTTAAACTATTTAATGGAATATCGCTGGGGGGCAGATGCCGATTATCTGTAATTATTGATTAAATTATTTCCTAAAAAAAACAATCTTAATAACTTTTAAGCAAGTTGTTTGCCTTTTTCTTTTTGTCAGCGTACTTTTGTGCATGCATTCTAAACTTTTAATCTTTGATTTCGGCTCCCAATACACGCAATTAATAGCCAGAAGAATTCGTGAATTGAATATTTATTGTGAAATTCACCCTTATAACCACCTAAATATTTTAGAAAAAGGTGATTTTAGTGGAATTATATTATCAGGTTCACCATTTTCAGTTCTGCAAGAAAATGCTTTACAATTTCCAGTAAAAGAAGTATTAGAAAAATATTCTGTTCCTCTTTTAGGCGTTTGTTACGGAGCACAGTACTTGGCACACACGTTTGGAGGAAAAGTAGAACGCTCCTCCAAAAGGGAATATGGTCGTGCTCATTTAGATTTCATAGAGCCTAACAATAAATTATTTCAAAATATTCCACCAAAATCTCAAGTATGGATGAGCCATGGAGATTCAATTTTGGAATTGCCTACTAATTTTGAACTTTTAGCCACGACAGATTCAATCCCAGTAGCCGCTTATAAACTAAAAGATAAAGAAGTATATGCTATTCAATTTCATCCAGAAGTAACACATTCTGCAGACGGAAAAACATTATTACAAAATTTTGCAGTAGAAATATGTGGATGCCAACAAGATTGGACACCTGCTGCTTTTATTGAAGAAAGTATTCTTGAAATTAGAAATCAAGTAGGAAGCGACCAAGTTGTATTAGGACTTAGCGGCGGAGTAGATTCAAGTGTTGCTGCGCTTTTATTGCATAAGTCTATTGGTAATCAATTAACTTGTATCTTTGTAAATAATGGATTACTTCGATACAATGAATTCTCATCAGTGATGGATTCTTATGAACATTTAGGATTAAATGTAATAGGCGTTGATGCATCCAACCGATTTTATGACGAACTGAAAGGAGCATCAGAACCAGAAGAGAAAAGAAAAATTATAGGAAAAGTATTTATTGATGTTTTTCAAGAAGAAGCTAGTAAATTAGAAAATGTAAAATGGCTCGGACAAGGCACTATTTATCCAGACGTTATTGAGTCGGTATCCGTACATGGTCCTTCGGCTAAAATAAAATCACATCACAACGTGGGTGGATTGCCTGAAACGATGCATTTAAAAATTATTGAACCATTAAATCGTTTATTTAAGGATGAGGTTAGAAGAATAGGAAAAGCATTAGAATTGCCAGAAAATATCCTTAACAGGCATCCTTTTCCGGGCCCCGGTTTAGGTATTCGTATTTTAGGAGATATAACCGCAGAAAAAGTAGAAACACTGCAAAAAGCAGATTATATTTTTATTGAAAGTTTAAAACGTGAAGGATTATACAACGATGTTTGGCAAGCAGGGGTAATATTTCTTCCAATAAAAAGCGTGGGGGTAATGGGCGATGAAAGAACATACGAAAATGTAGTCGCATTGAGAGCTGTAACCAGTATAGATGGAATGACTGCGGATTGGTGTCACTTGCCTTATGAATTTTTGGCACGAGTTTCGAATGAAATCATAAATAATGTAAAAGGAATAAACAGAGTAGTATATGACATTAGCTCAAAACCGCCTGCCACTATTGAATGGGAATAAAATAGTAGTTTTTTTATTAATATTAATAGGAATGACTTCTTGCGCTGCCGCTGCAAAGAAAATAAGCTCCTCACCGCCTGCAAAAGCAGAAGTAGTATCTATTAAGACAACTATTATTGAAAAAAATAAAAAAAATGAAGACTCTATCTTAAGAAAACCCGAAATTTTTGATTTAATCAATAATGTAAATAATTCAAATACTATTATTTATGAAAACATACAACCGATAGAAAATTCTTCGAAAAAAATTATCAATATTGCTGTTATCCTCCCCTTTCTTCTGGATCAAATTCCATTAGGACAATATGCTGACGACACCACCAAACAGCTAAATCCAATTTCTAAATTTGCAATGGATTTTTATTTAGGATGTCAAATGGCTAAAGAAAAATATACCAATCCAAATTTAACAGCCAATGTCTATTTCTTAGATGATATGAATGACAATACCACTACCACAAATATCTTGCAACAAAAACCTTTTCCAAATGTAGATTACATCATTGGTCCTCTAAACGAACAGAACCTTACTATTGTTTCAGATTATGCACGCACAGCACAAATTCCTATGATTTTTCCTTTAGCCAACACTTCAAACATTAGCAATAATCCTAATTATTTCAACAGTGTCCCTTCGGTTACATCGCAATATAATTTTATAACAGAACAGATAAAGAACAATTTTTTACAACAGAAAATTGAAATACTATATGACGACAAAGACTCTACAGAAGAATCTATCGAAACACTTAAACCTATTATAGATAAATACTTTAACATCAATAGTATAAAATATTATCCATTACAAAGCTGGAGCGATGCGGCAAAAAATTTATACACTGCAGACACCATTTCAAACAGAACTATTTTAATATACTCTTCGAAAGGAAGTTATATAAAATCAATTATAGCTAAGTTGAAACCAATAAAAAATCATTTAAATATATTTACCTCCATGGCAGCAAAAGGCGTAAATGCACTAAGTGACAACAAAAATCCACACACCATTTATGTTGCAAATTATTTTGATACAAACAACCCAAATTATACCATATTTGCGCAAAAATTTGAAGAAAAATACAGAAAAGAAACTACAGAAACAGTCAATCAAGCATACGATTTGATGATGTATTTATTTAATACTATCGAAAACAAACAGCCTCTGCAAAGTAATACGTATAACTTTTCAAACAACTTAGATAATACGCACACAAAATTTCTTTATAAACCAGTTTTTGACAAGCATGGATCTATAGATTATTTCGACAATGCATATTTGAAAATGTATAAATACACCAATGGGAAATTTGTAGCAATCGCACCTTAATTCAGATAGAAATAAATATAAATACACCCTTTATTTAAATATTTATCCAATTATTGTGCATGATTTATAACAATTGTGCATTATTCATTTAATAATTACACTCAAAAAGAGTATATTTGCGCCCTTATTTAACTAAATTATCTATGGGTAAAGGAACCAGATCGGCGTTAATTTTTCTTACCGCCTTAGTAGTAATAATATGTTTTTACTGCTTATCATTCACATTCAAAGTAAATTCTATTGAAAACAAAGCTGCAGCTTTAGCTGAGCAAAACATTCCGATGGCAGATTTGGAAAAACGCTATCCTGGAAATCAATTAGGACAATTCTTATACGAAGATACCATTCATCAGGCAAGAATTACTGCTAAAAACAGATTCCTTGACTCCATCTCTAATGAAAAAGTGTTCCTATGGAATACCTACAAAATGTGTAAAGAGCAACAATTAAGTTTAGGATTGGACTTACAAGGCGGTATGAGTGTCGTTTTGCAGGTTTCTTTAAAAGAACTGTTACAGTCGCTATCAGAAAACAACCGTGACATTAAATTCAACAAAGCATTAGACTTAGCAGAAGAAAGAATGGCTTCCAGCAGTGATGATTATATTACTTTGTTTATTAAAGCCTACAAAGAATTAGACCCTAATGTAAAATTGGCTTCCATTTTTGCCACCAGAAATAGCAAAGATGATAAAATTTCTTACGAAAGCTCTAACTCACAAGTGGAAGAATATATCCGCAAACAATCCGCAGATGCTATCAATACAACATATAATATTTTACATTCACGTATCGACCAATTTGGCACTAAAGAACCTATCATTCAGTTAGATGCAGCCAGAGGTCGTATTACAGTAGAAATAGCCGGTGCTGACAACCCCGCACGTGTACGAAAATTATTACAAGCTACTGCAAACTTAGAATTTTGGGAAACTTATAAAGCAACAGAAATTGCAAAATCTATCAATGATGCTAATACATCATTGAAAAATTATTTAGACAGCAGAAGAGAAATAGGAAAAGATTCAGCAACTATTGAAAAAGCAAAAAATCTATTAACTGGAACCTCAGATTCTTCAGGAGCTGTGAATCCATTAACGGGCAAAATAGAATCAAAATCAAAGACAGATACATCTTCCGAAAAGAAATTTGAAGAATTTAAAAATGAGAACCCATTGTTTGCTATTATGCAACCAGCCGTGGATAACAACAATCAATTCCAAGCCTCTCCTATTATTGGATACGTAAATGCATTAGACACCACCAAACTAACAGAATACCTAAATTTAGATGAAGTAAAAGCAGTATTCCCAAAAGATTTAGTGTTCATGTACTCTGCAAAATCATTTGGAGATAAGCAAAAATTCTATACAATATATGCCATAAAGAAAAATACCAATAGTGGAAAAGCACCATTAGATGGAAGTGTAATTACACAAGCACGTCAAGATTATGACCAATCTGGACAGATAACAGTGAGCATGCAAATGAATACACTTGGCTCAAGAACATGGAGAGATTTAACCCGAAAAAATGTAGGAAATAACATCGCCATTATTTTAGACAATCAAGTATATTCTGCCCCTAATGTAAATAGCGAAATAGACGGTGGAAACTCCCAAATTACCGGAGGTTTTGATATTCAAGAAGCTACCGACTTATCAAACGTATTAAAAACAGGTAAATTACCAGCTTCTGCCCGTATCATCGAGGAAGTTTTAGTTGGACCAACATTAGGAAAACAAGCCATTCAAGCAGGTTTATTATCCTTGGCAGCAAGTTTTGTCCTAATTGTTTTATTTATGATTTTCTTTTATTCATCTGCTGGATTAATAGCCAATATTGTTTTGTTACTTAACTTGTTCATGATTATTGGATTAATGGCGGGCTTTGGTTCTACTTTAACACTGCCAGGAATCGCAGGTTTAGTATTAACACTCGGTATTGCAGTGGATGCAAACGTAATTATTTATGAACGGGTAAAAGAAGAATTAAGAGAAGGTAAAAGTGTTGCCATTGCAGCAAGTGAAGGATTCAAACATTCATTATCTGCCATTTTAGATGGTAATATCACCTCCCTCTTAACTGGTATTATTTTAGCATGGATAGGAATGGGTCCTGTAAAAGGATTTGCAATTACTTTTATCATTGGTATTGCTACTACTTTATTTACTGCATTATTAATTTCAAGAGTAATAATTGAAAGAAGATTAGAAAAAGGTAAATCATTAAAATTCCATACTAATTTCACTAAAAACTTCTTACATGGATACAATATAGACTTTATTGGAATGAGAAAATATACGTATGCTTTTACGTTGATATTAATCATTGCAGGTATGGTATCTTTTTTTACCAGAGGATTTGAAATGGGGATTGATTTTAAAGGAGGACGTGAATACAAAGTTCGTTTTGACAAACCAGTTAACACTAGCGATGTTAGTAAATCCCTTACAAAAACATTAGGAGAAGGTTCAGTTGTTAAACAATTTGGTGCCGCCAACCAAGTAAAAATTATTACTTCATATTTGATAGATAAACCAGGAAAAGACATAGACAATAAAGTTGAAACTGCTGTATATGATGGATTAAAAGAATATTTACCCAATACCTCTTTTGAAACCTTCAAACGGGTAAATGAAATGAGTTCTGCTAAAGTAGATCCAACAATCTCCGTTGACTTTAGAAACAGCTCTATTTTAGCCACTGTTTTATCCTTGGTGATGATGTTTATATATATTTTAGTTCGATTTAAACATAAAGGATATTCTGTAGGTGCACTATTATCTACCGCACACGATGCCTTCATTATGTTAGCACTCTTTTCTTTATTACATGGAATTGTTCCTTTTACAATGGAAATAGATGCCACTTTTATAGCAGCATTATTAACAGTAATTGGTTATTCTATCAATGATACGGTAATTATTTTTGACCGCTTGCGTGAATATTTACAAATGCGTCCAAATGCAGACATGAAAGAAACAATGAATGCAGCCATAAACAGCACATTGTCCAGAACATTCAATACCGCATTTACCGTATTTATAGTTGTATTCATATTGTTCTTATTCGGAGGTTCTACTTTAAAATCATTCTCTTTTGCCATGTTAATTGGGGTAGTTGTAGGATGCTATTCTTCCATCTTCGTTGCATCAGCAGTAATGTATGATGTGGATAGAGATCATTCTAAATACACAGATGGCGGAACAAAATCTGTTACTAAAAAGAAAAAATAATTGTTTTATCACATAGAAAAAGCCTCGATTCTGTCGAGGCTTTTTTATTTTTGAGTATGAATATTTTGGAAGACTTACAACAAATAAAATTTCATTTTCCCATTAAAAGACACGTTGCTTGGGGAGAAATGGATGCCTTTAATCACATCAACAATGTTGCATATTTTAGATACTTTGAAACTGGACGTGTTGAATTTTTTAACCAAACAGGGTTATGGCAATTTTTTGTTGAAGAAAACATACGAATCGTAGTTGCCAAATTAGAATGTAACTATCTAAATGAAATAGTACACCCCGCAGAAATTGAAATAATGGTTGGAATAAAAAAAATAGGCAATACCAGTTTAACCGTTCACCAAATTGTAAAAAACAATGGACATATTGCAGCACATGGAGAAGGCATTATTGTAGCCACAAATCCTGAAACTGGCAAATCAACACCTTGGACTGAAAAATTAAAAGAAGAATTTTTACAATGGATGTAATCTAAAATACAATTTTGTTCATTAAAAGCATAAAAATATTTCTTGTTTTTTTTGGAAATACAATTTTTGTTTTTTAAGTTTATGTTAAATAAATTATAAAACAATAAATTACCAAACTAATGAAAAAGATTTCAAAGCTTAGTGCTATTATTATTATTCTGTTTTCTGCCTGTCAGAAAAACAATATTACTTCAGAGGATAAAATTGTCAACCCTTCAAACCTAAGAAGACAATGCGCCACTATGGAAGTATTTGCAGAACAACTAAAAGCAGACCCTGCATTAGCTATTCGAATGCAAAGTATAGAAAATTTTACAACGACATTTGAAAGTGACAAAAACAACTTCAGTAATCTAAGACTGGTAAATGGTATGGTTGAAATTCCAGTAGTTGTAAATGTATTATATAGAACTACTGCAGAAAATATTTCTCAAGCACAGATTCAATCTCAAATAGATGTATTAAACGAAGATTACAATGCTACCAATACAGATATTTCTAAAATTCCTGCTATTTTTTCTAATCTAAAAGGAAACTATGGTATCCGGTTTGTTTTAGATCAAGTGGTTAGAAAAGCTACTACCAAAAAAAGTTGGAGTACCAACAATGCAATGAAAAAATCAACGCAAGGGGGAATTAACCCTACCTCTCCTACTACGAAATTAAATATTTGGTCTTGTACATTAGGAGGTGGAATATTGGGTTATGCACAATTCCCAGGTGGAGCATCAGCCACGGATGGTGTTGTAATTTTAAATACTGCATTTGGCAGAACAGGAACGGTTTCTGCACCCTATAATTTAGGCAGAACTGCAACACATGAAGTTGGACATTGGTTAAATTTGCGACATATTTGGGGAGATGCTACTTGCGGAAGTGACTTAGTAAGCGATACCCCTACAGCACAAACTGCTAATTATGGCTGCCCTTCTTTCCCTCGATATGGTTCTTGCTCTACAACAAATCCTGAAATGACTATGAACTTTATGGATTACACAGATGATGCTTGTATGTATATGTTCACAAGTGGACAAAAAGCACGCTCTTTAGCATTATTTGCAACTGGTGGTGCAAGAGTTAATTTTGCAAAATAATCCCTATCTCATTAAAACAAGAAGCGGCTGTATGCAAAAACAGCCGCTTTTTTCCTTTTTATATGCACTAAGGTTATAGTGAATTAATAAATTTTAGCAAATCTTCGCGCTCTGTAGCAGAAAGTTTTTTTACTTTTTGCTTTTGCTGTTCTGCTTCTCCTCCATGCCACATAATGGCTTCAAGTACATTTCTGGCACGTCCATCATGTAATAAATTGGAATGTCCATTAATTAAAGGAAATAAACCAATTCCCCATAATGGTGGTGTTCGCCATTCATTTCCATTTGCTAAAAAATCTGGTCTATTATCTGCTAAATCAGCACCCATATCATGTAATAATAAATCAGTATAAGGATAAATCGTTTGATTATTTAACGCAGGAGAAATTCCACTTCCGGTCACATAGCTGGGAGTATGGCATTTATTACAACCAATTTTCATAAATACCTGTTTCCCTTTTAATACAGAAGAATTATTAAAATCACGTCGTTTGGGAACGGCTAATGTTTGGGTGTAAAATGTTAAATCCACTACAAATTGGCTGTCAACTTCTGGGTCATCCGACCTCCCATCATATTGAGATTGATAAAAACTGGATTCTTGAGGAAATACAAATGAGGTTAATCCCATATCTTGATTTAATGCACCGGCAACTTGTATAATTAATTTAGAAACATTAGCTTTCCAACCAAATCTACCTAATTCAATATTTTTTGATAATGGATTCCAAACTTTATTCGCTTTGCCGGATATTCCATCTCCGTTTATATCTGCAATATCTTCATTTGCTAATATATCACTTTCTCGAATTGCTTCTAATAATCCTAAACCATATACTTGCGATCCAATTCTGGGTGATACCATCACAGAAGCAGGAAATGGAATATAAGGAGCAACTAATGTATAAATTGGCTTGCGCAAGGTATAAGGTGTACCGTCCTCAAAAGTAAAGTTGGTTTCTGAAAATGAGAGTTGAACTTTTGCTTCTGCTGGTGTGCCTACAACTGCTTTGTTTTGCAATTGACCTCCAAATCCTGGAACATCAAGAGGGCCTCCATGTGCATCCGCACCCGGAATACTTAACCTAAATAATAATCCTTTCAAATCATCTCCACTAAATGGCTGTGGAGAACGTCCATCTTTTACATGACAAGAAATACATGAATTTTGATTAAAAATAGAACCTAATCCAAAATTTTTGATAGCAGGACTTTCAATAAAAATTGCACTAAAATTAGCATCCCCAGCATCGTGTTGAATTAATTCTGCTGAAGATAAATTTGGAGCAGGTTGCTGAAATGCACCGCTAAATATATTTGGATACGTAGTTTCTCCTCCTGGAAATTCTTCTGAAACCTTATTGGTTAATTTTTCCTCTTTTGAACAAGAGTAACAAAAGAGCATCGTAATTAAAAAAAAATTAACCCATTTATTTGATTTCATAAATCAATAATTTTAATTATTATAAATTATTAATAAGTGGAACTAATTTTGTTCTTAAAGTAGTTTCTAAGGTTTTCACCTTGGTTTGTGCCGCTTCAATAGAGCTAAAATCAGAATGTAATGCTTGTGAATAGGTAGTAGTTGTAGCTCCTCCACTAATTTGTATAGCTACTATTGCCTCTTCTATTTGCGTTATAATGGTATTATCCAAATTAGAATCTATTTTGCTAACAATAGAAGATAGACCATTTCCATTACCACTTGTTTTATAAATTCCTAAATAAATATTTTTTACACTTATAATATTGTGTTCAAAATCTGCTTTGGTATTATTGCTAAATCTGCTTTCTTCTTCTCGTATGCCTCCTTCAGCACCATCAGAATAATATCCGTCAATGGTATTTTTTATTTTTGAATTCCACACTTCGCCAGATATTCCTCTGATTCCTTCGGCTAACTCTACTAATACTGCTGATTCAGAATTAAAAATTCCATTATTATGTTTTTTTACTGTGTTTGCATAATTTCCACTTCCTACCCATGCATCTTTCAATTGAGCTGTTTGATCTTTTAAGCTTTCTGCACAAGCTACTAAATAAGCTAATTCTCGTGCTGAAAACGAACCTGCGGTTCTGTTTCCATCCATTCCCCATAAAATATATTCAATAGCATGAAACCCTTTTAAGCCCGTACCAGCATCTCCTGTTAATTTATCTATATATTCCTTGTTTATTGATTCTGTACCTGAAAGAATGGTGCTAATTCCAGCACTGTCCAATGGCCAAGTATCTATGTTGGGATCAATATCTAAATCAGAAACGGGTCCAAATAAAAAACCTTCGCTGGCTTCCCACGCTACGCGTGCAGCTACCCACGCCGCTTTAGCAGAGGTTAATTTTGCTGCGTTGCTTGGGTCATTTTTTAACAAAGTTGTAGTAGATACCAAATCGCCTGCATTGTTATCTAAATCTGAATAAGTGGCAACAATAATATTGTCGGTTATATTTTGAATCACATCATCGTATTTTGATGTTGTTTCTTTTTTACAACTCATTGTAAATATTACGGCAAGTAATAGAATAAATGGAATTTTTTTCATCATTAATATTTTTCACAAAGTTAATTAAGTCTAAATAAAAATAAATACCTAACATTTATGTTTTTAATACCTAATTTTTGGTATTAAATTTAAAGGTAACTGTTCCAAATACTCCAATTCCATCAGAAGGTATAATACCTGGACCAGGATAACTCTCTGCTCTTCTGGTATAGTAGATATTATTACTTAAATTATTAATAGAGCAACTTAATTTTAAAAATTTATAGGAATAAGATGTAGATAAATCCATCACATAATAAGTGGGAATAATTCCAATAACAGCGGTAGAGGCATAATTTGCATTAGTAGCATCTGTATATTGCTTACTCAGCGTAGAAACCTGCCAAGACAAAGCAAATGTTTTATATTTAAAATTAAGTCCACCTCTAAAAACCCATTCGGGTGCAAATTCTACTTTTTTATGTTCGATTTGTTTGTTTTGAGATTTTAGATAAATAGCATTGGTATAGGTTAGGTTAGAAAATAGCCCAAATCCAAAATTACTTTGTTCATTAATGCATTTGATAATATCAACCTCCGCAAAAGATTCAACTCCAAAGCTTCTTGAATTAGACAAGTTGGTTTTATATCTGTAAATATTAAACATGCTATCTACTTGTTGTATGGAGCCAATTTTTTTATTATAAAACAGAAAAAAGAAATTTATATCATAATTGAATTTATTTCCATTTTTGCCTCTAATACCTATGTCTGCATTAAACCCTTTTTCATCTTTTAAATTTTGATCTACCCGAAGATTAGGGTTATTAATTCTCAAATCTGTATAATTAATTCCTCTATAATTTTGCGAGATATTACTATATATTTCTGCTAAAAAATGTGGTTTATATGAAATCCCAACTCCTACTAAAGGAAACATACGGTTTCGTTTTCTTGCGTCTGTATATTTTAAAGTATCTGATTTGTAATATCCGTTAACGTTGGTAAATAAAAATTCTGCACGAATGCCAGGAGTAATAGAGAATTTTGGGGATATTTTAAAGATATTTTCAGCAAACAATGCTAAATTATTAGTATTAAATCCATAATCTGAATTTTCCACCTCTAAAGGATGAAGATAGGAAAAATCTGCAGTAGAACCCGATGAACCCAAACCCTGTTTTTTGACAGTAAATCCTTTAAAATAGGTAGCTCCCATGCTGATGGAAGATTGTTCTTTTCCTAATTTATATTGATATAAGAATCTGGATTCTATTCCAAAATTTTTATATTTATCTTTTATCAAATCGCGTTCTCTAAAATCATCACTTCTATTGGTATAATTTAAAAAGCCTAATGCATTTCTTGCTCCTATCAAACCAAATAAAACGGTATTCCATTTAATATTATTTTTAGGACTATATTCTATAGCGGCAGAGGGCATGTTCCAATCAATTCCAAACCAATTTCTAGTTCTGGTGGATTGTCGTGCATCTTGTTTAAATTGATTATCTGTCAATCCTCCCGGCTGTTGCATTACATAATTTTGATGCGTAAACTCTACTGAAATTTTTAAATTATCTCGGATTTTATAAGATATTTGAACAAAGGCTGTGTGTGCTTTCAAACTTGAATTTGGACGCCATCCTTTTGTTGTTTTAAATTGATAATAAGCAAAATAAGATAGATTTTTAACGGTTCCTTCAATGGAATTAAATGCACTTACGGTGGCAAATGAACCTGCTGTTGTTTGAGTGGTAAATTGAAATTTTTTATCAATAGGTTGATGTGTTTTAAAATTTATCAAACCGCCAAATTGTGTTCCAAATTGTAGCGAGGCTGCTCCCCTAACGACTTCAATTTTATCTAATCCTTCAATAGGTGGTGTAAAATAAGCATCGGGATATCCGATTGCATCAGCAGTAATATAATAACCATTTTGGCGTATATTAAATTCTGCCGAACGATTGGGATTTAAGCCTCTGGCGCCTATTCCTATCTGCATGCCTGCGGCATCATTTTCCCATACATTTAATCCTGCAATTCTATTAAAAACTTGACGGCCATTATTCGTAGCCAAGTTCGCCTGAATGTTAGACAAATCTATAATTTCTGTTTTTTTGCCTTCATAAATAATGGCTCCTTCTACGCTTTTTAATCGAATTGATTTATATTTTTCTGCCTGGATGATTACTTCATCAATATTATTTTGAATACTATCCGGATATTGCAAAATGCTATCCATTTTTTGAGCAAAAAGAATATTTTTATTCCATAATAAAAAAATACAGGTGATAAATATTCTTATTTTATTAATTATTATTTTCATTGAAAGGCAATATCCATTTTTTGGGTAATAAATTAATTGGTTCTTTTGCTAAATCAATACTGTTTTTGATAAATGGTTTGCTGGGATGTCCATTTAATGAAGCGTAACTTTCTACATAAACAGCAGCATTTTTAAATCCTTTATTCTTATTGTAATCATTGGCTAAAAAATGAGCAAATTGTAAAATCATATCGGGCTGTGTACTCATTTGTTTTTCTTGATGAGGAGTCAAATAATCTTGAGTCCGTACTTCATCAATTTTGCCATTTTTATCTTTTACAACAAAGGTGGTATAGGCGTTTTTTTCCAGGAGCATCACGCGCCAAGAAAACCGATATCCTTCTTCTGTCCAAAATAATTTCCCAGGGTATAATATGTATCTTAATGGCAAAAACAACTGTACCAAAAAATGTAATACCAAAAGACTCATCCATAATTTTTCATATTTTGGTTGAAAGTAAATTTCCGTTGTTTGGTTGTCTTTATAAAATAGGGAAAGTATTTTTTGGTGAAAATCTGCTGAAAAGAAAATCCAAGTGGCAACTATCATTACGTAGGGAAAAACGCCAATTTGAAACAACCGGCCTGTAATAGTATGAAAAAATACTACTGCTAAATATGCATAAGGTCTTGTTTTTTTATTAAACAAGAGAAAAGGAATCAACACATCGAATAACATTCCGAACCAGGAGAATAGAAAAGCCGTAATATCATACGAAAATAGATGACCTATTATTGGAAGATAATCTCTGCTTTTTAGCCATATTTTTAAGGGTTGTGCATGCAAGAGCCAATCTGGATTTATTTTGGCAATTCCGGCAAAGAAATATACTATTGCAATTTGAAGTTGCAGGATAAGAATACACCAATTGGGAATTTGTGTAACCTTTGAAGTGATTTTAAATTTTATATCTAAAGAGGCATATTTATTAGCCGGCAAAAAACACAAAAACAAACTGATAATACTTACAAAATAATAATGATTCAGGTAGTTGGTTTTATCTAATAATTCTATGTAAGTAAAGGTTAAAAAAAACAATATGGCTGCAAAACGATAAAACAAACCTAATAGGATTCCTAAAGCTGAAATTATCATAATGCCATAAACTATATACATTCCCATTCCAGAAAAAGGATGTATCCAAGAAAATCCGTCATAGTTAAAAAAAAAGGTAGGTTTTATATATAATAATCCTACCCATCCTTTTGATACAAATCGGATACTGCTGAGTAAAACCATTGCCCCAAATAAAATTCTAAATGAAGCAAGTGGTGCTATTGATACTTGTTTAAAAAGTAGTTTATGTAATTTCTTATTGAAATTATTAGTCACCATCGCTGTCTGTATAGTTTATTGAAACGCCTAAAGATGATGGCAAGTCCACTTTTATTAATACCAATAATTTTTTCGTTTCTAAAAAAAGTGCATCTGCTTTTGATTTATTATTTACTATTGTTTCAGAATAATCTGGTGCACAGGCATTTACTTTTGTCTTACAAATTTCTATTTGACTTAAAATATCATCGGCTAAATTTCCACCTAAGGTACTGTAGTAACCCAGTGTTCTTATGTAATCTATTAGTCCTTTTCCATCAATTGCGCCCTTCCCATTTAATACATCTTTCATGTTTTCTAGGGTAAGTAGCATATATTCTATGCTGTGGTTGGAATAATATGCTTGTACGTCTTTGGGTTTTACCGTTGCAGTTGCTACGTTTCCTTGATAGCCTGCTGGCGTACCTACTTGCATCCTTTTTAAATCATCTGTTCTTTGGGCTATGGAATTTACCATTGTGCTAAATGCACTTGAAGCATCTGTGCTTATGTTTTCAACAAAAATATTTTTATAATTTATCCAATCATCAGAAATTTTAACTTGTATGGTTTTTAAATTTATAATTATTGAAGCTAAATATGTTTTATAGGAAGTTGAATTGGAAGAAATGGTATATCTATCCAAAATTTGTTGCTGTGTCAATGTTCTACTAAATAATAGATATTCTGCTGCCGCCAAACCTTTGAAATATTTTTTTTTATTTTGTACCGCAGCAACAGAATTATCATTTCTCGTAATGTAGGCTTCTATGCTATCTGCATTGCAAGGATAATAATTGGAATTTTCTAAAGACATAATCGCATCAGCTGGTGCAGTTTTGTCATATATTTCACAATTTTGCCATGCTTGGTAGGTATTTAAAAATGCTGTTTGAAGTGCCTCTAAATTCGATATAGTTGTATTGGTATTAAAGTCGTCGAAAGCTGTTTTTAAATTATTTAATGCAATACCATATTCTTTATATGACGGTATTATAAGATTATCTGCATAATTCGAAAACATTTCTTTTTTTCCAAATAGATCTGTGTTTTTTTTGTTATTGCACGAAGCAAAAAATAAAACAAAAAATAAAAAATATAATTTATTACTATTTATAAACATCATTTTTAGCAGTTTAGTTTAGTTTTTTTGAAATTGCTTGAATTTATTTAGATTAATTAAAAATAATAATACAAAAGTAGAAATAAGA
>JBDKHK010000172.1:0-5885 GCA_039797705.1 Bacteroidota bacterium
CTATTTTATCATTACATAAGTTCCCCATACTTCCTTGCAAAGTATGTGTCAGTGCTGCTGGTCTTTTGTAATTTCCACTTTCCACTTCTTTTCCTATTGTTACATACGCATCGCGGAAACTCATGTTTTGGTGGTGAATTAAATCATTGATGCTGTCCACGGTGAAAAGATATTTGTATTGCTCCCCATTCAAGATATTATCTTTTATTTTGATATGTTGCAGCATTAAAGTAGTCATTCCTAAACAATCTAAAAGTGTATCGAAAGACAATAAATAATCTTCTTTTATAATTTGCGTATCTCGATGATAGCCCGAGGGTAAATTATTGGTAATAGTTTGTATTTGCAAAGGTAAATTTTGAAGCTTGTTGCATTTTGCACGAATTAATTCCAATACATCTGGATTTTTTTTGTGTGGCATAATGGATGAACCTGTAGTTAATGTTTCTGGAAATGAAATAAATCCAAAATTTTGATTCAAATATAGTGTTGCATCCATTGCAAATTTGGAGAGCGTAGCGGCAATGCCTGCTAATGCTTGCGTTACCACTCGTTCCATCTTTCCACGATTCATTTGTGCATAAACAACATTGTAATTCAAGTCTTCAAATCCAAGTAAAGTGGTAGTGATATTTCTATCCAATTGAAAAGAACTGCCGTATCCTGCGCCGGAGCCTAATGGATTTTTGTTCGCTAATTTGAAAGCGGCATAAAGCACTTCCATGTCGTCGGCTAAACTTTCGGCATACGCTCCAAACCACAATCCAAAACTGCTCGGCATGGCAAGTTGCAAATGTGTATAGCCGGGAAGTAATTTGTTTTGGTGTTTGTTGGATAATGAAATCAATTGGTCAAATACTTTTTGGGTTTCAATAACTATTTGTTCCATTTTTTCTCGAGTAAATAATTTAATATCCAATAATACTTGGTCATTTCTACTTCTTCCAGTGTGTATTTTTTTGCCAACTTCTCCTAATGATTTTACTAATCGAAATTCTATTTCGGAGTGAATATCTTCACTGTCTTTTGCTAAAGAAAATTTACCGGCTTCTACGTCTTTTAAAATTGTTCGCAATGCAGGAATTACGGTTTGAAGTTCTTTTGTTGTAAGCAGGTTTACTTTATTCAACATTTTTATATGAGCCATTGTGCCCAAAATATCTTGTTTTGCTAATAGTAAATCAAGATTTCTATCATTCCCAACAGTGAATTTTTCTACCCTTTTAGTTAGGTCACTGTTTTTTAGGTCACCTTTTTGCCAAAGTTTTGCCAATGTATTATTTATTTATGTGGTTATTAATTTTGGATATTCTAATTTCATATTTTTGAGTGCATTTAATGTTTTTTCTGCAATCAAATATTCTTTATACCAATTTTGATCGGTAGGAATAATATGCCATTCCACGGCTTTGCTGCAATTTTCAAATATATCTTCATACGCTTTTATATATTGATCCCAAAGTTTGCGTTCTTCCCAATCTTGTTCATTGTATTTCCACATTTTTTTAGGATCTGTTTTGCGTTCTTCCAATCGCCCCAATTGTACTTCTGGAGAAACATGCAGGTAGCATTTTAAAATAACAGTGTCGTTTTGGATCAATAATTTTTCAAAATTATTGATGGCATCGAATCTATTTTGCACAGTTTTTTCATCAATCCATTTTCTCACTCGTTGAATTAAAACATCTTCATAATGTGAGCGATTAAAAATCATTATTTCACCTTTAGCCGGAGCAACTTGATGTACTCGCCATAAAAAATCATGGGAAAATTCTTCGGGAGTAGGTTTTTTAAAACTATGTACTTTTATGCCAAGTGGATTTAGGTTATTGAAAACATTTTTAGTGATTCCATCTTTCCCGCTGGCATCCATTCCTTGTAAAATTATCAATAAACTTTTCTTTTGACTTGCAATTAAAACATCCTGCAAATCTTGAATTTCTTTTATTATTTCTTGCGTTTTTAATTTTATTACATTTTTGTCTAAATCCTTAGGAGCTTGTGTTGAAATTTTTGATAACTTGATAGATGCCATATTAATTTCTAATTTTAGAGTTATATAATTTATTTTAAAAAATTTCTAACCAGACTTCCTAATAAACTTCGTACTACATTATTAGATGTTGAAGCAATGCCTCCGCCTTTCTTGCCTCTTAGTGCTTCTCTGATAACGGTATTGGTAAGTGTAGTGGTGGCGCTGCGTACTGCCGGCATTATAACCTTTTGCGTGACCGAATCTTTTTCTGCTCTTGCTTGTTCTTTAGCTGCTTGTTGCGCTGCTTTTGCTTGTTCTTTAGCTTCCCGTTCTTGCTCCTTGGCTGCTATTGCTTGCTCTTTAGCCTGTTGAGCTTGTGCTTGTATGTCTGCTTGTTGTTGAGCAGCTTGATTTATTTTTTTACTCAAAATTTCAAAAGCACTTTCGGGATCAAGTGTTTCTTTGTATTTGCTGTATAAAGAAGATTTTTGAATTAAATTGCTTATTTCTGTTTCGTTTAAAACATCCATGCGGGATTGTGGTGGAGTCATTAAAGTATGCACCAATGGAGTTGGGATTCCTTTTTCATTTAATGCAGAAACAAATGCTTCTCCAATACCCATTTGTGTAATTAAATCTTCTACTTTATAAAATGTTGTTTCAGGATAATTTTGAGCGGTTAGTTTAATATCTTGTCGGTCTTTTGCCGTAAAGGCTCTTAATGCATGTTGGATTTTTAGTCCTAATTGCGATAAAATACTTTGAGGAATGTCTGTTGGATTTTGTGTGCAGAAAAAGATACCAACGCCTTTAGAGCGAATTAGTTTTATGACAGATTCTAATTGGTCTTTTAATGCTTTGGAAGCATTGTCAAATACTAAGTGCGCTTCATCCATAAAGATGACCAATTCAGGTTGGTCCACATCGCCTCTTTCTGGAAATGTTTGATATACTTCTGCCAATAAGCTCAACATGAAGGTGGAAAATAATTTTGGTTTATCTTGCACGTCGTTCAGTCGAACGATGTTTATATAGCCGTATCCATTATCATTTTTTCTCAATAAATCATTTACATTAAAAGAGGTTTCTCCAAAAAATAAATTAGCTCCTTGTTGTTCTAATTCTATTATTTTTCTAAGAATAGTACCCGATGTTGCTGGACTTGTTAATCCGTATTCTTTTTCAAATGCAGCCTTTCCGTCATCGGTTATTAAATATTGTAAAACTTTTTTTAAATCGGATAAATCTACTAATGGCAATTGCAAGTCATCACAAAATTTGAATATCATAGAAACGACACCTTGTTGCGTATCATTTAAATCTAATATTTTAGAGATTAAAATTGGACCAAATTCAGAAACAGTAGCACGTAGTCTTACACCGTCTTGTGCTGAAATACTCATTAATTCTACAGGATATGCTTTGGGTGTCCATGTTGTTCCAATTAAATTAATTCTTTCTTCTATTTTTGGATTGGTAACGCCTGGTTCTGCAATTCCTGAAAAATCACCTTTTATATCCATCATTAAAACAGAGATTCCATTCTCGGCTAATTTTTCAGAAAGTACTTGAATGGTTTTTGTTTTACCGGTTCCGGTAGCACCAGCAATTAGCCCGTGACGATTTAATGTTTTTAATGGAATTTTTACTTGCGCCTCTGTAACTGTTTTTCCTTCCAGCATGGCTTCTCCAATAATAATGGCATCGCTTTTAAATGTATATCCTTGTTGTATGGTTGCTATAAATTGTTCTTGATTGGTCATGTTTTTTATTTTCGGATAAAATTAAGAATTTGTGTTTTATTTGTGAGATAGTTTATGTTTTATTATACATCAAAAACTTCGCCAAGAGTTGGAATTTGAATATCTGTAAATCCTTTTTCAGTTAATGCTTCTTTCAAAGCCACTTGGTTTTTAGGTTCTCCGTGTACTAAAAATATTTTTTTTAGATTTTTAGGATGTTGATTGGATATGAATCGAAGTAATTCCGGTTGGTCGGCATGTGCGCTCATACTATTCATTACAACAATAGACGCCAATACATTTATTTCTTGATGGAAGATGGTTACTTTTTCTGCATTATCTATCAGTTGTTTGCCCAAAGTGCCTTCGGCACAATATCCAACCATTAAAATAGTATTTTCTGGTTTGTCTAATTGGTGAAATAAATGATGTTTTACTCTTCCTCCAGTTGCCATTCCAGAAGCAGCAATAATTATGCATGGTTCTGTATCGGTGTTTAAAATTTTAGATTGTTCAGCATTTTTGATATATCGCATATTATTCCATCCAAATGGATCATCGTCTTTGCGCATAATGCTGTGTACTTCATCATCAAAACATTCTGGATGCATCATGTATATATGAGAAGCATTCATGGCTAAAGGGCTGTCCACATATACTGGGATATTGCTTATTTTTCCATTGTTATATAAATTGTTTAACTTATATAGCAATTCCTGTGTTCTGCCTAAGCTAAAAGCGGGAATGATAAGTTTGCCTCTTTTTTTGATACAAGTGTCATTAATAATTTGGAGTAATTTTTCATTACTTTGAGGTTCGTCTTCATGTGTTTTTCCACCATAAGTAGATTCTGTTATCAAAATATCTAAAGTGGGCATTGATACTGGATTGTTTAAAATAGGTCGTCTAAATCTGCCGACATCGCCCGTAAATCCAAGGGTAGTTTCTTTGTCTTGTTCTTTTATTTTTAAAGTAATAGTGGCACTTCCCAAAATGTGTCCGGCATCTAAAAACAATGCTTGTATGTCGTCATTAATAGCAAACCAATTATTATATTCAATAGTTCGAAAATATTTGAAACAATTTTTAGCATCCACAATGGTGTAAAGTGGTTTTTTGTTTTTTCCTAATTTTCTGCTTTCGTATTCTGCATCATTTTCTTGAATTTGAGCACTGTCCATGAGCATAATTACAGCTAAATCGCGTGTGGCAGAAGTACAATAAATTTTCCCCTTAAAACCGTCTTTTACTAATTTTGGTATTCTTCCACAATGGTCAATGTGTGCGTGTGATAGAATTAAGACATCGATTTCTGCTGGATTGAAATACCATTGACTATTAAAATCTTCTAATTGTGCTTCATTTCCTTGATACAGACCGCAGTCTAATAATACGTTAAATCCATTTTCTAAGGTGATTAAATGGCAACTTCCCGTAACTGTTTTCGTGGCACCATTAAATTGTAATTTCATGCAATATATGTTTTCGTATATAGACTTGAAAGGTACATATAATTTTGATTTATAAGTGGAGCTGTGCGTAAAATTGTTGGTTTTTACCTCTATCGACCCAATAATTAAGAAAAATCAATGGAGGATGTTTATCGTATAAATCAATTATTTTTTTTATTTTTTTGAAGTATAAAGAATTAAAATACATTTTCTTTGTGTAAGTTTGAAGAAAGTATTTTATTATGTTACAAGAAATTTATAACGATATTCAAGCAAAGATGCAACAACAAATTCAAGAAAAATTTGGACTAAGTGTTGATCAAACGACTCAAAGTACAGCGGTGCTTTTGGAAAATTTTAAAAAATTCTTTTCAGAAGATTTGATGGCGGGTGGCATGAGTGGTTTAAGAGAATTGATGAGTAATGGATTGAATGATATAAAAACGAATCCAGTGCTTGCTAACTTACGTGAAAATTTAGCAAATGATTTGGTGAATAAAGTTGGATTATCAGCAGAGACAGCACAAAAAGTACAAGATTTTTCTTTGACAGAAGTGTTTGACCGTTTTAAAACAGAGTTTATGGATGAAAATGGTAAATTGGATTTTAATAAAATGCTTAGTCTAGTTTCTGTAGATGGAATCAAAGAAAAAGCTACTGAATTATTAGATAAAATGGGTGTTGACTTAGGAAAATTATTTGGTAAATAGTTGTTAC
>JBDKHK010000173.1:0-9997 GCA_039797705.1 Bacteroidota bacterium
TTATCTTTTACTATTTTAATATTTCCACTTTCATCATATTCTTCTACTACTAAAAACTCTTTTTCTTTGTTTAGCCATTTTGGCTCTACAATAAAGGTCGCAGAATATTCCCAACCATTACTTAAAGTCATTTTGTATCAAGTACGTTTGTTGTTTTTGGAATCAACATCACCTTTTTCAACGGCCGTGATTGTTAAGGCGACAACAAATTCTTTTACATTGTCTTTTTCTTCTTCTTCCTCTCCTCTTAACTGATAATATCCTCTTTTTTGATTAAAATTTAAAATCACCCAAGCAATTTCTTCTTTACTAATTGCTTTTGACAACGCTTTTTTACGCAAGAAATAAATTGTCCAATCATAAGGAATTAATTTTCCATCTTTCACTAATTGCGGTTGATTGATTTTAAAATCTTCCAACATTTCTTGGTATGAAGTTTTAAATAGAAATTCGTTATTATGATATGTTAATTTGGGTTCTGTTTCTGGTTTAAATTTACCAAAGCGTTTTGCAAAGTCAATTTCAGCAGCATAATGTTCTGGTAAAAAATTTAACACATTTAAAGTTCTATGCAATCTTTCTCTTCTCAAAAGATGACGCTCCCTAAGGCGTCTCACACTTCGGTATTTTGTTCTTTCTGCAGTTTGCGATACGGAATTTCCTTTATCAAAATCTCCAAGAATAGCGGCATCCATCGGGATAATCCGACTTCCCATTCCCAAAATCTTCCCTTCTTTTTGTTCAAAATCTTGTTCTACCAACGCCCACCCAATAGAGTTCGTTCCCAAGTCCAGTCCTAATATCCTTTTCATAGTAAATATATTATTTACACTAAAGTAAGTTTTTATTTTGATAATCGATAATTTTAGTTATATTTGTATTACACAATTTTAAATCAATTCACAATAAGGATTATTCCGTTGTGAAAACATCTAAGGCGGGGCAACTCGCCTTTTTTTATTTTTTGTATGTTAATACATCTATTCTCTTCAATTTCTCAGTAATAATTCATTTTCTCCTGCATCCATTCTTTTTCCGTATTTTAGCAACGGTTTAGCGTATGATAAAAGCAGCACTGTCAGGGGGATTGGGTAATCAAATGTTTCAATATGCATTTGCAAGAAATTTGTCTATCAAAAACAACGCAAAATTATATCTAAATACCTCTTACCTGCAAAGCAAATTGCCTATAAAAAGTTTGGCAACATCTATGCAATACGAATTGGATATTTTTAATATTCAGGCAGAAATTTCTCAAAATATTTTCCAATCAAAATTTCTATATCCACTTGCAAAAGCAGAATACCTCTTGCGAGATACATGGAATAAAAATCAATGGAATGTTTTGCAAGAAACATCGTTTAATTTCCAACCGGAATACTTGAGTGCAAAAGACAATACTTATATAAAAGGCAATTTTCAGTCAGAAAAATATTTTATAGAAATTGAAAAAATCATACGACAAGAATTTCAATTTAAGCCCACACTTAAAGAAGAGAACTTAGTTTGGAAACAACAAATTGAAAACAGCAATGCCGTTTCTATTCATGTTCGCCGAGGCGATTATATTTCATTAAAACAAAATGTACATAAATTTGCGCAAATTCCTATTGTCTATTTTCAAAAGGCAATAAACCATATAGCGTCCAAAATTGAAAATCCTGTTTTTTTTGTTTTCTCAGATGATATAGATTGGGTAAAGCGTGAGTTGAAGACAGAATTTCCTGTGCATTTTATTAGCAATAATAATACAAAACAAACTTCATATATAGATATGCAATTGATGTCATTGTGCAAGCATAATATCATTTGCAATAGCACTTTTAGTTGGTGGGGAGCATGGCTAAACTCCCATCCCGATAAAATGGTTATAGCACCGCAACAGTGGTTTGCAGATAATTCCATAAATTCAAAAGATATCTATCCTTTAAAATGGATAAAATTGTAAATTAGACACGTAAAATAACATCCATGTCAAAAAAGCAACCGACAAAAGCGACAGCACCCAACGTAAAAACACCCCATCAAGTGTCCAACAGAAATTCATCTGCTGCAACTTCAGAAATTAAATTATCCAATAAAATATTAATTCCTGCAATCATAGCCTTGTTTGTTGCGCTTTCCATGTTGTACAGCAAGCCATTGTTAGAAGGCATGTCCTTTTCTTCCCATGATAGCAATCAATATTTAGCACTTAGCAAAGAAGTAAACGACCAAAAAGCAGTAACGGGTCATGTGTCCATGTGGTCGTCCAGAATGTTTGGTGGCATGCCTGCCTACTTTATGGGCGGTATCGATTTTCCTAAAGCTATTGACTACACTCCGAGGGTATTGTTGTTTAAAATCTTTCAAACGATTCCCGATCCAGCATTGGAGATATTCTTTTTGATGGTGTGTGGTTTCATCGGTTTGTATGTTTTAACCCGCAAAATATCCTATTCCTTTTTAGGTGCCATTGCCATTGGATTTTGTACTTATAATTTAGTATCCTTAGATGCAGGTCATATTACCAAAGTAAATACCATTGCCATGTTTTTACCGCTGTTTGCAGGAGCATGGCTATTGTTTAGAAAAAAATTTATTTGGGGAACGATATTATTTTTCATTTTTGCCAATGAAATTGTAGCAGAAAGACATGTGCAAATTGCGTATTACAGTTTTATTTTAATTGGAATATATGGCATAATAGAATTTGTTAGAAGCATACAACGCAAAGAAGTAAAGCAAGGGATTTTTGCAGGATTGATATTGGTAGCCGCTATTGCCGTTTCGGGTATGATGAATTTTGATAATTATTTTGTCAATGATTTTTCTAAAGACAGCACCAGAGGTGGAGATATTTTGCATGCAGCAAAAATGAATCCAGAAACAGCAACAAAAACAACAGGAGAAGCAAAAAAAGAACAAGGCGTCGGATTTGATTATGCCACTAATTGGAGTTTTGGTTTTGAAGAATTGGGAAGTTTACTCGTACCTAATTTTTGTGGCGGCTCTTCCGTTGCAGGATTAGATGAAAATTCCAATGTTTATAAAACGCTTACAGCAAAAGGAGTTTCACCACAGCAGGCAGAACAATTTGTTCAGCGTATGCCATTGTATTGGGGCAGCGAACCATTTGTTCAAGGTCCTGCTTATTTAGGAGCTATCGTTATCTTTCTATTTTTCTTCGGATTGTTTGCTTATAAAGGAAATTTAAAAGGCTGGCTAATAGGTTGTATTGTCTTTACTATTTTAATAGCCTTAGGAAAGAATTTTGAAGTCTTTTATCGCTTGTTGTATAACATTGTTCCCGGTTTCAATAAATTCAGAGCACCTACTATGATATTGGCATTAACGCAAATATTAATGGTGATTTTAGGAGTGTTGGGTTTAAAAGATTTCTTTGATGATAAAATATCGGATAAGATAGACAGACTAAAAACATTAAAATTATCCGGTGGAATTGTTGGTGGAATATTGGTGTTGTTTATTGTGATGAGCAGTGTACTATCTTTTCAATCCAAAGCAGATTCTAATGGTAAATCTACGGATGAATCATTCAAAGAGCAGTTGACACAAATGACTGGCGATGCAACTTTTTCCAATAATATTTATAGCTCTTTATTGCAAGACAGAGCAAGCGCTATGCGCAGTGATGCCATGCGTTCCTTATTGTTAGTCGCATTAGCAGCAGGATTGTTGTTTGCATTCGCAACCAATAAAGTAAAATATCCGTCTTATATCACCTTGGCTTTATCATTAATAATTTTGATAGATTTTTGGATGATAGATAAACGCTATTTGAATGATACAGATTTTGAAGATTCCGCATCATTAGTGTCCAATAGTTTTCCTGAAACCCCCGCAGATGCAGCTATCTTAGCCGATAATAAAGACGGCGCACGCATGGCAGATTTTACAGGAGATATTTTCAATAGTGCAAGCCCCGCGTACTATCACAGAACGATTGGAGGTTACAGTCCTGCAAAACTCAGACGCTATCAGGATGTAATTGAATACGGTCTTTCGCATGATTTCCAATTATTGAATAAAGGAGGATTTGCCAATGCAAATTATGTGAATATGCTAAATACTACATATATCAAACAATCACCGGAAGCAAATGGCGTAATTCATAATCCGTATGCTTTGGGAAATGCATGGTTTGTAAATAATATAGAACAAGTGTCCACGCCGGAAGAAGAGATATTAAAAGTACGCGACATTAATCCAGCAAGAACAGCAGTGGTGAATAAAGAATTTTCAAAATATCTAAAAGAGGCAACCCCCAATCCTGATACGACCGCTCAAAGTGATATACGTTATATTCGTAAAATTGACACCAAAAATCCTGAGAAATTGGAATATGCTTTCAAATCTCCAAGTAATGAATTTGTGGTGTTTTCAGAAATTATTTATCGTCCAAATGAAGATTGGATTTCTTATATAGATGGTAAACCTGCCGACCATATTCGTGTGAATTATATTTTGCGCGGCATGAAAGTAGATGCCGGAGAATATAAGATTACATTTGTATTTAAGCCAAAATTATTTGCCATGACTAGCAATGTAATGTTGTTGGGAAATGGTATTTTTTATGCTGTTATTGCTTTATTGATATTTTTGTCTTTCAGGAAAAAAGATGATTTAGTAACAGAATAATCTGTATGAAATGAAGCAGATATTTTCTTTTTTAATTATTAGTTATAACCGTGCAGAGGATACGGTAGAGGCAGTAAGAAATGTGTTGCAATTGGAGGAAGTGGAAGGATGGGAAAAAGAAATTATCATATTAAATAATGGTTCTACGCAAGACTATAAAAGTTTTCAAGTGTATTTGGAAACTCTTTCAGAAGAGGATAGAGCACTCATTAAATATATTTATCATTCACAAAATTTAGGTGTTGCCGGTGGGCGCAATCTTTGTATAAAAGAAGCAAGCGGAAAATATTTACTTTTTATGGATGATGATGCGGAAATTGTGCAGAAAAATGCCATTCAAATAATATTGGATAAATACGAACAATACAAAAGTGAAAATCTAGCTATTATTGGATTTTTGGGTAAAATTCCTGCCAGTGGAAAAGAAGAAATGCCGTTGAAAAATCCTGCATTAATGGCAGGGAAATCAGATTTATTTTACAATTTATTTTTTGGATACGGCCATGTTTTCCCAAAATCATTAATCGAGAAAACAGGTTATTATCAAGAAGATTTTTTTTATGGAATGGAAGAGTATGATTTGAGTTATGCTACCGTAAAAGCGGGCTATTCCATATTGTTTACCCGAGATATTTTAGTGTTACATAAAATAAATCCAGAAGGCAGAGAGCCGAGCCGAACAACGTATGCACGGATGTTTTCCAATAAAGTAGTTGTGTTGTATAAGCACCTACCGATGTTGTATGTAGTTACACATTTTTTGATGTGGTCTGTATTTTTTTTAGTAAAATCTAAAGGCGATTTTACCATGTATTTTAAAACAGTGAGAAAATTATTTAAACGATTGAAAGCGGCACCACGACAAGTAATGAATAAAGACGGAATGAAATACCTGCATAAAGTAAAAGCACGTTTGTGGTATTAAATCAACGTTTTTTTCCAAATCGGGATAATAGCAGGTTGTGTACCAAAGCCTTCAAAATATTCAGCAATACTTTTTTTACTACTTCCACAAAAATTAAATTCTTTTTGCTGCTCTAACGAATATTGAATAGCATGATACAATAGAAAAGTCATTGCCCCAGAATTTTTAAATGAAGAATTATATCCACCAAATAAATAGAAAACAGTGATAGCATCTTCTCCAATTAATAAAGTTGCTAATGTATTTTCTTTTTCATCTAAACAATCTAAAATTTGTGTGCAATTATTTTTTAAACCCAAAGCATGTAATTGTTGTAAGTTTTTTAAACTTAGTTTTGGTTGTATTTTTTGACGCAAAAATGTATCCGCAATTAATTGGTAGGAAACAATAACATTTTTACTTTTCTGTATTTTATAATTGGATTTTATTCCTTTTTGTATTTGCCGTTGATGGTGTTTATTTAATTGAAAAAAAATAGTGTTTGTAATAGTATAAGTAGTGTAAGTTTCTTTTTTAAAACCTTGTTTAGATAAATCAAGCGTGTTGTAGTTGGTTGGGAATTTGAAATATGATTTTATCGTTTTTGGTAATTGTTTAAATAATTCTTCTGTCAGTTTTTGTTTTTGATTTAATGTAATATTTTCAGCAAAAACAGGTGTCTGATAGAAATTTACATCGGGTAAATAAATACGTTTGGTAAATAAATTTCCTTTTACACAAAACGGTAAAGCAGCTTTTATTTTATCGTTTTCTGAAACCAATACAACTTCCCATTTCTCCGCAATAGTATCCAGCCAAAAAGGCTGCAAAAACAATGGAATAGTTGTATTGTTGTCGCAGAAGTTTTTATATAATTTTTTGTTTGTCATGTAATTTTTACAGTTTTAAAAACTCTGTAAAAACAAAATTATTTTTTAAAAGAAGGCAATTGCTTGTATCCCATGTTCCAAAAGAAAAAACTCCATTGGTCACTCACTTCGTCCATTATTTTTGAAGTAGGTTTTCCAGCACCATGTCCTGCATTTATACCGATTCTAATTAATTCAGGATTGCTTTTATTAGCATACTCTTGCAGTCTTGCAGCAAATTTAAAACTATGTGCCGGCACTACTCTGTCGTCATGGTCGGCAGTCGTAATTAAAGTAGCTGGATATTTTACATTCTTCTTTATATTATGGTAAGGAGAATAGCTTTTTAGGTAGTCAAACATTTCTTTACTTTGTTCTGAACTTCCGAATTCTACAGCCCAAGCATGACCAATGGTAAATTTCTGATATTTTAGCATATCTAAAACACCAACGGCAGGAAATGCTACTTTAAATAAATTGGGTTTTTGTGTCATCACAGCACCCACGAGCAAACCACCATTTGAGCCACCAGCAATAGCTAATTTATCTTTGGTAGTGTATTTTTTCTTAATGAGGTATTGTGCCGCAGCAATGAAATCATTGAACACATTTTGCTTTTTCATTTTCATACCATCCTGATGCCATGCTTCGCCGTATTCGCCACCACCACGCAGATTTGGCATCGCATACACACCACCATTTTCTAATAAAATAATCATAGATGGTGAAAAATAAGGTGTCATACTAATGCTAAAACCTCCATATCCGTACAAATAAGTTGGATTGTTTTTATCGAGCTTTATTCCTTTTTTATGCACGATGAACATGGATATTTTTTTTCCATCTTTACTTTTATACCATACTTGTTCAGTTACATAATCATCTGTATTGAATTTTAAATTTGGTTTTAAAAATAATTCCGAATAGCCTGTGAGCGTATTGTATAAAAAAATACTCGTCGGGTAATTGAAAGAAGTGTAGGAGTAAAGTACTAAATTGTCACTCATTCTGCCCCCAGAAATAGAAATGGTTCCTTGTCCTGGAAGTGTAATTTCCTTTTTATTTTTTCCATCTAAATCAAAAACATACAATTTGTTATTTGCATTTTCTAAATATTGTGCAATGATTCTGTATCCGGATACAGTTACTGTTTCTAAATTTGTTTTTTGTTCAGGTATAATATCTTTCCAATTTTTTGGATCAGGAAAATTTGGATCTACTTGAACTAATCTTTTATTGGGCGCATTGTAATCCGTTAATACTATTAGTTTGTCATTGATTGTTTCAACAACAGAGTTTTCGTTATCAAATCCTGTAAATAAAGGCTTAAAATTCCATCCTTCTTCTGAAGATTTTTTCCAATATACTTCAAAGCCATACGTTCCATTATATTTATATAAAAATTGATATTGCTGATTTTCTGAAACATTAACATAGCAAGATATATTCGGATTGGTATTGTCTTTATAAACAAATTCATCTTTACCTTGCACATCGCCTAATTTGTGATAATACACAGATAAATATTCATTTTTATCGGATAAAGCTGAGCCATTTGGTTGGTCATATCTTGAATAAAAAAAACCATCTTTATACCAAGAAGTTCCAGTGGATTTTACCCATTCTATTTTCTCGTTTAAAAAAACTCTTTGCTGTAAATCAAATATTCGTATATATCCCCAGTCACTGCCTGCAACATGAAAAGAAAAAACAATATAACGTCCATCTGTAGAAATTGAATTGATAGAAACAGCGGTTAATCCACTTGGATCATACGTATTGGGATTTAATAAAATGGTAGGCGTGCCATTCACTGTTTTTTGTTCGTATATAACAGGTTGATTTTGTAAGCCATCTTTTTTTGAAAAATAAAAATGATCACCAAACACAATTGGGTCATATAGTTTAGCAAAATCATATAATTCGCTGTAGCGTTTTCTCAAATCTTCTCGATATGGAATCTTTGACAAATAATCAAATGTTACTTTATTTTGCGCAGCCACCCAAGCCGCTGTTTCTACAGAAGTATCATTTTCTAACCATTGATAAGGGTCTTCAATTTTAGTCCCGAAATAGGTATCAGTATGTGCAATTTTTTTGCTTATTGGATAAGTTATTTCATTTTTTGATTTTTTTGCAAATACAAAAGAAATATTTATCAGAAGAAGAATCAAAAGATATTTTCTCATGGATTTATTTTTTTCAAAGATACACATTATGTTTTTCACTCAAAGGATAAAAGAAGCAACGGTTGTGATTTATTTTTCACGCAAAGAACGCAAAGGAGCAATGTTTTTTCTGTAAAATGAATTGTTATGATATGTGTGAATTATGTTAAATTCTTTAGTTTCTTATGTGGTTTATTTTTTTATAAATTACCTATCTTGTTTAAATTCAAAAATCTAATTGCTTAAAAATTATTAACTTCAATTTTAAAAATTATTTTTACTTGTAAATAAATTATTGTCATGCAACATAAAATATCCAATCTCCAAGAATATCACGATGTATATAAGAAAAGTATAGAACAACCCGAAGAGTTTTGGGCAGACATCGCCGATTCTTTCCAATGGAAACAAAAATGGGACAATGTTTTAGAATGGAATTTTAAAGAACCAAGTATAAAATGGTTTTTGAATGGAAAATTAAATATTACTGAAAATTGTTTAGACAGACATTTGGTTACTCAGCCCAATAAGCCTGCCATTATTTGGGAAAGCAACGACGTAAATATTCCAAATAGAATTATTACTTATAAAGAATTACATACAGAAGTTTGTAAATTTTCTAACGTGCTTCAAAAAAATGGAATAATAAAAGGCGACAGAGTTTGCCTATATATGCCGATGATTCCTGAATTGACAATTGCTGTTTTAGCGTGTGCCCGCATAGGAGCGATTCATTCTGTTGTGTTTGCCGGATTCTCTGCAAATTCTATTACAGATAGAATAAATGATTCTGCTTGTAAGGTATTAATAACAGCAGATGGTTTGTATCGTGGAAATAAAACAGTAGGATTAAAAAGTATTTGTGATGAAGCGTTACAATATACACCTTCTATTGAGAAAGTAATTGTATATAAACACACTGGAGATACTGTAGAAATGCAGGGTGGCAGAGATGTTTGGTGGAATGACGAAATGCAGCATGCATCTGCACAATTTGAAGCCGTTGAAACAGATAGCGAAGATCCATTATTTATTTTATACACTTCGGGAAGCACTGGAAAACCTAAAGGAGTGGTGCATACTTGCGCTGGATATATGGTGTTTGTTTACTATACTTTTTTAAATGTTTTTCAATATGAAGAAGAGGATATTTTTTGGTGTACTGCCGATATTGGTTGGGTAACAGGACATTCTTATATTGTTTATGGTCCTTTATTAAATGGTGCTACGACAGTCATGTTTGAAGGCATTCCTACCTATCCAGATGCAGGACGTTTTTGGCAAGTAATAGATAAACTGAAAGTAACTAAATTCTATACAGCACCCACCGCCATTCGCTCTTTGATGGCAAATGGTTTAGATTTTGTACGCCCATATAAATTAGACTCTTTAAAAGTAATTGGTTCGGTGGGAGA
>JBDKHK010000174.1:0-14832 GCA_039797705.1 Bacteroidota bacterium
ATCTAAGTTCAAGTAATAACTGCACTTTTTTATTATTGCACTTGACTATAGTTTAGGTAATTAAATTATCTTATTGGTCTATTATTCAATAATTGTTCTACTCTTTTAATTTGATATGAAGGCTTCCCATTTTCAGTACGCATTAAAAAGACATTTAGATAAAGATAGTGTTGAATTTATGTTGACTATGATTAAGATGAACTAATAAAGTATACAAAACTATTTTGCTGTCTGCATAAACTTATCAACAGCTAAATACTCCTATCATATTAATTCTCAAATACGATAGGTGCAACCTGCAATTTCTGAACCAATTTGGCCTCGATTATGATTGGTATTTTAAGGTGCCTATTTAATTGAGAAAATAGCTTTTATGGTTGCTTCTCGAAATATATTTTCGCTTCCTTTGCGTGATTATAGAGATAGTCGAATTGGTCTGGATGCAGTAAGTGAAATTGGAATTAATGTAAGCAAGCTTCAAAATTCATTTTTGAGCAGATCTTATTTTCTTTTCGATTTCGTTTTTTCTCCCCACCCTTCTTTATCTAAGCACCTATATCGAACTGCTTCGGCAAAATGATCAAAACTAATTTGTTCGCTGCCTGCTAAATCTGCAATGGTTCTACTGACTTTTAAAATTCGATCATAAGCCCTTGCACTAAGATGATTGCTTTTCATGGTGCTTTCTAACTCATGAGTATTTGCATGATCTATTTTACAGTATTTCCTCAATTGCTGTGTGGTCATTTGTGCATTGGTATAAATACCAGATTTCCCTTTGTACCGTTCTGCTTGAATGGCTCTTGCAGTGATGACTCTTTCGCGAATAATGGATGAATCTTCTTCCAATGTATCCTTAGTCATATCATTAAATTCAATTGCCCCTACAGTGATATGCAAATCAATTCGATCCAATAAAGGGCCAGACACTTTGTTTAAATAACGATTCACTTGACCCGATTCACAAGTGCATTCTTTTTGACCATGGTTATAATACCCACAGGGGCATGGATTCATTGAAGCCACTAACATAAAGCTGGCAGGAAATTCTTGTGACACCCTGGTTCTGGCAATACTGATGGTTCGTTCCTCTAATGGTTGTCTTAGCACTTCTAATACGGATCGATTAAACTCGGGCAATTCGTCTAAAAAAAGTACGCCATGGTGTGCCAAGGAAATCTCGCCAGGCTGCGGGTTTGATCCACCCCCTACCATGGCAATATGTGAAAGCGTATGATGCGGCGAACGAAAAGGTCGCTGGCTAATTAATGCTGCGTTGTGTTGAAGCTTACCTGCCACACTATAAATTTTCGTGGTCTCTAATGCTTCTGCCAAACTCAATGGCGGCAAGATGGAAGGCAACCTTTTAGCCAACATGGTTTTACCTGCACCTGGCGGACCGATTAAAATAATATTATGTCCACCTGCTGCTGCAATTTCCATTGCTCGCTTTGCGGTAGCTTGTCCTTTTACTTCATTAAAGTTGGTATTGAATAAAAATCGGTCATTAAAAAAATGATCTCGAATATCCATTTCTTCTTGCTTCAATATTTTCTCGTAAGAAAAAAACTCCACCAATTCTTTCAACGAATTCACGCCATATACTTCTATACCATTCACCATACTGGCTTCCTTCGCATTTACTTTAGGAACTATCAATCCCCTGAATCCTTCTTTGCTGGCTTGTATGGCAATGGGTAATGCACCTTTGATGCCGTTGACTGTTCCATCTAAACCCAACTCACCCATGACCACAAATTCTTTTAGTTTTTCTGCATGGTCCAATTGTTCACTCGCGCCTAATATGCCTAATGCAATAGGCAAGTCTAAAGCAGAACCCGATTTGCGAATATCTGCAGGTGCAAGGTTCACTATTACTTTGGTTCTTGGCATATGAAAGCCCATATTCTTAATGGCGCTTTCAGTACGGTGCAAACTCTCCCTCACGGCACTATCGGGCAAACCCACTACTGCATATCCTTGGCCCATACTTACATTCACTTCTATACTAATGGTGATGGCATCTACCCCTTGCACCGAACTGCCAAATGCTTTAACAAACATGTTCTTGTTTTAATAACACAAAATCAGCATTTGAGTTGGTATAATTATTCGTGTTTATACCTAACTTTCAACCATGAAAAAACGGTGGCTATTATTAATAGCATGAATGATATCGCATTTGTAGTGCTCACTGGAGATATTACTGAAATAGGTACCGATGCAGAAATAAAATTAGCCAAAGAAATTTTAGCTGAATTAAAAGTACCCTATTATATCATCGCTGGTAATCATGATACGGGTTGGAGTTTTGGAGAGCTTGATGGAAATGGAACAATGGCTCAATGCAATGTTACCTGTGAGGTTTTGAGAAAGGTGTAATAGAAATTTTCAAAATAGATGAAAAAAAAGAGCAAAGAAACAAAATTTTTAACTACTACCTTTTTGAATGATTGGGAGGTCTTTTGTTATACATCAAAATCGTTCTAAAGACGCTAAATATCTAATCAATTCCTAATTTTTTGAACATAGAAAGTAATGCAGTTTTACTAGTTACACCTGTTTTTGCAAAAAGACTAACTCTTTTATTCTCTACAGTGTTTTGAGATATTTTCATCTCCTTTGCTATTTCTTTATATGATTTACCAGCACTAAGATGTTGCATGAATTCTTTTTCGCGATAAGTAATTGACTCAATTAATTTTGCTGGTGTATCATGTAATTTTTTTATCGCCTGATGAGTTAAATTAAATTCTTTAGGAAAATAATAACCTCCTCTTGCTACTATTTCTAAAATTTCAACCAAATTTCTTTTTATACAATCTTTAGGAATAAATGCCTTTACTCCAAGCCTAATACACGCATGCAATACATCCAAATTATTATTCATTGTAATAACTACAACATTTATACTTGAGTATTTATTTTGGATAACCTTAGCGACATCGTATCCATTTAAACCATTAGGCATTGAAATATCTAAGGTTAAAATATCAGGCAAAAACCCAGACTCAAATAGTTTCAAGCAATCTGCACCATTGTTTACAGTAGCTATTACTTTAAAATTTGAAGATGACTCAATTTCATTTCGAAAGAAATGTGTTAACAATGCAAAATCATCACATACAACAACTGATGTCATCTTAAAAAATATTCAGAATAATGTTTATATAAAAAATAACTAATCAATAGTAGATATTTTATTTGTTAATAATGTGTAAAAAAAAATGAAAAAGAGGGTGAAATATCACCCTTTACTTAGAAAAAAAAACTCGGCAGGTGACAAATCACCCTAGCAAAAAAATTTATTTACAATAAGTTGCACATAGGTTATAAAAAACATATATGCTAAGATTTCCAAATTATCGACAACATGATAGCATGGATTGTGGACCAACCTGTGTAAGGATCATTGCAGCTTACTTCGGAAAGTTTTATTCATTACAAAACTTAAGAGACAGATGCAGAATTGACAGAGAAGGGGTTTCAATGCTTGGCATAAGTGAAGCTGCTGAGCAAATTGGATTTAGAACCGTTGCGGTAAAATTATCAATTGAAAAACTAGTTCAAGAGGCAATTTTGCCTTGTATTGTCCACTGGCGACAAAATCATTTTGTTGTATTGTATAAAATAAACCGTAGAAATTTTTTTGTATCAGATCCTGCTAAAGGATTAGTAAAATTATCCTCAGAAGATTTTATCAAAGGTTGGATAAGCACGAAAAACAATAACAATGAACAGGGAATCGTACTCATCCTTGAGCCTGGCCTTAACTTTCAGCAAATTGAGGAAACTGGCAAAAAAGGAATTAGTTATATAAAATTAGCAACAACTTTCCTCAAACATAAAAGACTGTTTATACAGTTGTTTCTTGGGTTGATTACAGGGAGTATATTACAACTATTAGTTCCTTTCTTAACCCAATCTGTAGTGGATCAAGGAATTGCTACCAAAGACCTAAATTTTATAACCTTGGTTCTTTTTGGACAAGTAATGCTTTTTTTAGGATCTACAGTTCTTGATTTTATTCGAAGTTGGATTTTACTACATATTAGTGCACGCATCAATCTTTCTCTATTATCCGAATTTTTAATTAAACTTTTACACTTACCAATATCATTTTTTGATTCTAAAAAAACTGCAGATATCATTCAACGAATGGGTGATCACTCTAGGATAGAAAACTATTTGTCAGTTTCTACTATGAGCACACTATTCTCTGTTATTAATTTTATACTATATGGAATTTTAATAATACTATATAGTCCTTATATTTTCTTTTTTTTCTTAATAGGAAGTGTATTATATTTTTTGTGGATTCTTGCCTTTTTAGGTTCAAGAAGAACAAGAGATTATAAGAGATTCGAGCTATCTGCTAAAAACCAAGGAATTACACTTCAATTAATACAAGGTATTCAAGAAATAAAATTAAACAACGCAGAAACCATTAAGCGTTGGGAATGGGAGAGGGTTCAGGCAAAGCTTTTTAAACTTAATATAAGTTCGTTACAATTAAATCAACTTCAACAGGGTGGGGCTCTGTTTATTAATCAATCTAAAAACATTGCGATCAGTTTTTTGTCGGCTCAAGCAGTTGTAAATGGAGAAATTACTTTGGGTGCCATGTTAGCCATTCAATACATAATAGGACAATTAAATGCCCCTGTGCAGCAATTTATTCAATTTATACAAAGCTCGCAAGATGCAAAAATGAGTATGGAACGAATTAATGAAATTCACGAAATGGAGGAGGAAGAACCTTTATCAAAGGAACTATTAAATAAAATGCCTGAAGATAAATCGTTTCGGATACATGGTCTAAGTTATAAGTATCCTGGTTATGACAATGATTATGTATTGAATAAACTTAAACTCGATATACTCGAGGGGGAAATTACTGCAATAGTAGGTATGAGCGGAAGTGGTAAAACAACATTACTAAAATTACTAATGAAGTTTTACGGATCTGCAGAAGGCGAAATAAATTTAGGTAGTACTAAGCTTAAAAGTTTAAGCCATCGTATGCTAAGGTCTAAAATTGGCGTTGTTTCACAAGAGGGGTACATTTTTTCTGACACCATAGCAAACAATATTGCTGTTTGGGAAGAGCATCCAGATTTATTGGGAATAATAGAAGCAGCTAAAGTTGCTAATATTCATGAGTTTATTACAGAATTGCCACTGGGCTATAATACACGAATTGGATCTGATGGTACAGGTATTAGTCAGGGGCAAAAGCAAAGATTATTGATTGCAAGGGCTGTATATAAAAACCCTGATTTCATTTTTTTCGACGAAGCCACAAATTCGCTTGATGCAAATAATGAAATGATTATTATGAATAATTTGAATGAGTTCTTTAAAGGAAGAACGGTTGTTATAGTTGCACATAGGTTAAGTACAGTAAAAAATGCAGATAAAATTGTTGTACTTAATAAAGGATCAATAGTTGAGATGGGTAAACACGATGAACTAGTTGGTCTTCAAGGAGACTATTATCGTTTAGTTAAAAATCAATTAGAACTTGGAGCGTAATTTATGGAAACTGAAATTCAGAAAATAGAATTATTAAATGCACAAAGCGAAGAAATTCAAGAAGTGGTAGGTAAACAACCGCCAACTATTATTCGTTGGGGTATGGCTTCCATATTTGGAATAGTATTACTCTCATTAGTTCTCGCATACAAGATCGAATACAATGAAACCGTAGTAAGTGAAGTGAAATTAATTTCAAAAAATCCACCTGTAAAAATTTTGGCAATTTCAGATGGGCGCATAAAAAATATACTGATTTCAGAGGGCTCAAAAGTAGAACAAGGCCAAGTGTTTGGCTATTTAGAAACGACAGCTTCCGTGCATGAAGTTTATAGAATGAAAGAAATGCTTGAGTTTGCTTATAAAAATATTCAAAACGATAATTGGAAAAAAATAACTGATTATCCATTCAATGATTTTTCTAATTTAGGGGAGTTACAACCAGCATTTCAAACTTTTATTTCTGCGTATTTGCCCCTTAAGTTTTTTCTTAGGGATCATATATATGATAAAAAACTGGCAAATATTCAGACGCAATTAATAACCCTTGATAAAACAAAACTCTATCTTGATACTCAAAGGGCAATTTACCAGAAAGACTATAATATTTCACAACAAGATTTTTCAGCAAAGAGTTTTTTATTCAATGAAAAAGTAATATCTCTTCTCGAGTTTCAACAAGAGAAAAGTAAACTTTTGTTAAAAGAGAGCCCAATAATAAACAACAGTAATGCAAAAATTGCTTTAGATAGAGATATTAGCACCAAAAAGTATGAGCTTACTGAATTAGATCAGCAAATGAACAATTATAAGTTGAATTATCATATAGCAGTAAACTCATTAATTGAAGCCATTAAACAATGGGAAAAGCAGTATGTGTTTAAAGCACCAGTTGCAGGGACAATTGATATGCCAACACTTCTTTTCAAAAATAAATATCTTAAAGCAGGTGAGGAAATAGTGTCTATTCATCAAGATGGGAAACAATTTTATGGAGAGGCATTATTGAATCAACAAAATTTCGGTAAAGTTAAACTCAACCAAAATACAATCATTAAAGTTGATGGATACCCATTTCAGGAATTTGGAAAGTTAATAGGTGAAATAAGCTTTCTTGCTCAAAATGCAAATGAAGCCAATAAATATTATGTAGCAATTTCTTTACCGAATACTTTAGAAACCGATAAAAAAATAGTTATCAATATCCAAAATGGTATGACGGGTACCATGGAAATTATTACAAAAAAAACTAGGCTTCTAAACAGAATAATTTATTCATTAACGGACTTGATTGACGCAGCCACACACAAAAAAGTAAAAAAATAACCAAAAACTAGCTCAAATGCTATTTCAAAAGTACCTACAGAAAATTTCATACTTACATTCTCTCATACAACGGAAGGGAACAGGATGCCAAAAGGAGTTTGCTAAAAAGGCAAATTTGAGCAGAAGCATGCTCAATGCATACTTAAAAGAAATGAAAGAGTTAGGGTTTCCTATTTCTTATTCAAGGGAGCGCAACTCTTACTACTATACTGAGAATATAAAATTTAGGGACTCCTTATTCGATTATGAAATAGACCCAGATGAATTGAAAGGAATTAAAGGAGGATCAATGAATGTTTTAGAATTAAAAATACTCAATTCATTTCTTGGATATGATTGAACAGTATTTCTATAACTTAACTCCTACTTTTCAAAACAAAGTACTCCAGCTATTAGATAACTGCGATAGGCTAGGCTATACTATGTATCCTTTTTGTGGAGCTAGATCACCACAAGTACAGGCGCAATATTGGGGAAAGGGCAGAACAGTAAATGATATTTTTGATAAGGTTGAATTTCTAAAATCACATGAAGCTTACTATCTGGCAGAAATATTATCAGCTACTGTACCTGATACCGCTTCAAACATTATCACAAATGCCCTTCCAGGGCTTTCTTGGCACCAATGGGGAGATGCAATAGATTGTTTTTGGCTTATAGACGAAACGCCTGAATGGGATATATCTAAAACTATTAATGGAATATCAGGATATGAAGTATATGCACAGGAAGCGCTAAAACTTGGGCTTACAGCTGGATACAATTGGGAGGAATTTAAAGATGCTGTTCATATACAACTCACTAAGATTTCATCTCCTTTAGAAAAATATTCTTGGAAAGAGATTAATGATAAAATGGAAATGTTATACACCAATGGTTAAGTCCTGTATTATTAGACTGGGGGATTGTTATTTGCAGTATGATATTTGGATTAATTAAACCTGAATACTACTCTGAAAAAATCAAATGCATTGAAGCCACTTGGAAGCTTATAAAATCACTAAAGCTCCGTATTAGCTACACTGCAGTAAAAGAGAAACTGGAGCAACACCCCGATTACCCGAGTTTATTAAGTATTGCAGATTGTTTGGATGGTTTCAATGTAAATACACTTGGACTAAAACTTGGGTATGAAAAATTGAGTACCCTGCACACTCCATTTATTAGCTTACATGAAAATAAGCAAGGTGAATATTATAATATTGTACATCATATTAGCGGTGAAAAGCTTAATATTTGGGATAATAAACTGGATAAGAATACAACAACTTCAAAAGAAGTATTTATAAGTGAATGGACTGGTAAATTATTGTTGGTTGAAGCCACCGCTGCATCTCAAGAGCCAATAGCGGAGTATAAACAACACATACTTGAACAACAGAAGCGGAATTGGATAATTGTTTTAGGTATTCTTTTAGGATTTTTATTCATTTCTTCACCTTTATTAGGGTTTAATTGGAGTTCAACTATGTATGGATCTGGGTATCCATTTTACTATTTTCTGAAATTTTTTGGATTAATTGTATCAACACTTTTATTATGGTATGAAGTTGACAACCACAATCCTTTTCTTCAGCAAATTTGCACGGGAGCTGGCGAAAAAAGTAGTTGTAATTCTGTATTGGCCTCCAAATCGGCCAAGTTATTGGGCATTATCTCTTGGAGTGAAATAGGCTTTGCTTATTTTTTATCGGGCTTATTCGTTTTAATAGTGTACGGGTTAGGTGGGGTTCATCAAATACTATTACTGGCTACTAGTATTGTTAGCTTAGTTTATATACCTTATTCATTATTTGTTCAATACAATGTAATCAAAAGATGGTGCCCATTGTGCTTACTTGTACAGGTGGTATTATTATTGGAAGGAATTACAAGTATTTATTTGCTAAACTCGAACCATGTTAACCTATCAAATATACTTTTCAATAATGGAACTGCTTTATTGAGCCTGGCTTTGTTATTTATTGCTCCTTTGGTAATTTGGTACTTCATCTCCGATACAATTAAAAAAGCCAAAGAGAGCCGCTTTGCAACATCAGCGCTATCTCGAATTAAAAACGACCCCGCTATTTTTAATGCACTTCTAGAAAAGCAGGATGAGATTGGAGAACTGCCTAAAAACTTAGGAATCAAAATTGGAGATCAAAATGCAAAACATCGAATTGTAAAAATATGCAACCCGCATTGCGGCCCCTGTGCCAAAATGCATGTAAAACTTGAGCAATTATTGGCGCAGGTTAAAGATGTATCAGTACAAATTATATTTAATACACCTTTAAATACAAAAGACAGGCGGTATTTACCAACGAAACATTTATTAGCCATCGCCAACTCCGGCAAAGCAAATCATTCATTAAACCATGCTTTAGATGACTGGTACACAGCACCGGTAAAACTGTATGATGCCTTTGCTGAAAAATACCCTGTAGACAACTTAGAAGACGAAAGACTTGATGCTTGTATTAAAACTATGAGCGATTGGTGCAACCACCATAATATTGCAGCTACCCCTACTGTTTTTATTAACGGCTATAAATTACCAAAAAACTATTCAATCGATGAACTGGCGTATATATTAAAAGACTAAAATATTAGAAGAGATGTTTAAAAGGGCCCTTTAGCATTTCTTTTATGGCTTTAATATTGCCGAGCCTATAAAAGGCAATAAAAATTAAAATTTTAATTATGAAATCAATTAACTTTAGTAAGCATGGATTCCAACAAGGAGATATCCTTTCACGCTTACAAATGAAAAAAGTAAAAGGTGGTCACACAAGTCTTTGTGTATTTACTTGGGATGGCGATAATGGCTGTCAAGGTGGAACATCGAGCTTTGAATGTACTGGTTCTGGCGAATCTTGCCAAGATGTCGTGGACTTAATATGTGGACCAAACAATTGTTGCACGGATGTAGATTGTAGACAAGTCAATTAAAATTTTGGAAGCATATACAGTATAATAAAGCAAATTATTGCTTTATTATACTGTATTTTTGGGAGATAATATTATTCAACTTTACGCATCTAAATGCATAATTTGAACCTATTTATAGGTGGAAAATAGTATAGTAATCTATCTTGACGATATATTTAAAATTTATGAAAAAATTCCCTTTTGATAGAATAGTGTTATTACTCAGCTTAGTGTCCTTTTCAATTCTTTTAAATGCTCAATTTAGAATTACTTACTCCTATTTAACGGGAACCAAAGAGGATAGTGCTTATTACTCAATAAAAGCACCTTATAATGATGAACTTACAATAAACCATGCTAAAAGGTATCCTTATAAAATTATTTCTTTTGTCAAAAAAGATACTTCGTTTACAACAGTTGTTTATGATATTCGTGATACTACGACCGCTTTTATTTTTGAGGGACTAGGGCACGAAATTTTTGTACTTCCTGGTGGGTCTGTTAATATTTATATGGAAAAAATGGAGAAAAGAAATGGTAAATGGAAACTAAACGATAAGTATGATAGTTATTGGTTTACTAAATTTTCATATACTGGAAAAAATCAAACCATTTATAGATTATTTGATTCAGTGGGATACAATACTGGAAATATAAACTTTGATTTTATTGGGTTCAAAAAAGATGAACTATCACTTCAATCCTTTTACGATTCTATCACGAAAAGGTACAACAATAGAATTTCTTACATTAACACATACTGTAGTAAATATTTAATCCCTCAAAACATAAAAAAACTTGCGTTGGCTGAATGTTGGTCGGCATATATCATCAATTTGATATATCCAATAAAAGGGAACAATAGGGTGAGTGTTTTTGAATTACCCTCAATATATCAGAAAACACTTGAAAAAGTTTCATTTACCGATGTTTATGCATTCAAAAAAACAGCACAGTACGGAATTGCAGCACTAGATTATATTTATGCTTATGCAAGCTTTAAGAATAATATTAAAAAAAATACAGATTCTGGGTTTGTTTCATTTAATCAATTCATCATTAATCTAGGTTATCCAAGAGAAATTACCGAGTACTTATTAGCGCAACAATTAACAACTTATTATAACAAATTATTCCCTTCTTTTAACGCAACTTTTCTTACATTCAAAAAAAAATTTCCAAAATCTAAATATACAAAGGGAATTGATTCCCTTTTTTCCAGCTCATTACTTGCAGCAAAACCAACGTTTGATAGTGTACTATTATCAGATTTATTTGATTCAACAGGTGTTAAGTTTAAATTCAATGCACTATTGCGAGGGAAGCCAATATTAATAGACTGCTGGGCATCATGGTGCGGCCCATGTATTACAGAAATGCCCTATTCAAAAGTTTTAGAGAAAAAATATGGTGATAAAATCGATTTTATTTATCTCTCATTTGACAAGAGTAATTTTTCTTGGCTCCGAAAAATGCGGGCACTAAATATTCAAAAAAATTCTTATTTATTAGATAATAATTTCAATTCAAATTTTGCTACTTACTTTGGAATAAGCTCAATCCCTAGGTATATATTGATTGATAAAGAGGGCAAGCTACTTCTACCTAATGCACCCCGACCTAGTGAAAAAAAGTTAAATGATGAACTGCTGAAGCTATTTTAAATCAAATTTACTTAGATATTTAGTCTCTTTCTGCAAACATCTTTTTTATTTCCTGAACTAAAATTAATCCAAAACTTCATCTTGACTAATTTTAATAAAACTTCTCCTTTATTTTATTGAATATAAAACACAGTTTACGGTCGGACTATTAATAGTCCAGCAATATCGGACTGGATTTACTGAATTTTGGGTATGCCTATAGTAACCGTTCAGAACCAATACTTAACATTTTTCCCTCCTCAGAATCTAACAACTAGTTATGTACTTACAACTAATTGGTTGTTAAAGCCGAATGAATCAGGCTTCCCAGAAGAATTGACCTACAAAGCTTATGATAACTGTAATGGACTTCAAGTAAAGAAATCATTAGAAAAAAAGAGCAAACTAAGAGTAACATATATTTCGAATAGTGGAGATAATGAGGAATTATACTTTCTCATGCGTATTATTTCTTTATTCAATAAAATGTCTTCTATTCAAAGAACGATTTATTGTGGCAAGACTGATATTGAATACTTAAAGCAAATATCGAATGAAGGAATTGAATTTATTTTAAGAGAGGAGCAACAACAGCTAGAAACAGAAGTAATTCTATGTTTTGGCTCTTCGGCAATTCATTTTCTGAAATCAGGTTTACCCGTAATTATAGTAGGTACATATGGACTGGGCGGTCATATCACACCTGAAAATTTCGAATTTCTGTTAAAAAAGGGGTTTATGGGAAGGCCTGGTGGTGCATATAATGAGGAGATACCTATTGAATTACTTGCAGAAGAAATACTTGAAGTGCAATATAGTAGGATATTATTAAACCAAAATAAGCAAATACAGGCACTAATAAAAAAGAATCAAATTCCCGATTACGATACTTTATATAATCATTTAGAATCGTTTAGTATTGAGTATTGGATTAGTGATATCAAAAGGAGATGGCAATTGGATATGCAGTTGGCTAGTAATATTCAAATACTTACAAATGGCAAGAAAACTTTCTTAGTTCGACAACATATAAACGATGTTATGGCATCATTTAATGAAGTAGAGGCGTTGTTTTTTAAATATCTTTTAGAAAAGAGGTCGTCTAAGGAAGCTTATAACAAAGCAGCAATTCCTATAAAAGACTTCTGGCTAATGGTATCTGTATTGTGGGATAAAAAAATAATTATTCTTTATGCTAAGAGTTAGCGATTTGGAGCTTTCAGCTCAAATGGAAGTGAGTATAATACTACCGTTGCTTACACTTTCTAGAATGCATAAAACTTGGATTCAAAACGATACCTTCTTTAGAACTGGTAATTTTGTAGAGTTAATAATTGTTACCAAGACGAAAAATAGAGCTAAAATAGAAAGTTGGATTTCTCAGGCCTTGCCTGCAAATTTATCAGTTATTTTTTTAGACTCAGTTTCAATTACAGACTGTTATCATAATGGGATTCGAAGATCGTCTTTTAATAATATTTTACTAATAACTCCTGAAAATATTGCATCGAATGTTTCATTGCTTGAATTACTCCGACTAAAAAAAAACTATTCTAATAGTTATATTTTTTCTGTGGGAGTAACTAATACTCAGAAACAGAATATGGCACAATCAATATTGCTATCTAAGGTAGATATTCAGCAGATAAAATTAGAAAACTACGTATACACAAACACCAATCAGTTTTTTGACAGTGTTCGAGTCTTATTGGGACAGTTTGGAAAATTAGAAATTAAAAGAGATGAAGTCTGTAATAACTATTTCCCCAAAACCTTTATCAAACCTTCAATAAAACACTTTGAAAATCATACTAAAATAGAAAAAAATAAGCCTTCTGTAGATCCTGTTAATGGGCTTTCAAGTAATATAAAACTAATAAGCAATAAGTTTAAAAAGCTTATAGTTTATCCTCCACAAAAAATAAAAAATAAGCATAACATTATCTGTTTATTACAAGTTAAAAATGAAGCTCTCATCATTAAAGAAGCATTGGATCATTTTTCAGAACATTTCGACGGGATAATACTATTAGACGATGGAAGTACAGATAAAACCTTTGAAATTGCAACTACACCAAAACTACTATGTAAAGCTCAGAAGAAAAATATAAATAAAGGCTTTAATGACCTAGAGAATAGAAATCTGTTATTAGAGATGGCATTTTTCTTCAAATCTGATTGGCTCATTTTTTTAGACGCAGATGAAAGACTTCACCATAAATATGATAATTTAAAGGATATATTACAAAGAACCCAAGCAAATGTTCTTGAATTTAAATGTGTGCATTTATGGGACTCAGCCGAAAAATATCGAGTTGATATACCCGAGGGCAGTAATGGCTTAATGTCGCGGTGTAGGATGTTTCGACATAAGGGTTGGATGCAAATTTATAGCAATAGAGAAATCTACTTTACAGCTGTACCTTTTGTAAAAAACACCAAATCGGTACCAATTATCATTTTACACTATGGTTTAATAGATAGAACTGTACGAAAAAGAAAATATGATCTATATAAAGCGCAAGATATAGACGGAAAAAAACAGGGATATGATTATGAATATTTACTAGATGATGATCCTGCATTGGCAGATATTGAGCTTATTAAACTATCTACAGATAAAGTAATATGATGAGATACTTTAAATGTTTGTTGTACTTTTTTTTATTGCTATTTCTTACCATTTTAAAAAATGGTAAAGGGATAAGAAAAATAGAGCAATATTTGATTGATAAAATAAACAACCAAGGTATATTTCATTTGAATGTAAGTTCTATTGAATATTTATTCCCTACTAAGTTTGTTCTAGATATACTACAAGTAAATAAAATCAATAGCTTTTCAATTGAGTTGAAAGAGTTTACTATTAAAATTTCTTCACCTTTTTCCTTACAATTCTACACTCAACAAATTAATATTTATAATAATGGTTCACTAGACATTAGCCTGCAAGATTGTAGCTGTAGAATAAGTGTTATTCCTTCTTTAGTGGGCATTAAAGTAAAAATACGTAATGAAATAGGAATCAAAAAGTTCATAATAGAAACCTTGATTGCAAGAAACTTTATTGCTAAAACAGTTGCAATTAATATAAATACTGGAGGAATAGCTATACAACAAATACTATCGATTTTTCAGAGACTAAGCTTCCCTAAGCTGAAAAATATTAAGATTTCTGGTAGAAAAACTTTTCAATTACAATTTGTTTATGCATCTAATAAACCAATGAATTATTCATTTAAATATAATGAAACTGGTGTTTATGAAGTTATTAGTAAAAATATACACGAATTTAATTACTTGCAAAACAACAAAGCTCACACAATAATTGACAATAATAACAATTTAAAAACATTTTTATTTAATGAAATGGACGAGGAATTCATATCCATAGTTGATATTCCTGACATAGTAC
>JBDKHK010000175.1:0-5174 GCA_039797705.1 Bacteroidota bacterium
TTTATAAGACAATCCATATACCAATAAAGCATATCTATTATAGAGTTCGCCCACATAAGCAGGATCGAGCTCATTCTGATAGCGTCCAATCAAATCATTATCAGAAAGATTAGAGAGAGGGTTTTTCATGGAAGCTGAAATTAATAAATAAAACATAAAAAACAAACAGGCAACAGCTTGTTTAATGGGGTGACTTTCCTATGCTCTTGCCATTTGTTTATTGATGTCTTTTAGATGTTTTTTAATTTCATCATTTTTCACTTTCAAGTTATTGGCGCGGCGTAGGTATTCTTTAGCCACGCGTATTTCTCTGCGTTGTGCGTATATAGTACACATTTGCAAGTAGGCAGTAGCTAAATTGTCGTCATCTGGAAGTCCTTTTTGAATAGCTATTTTTAAATTTTTGATGGCTTCTTTAGTGTCGCCTTTTTGAATAGCAATGCCACCTAATTGTAAGTAAGAAGTGCCTTCTTGAGAAGTTCCCATTAAATCACTTTTGCTGGCTAAGCTTTTTCGGATACTGGCTTCAGCGGTATCTAAATCTTGGTTTGCCATAGCAAAATTGGATTGTAACATGTAATATCCTTGACGAACCGGTTTTATCAATAAATTTGGAAATCTAATCCAACTCATGACTTCTTTTGCGCCTTCTATGTCGCCTGCTTCTACTCTTTTTTGCAAATACCGCATAGGGCCAATGAAGATGTCGTATGCGATAAATGAAATCGCAATTAAATAAATAAAAATAGACCATTGCCATCCTTTATGAGCAAAAATATGTAATAATATTCCCACAATTAGTAAGGCGATGGCAGCATAAAGGCGATATTTAACATAGAGTTTTCCGAAATCCATAGTACAAATTTGAAGTGCAAAAATAGCTTTTTTTTTGAGTATTAAATACTGAGTATTGAGTATTAAGAATCTGAAATCTGAAATCTAAAATTCTACCTTTAGAAACCAGGTGAAAAACTGATTGCCCATCTGAATTTTTTGATATTTGGCTGGTTGAGTTGTGTTAGCCGCCAACTAAAATCCATTCGGATGAGTTTTAATATATTTTCGATGCCAAATCCTACTTCTGCATAAAATCCATTTAATCCTTTTAGCTGAGGGGGCAAATCACTGAAAGAAACCCTACTCGGGCTTAGGCTGGATACGGCCATTTTGGTGGTAAATACTTCCCGTAATCCAAGTTTTTTCCAACCAGGAATTTTATTAAAAATAAAACCATCAAAATGATGTTCGAACATCAATGATAATTGTTGATCTGCAATAAATTCTGTTTCTAACATATTGGTAAACCGTTCTTCACTATACATAAAAGATTGATTGCCCGGGTGTATTGATAATAATGGATAGGGTGCAGAACCGAATAGTTTAGTGCCAGATAATCGAATTAAAGTATGACCAATGGGTGATGGCAGTCGTTCTTCTATTAATAAATCCAATTTTTGGAAATTAAAATCACTACCAAATTTTTTATTACTGAATGTATAAGTAAAATTAATACGTGGTAGTTTACCTTTTAAGAATTGTTTTTTTTCACTCATTTGTAAAAATTTAGCACCCGGAGTGTAAGTGAAATTAATATTAGGTGAAAAAACTTTGAAATTGTTGTAGGTAACAACAGTGCTGTCTGGCATAGTTTTTTTAAATTCTATTCTTCCCGGAATGGTTTGATAAATCTTATATTCTAAAGATAAATTGGTGGAAAAATTAGGCACCCATTCTCTGTAATAACTAAACCTGGCATCTTTTAAATATACTAAATCTGCAATAGCTTTATTTCGTAGAATAGACAAATAAATAAAATCGTAACTTCTTACATTGCCTTGCAAGGTGAATCGCTGATAATCGTCGTTGTAAGAGAAAACAAGTTGATGTTTTTTGTTCTTTTTGTCGGGCAAATTTACAGTCATTTTTGCACCATATTTTACGCGTTTGTCCTTTATGCCATAAGCTACATAAGCGCGCCATTCTACCCATTTCCCAATGCGCCAATTGTTTTTTAAATTCAAGCGCAAACGCACCCCTTCTAAGTCGTTCCATGTTACCATCTGATAAAGATTCCCAATATCAATAACTTTTGTTTTATAATAACCTGTAGCAAAGAAACTTCCAACACCTGATACGGCTTTGTAAAATCGTGTTCGTTTTAAAGAATCTAATAAAAAATATACTTTGCTTTCTGGAACAGAAAGGGTGTCATGCCTGTTGGCTACCCAAAATGAGTCTGTTTTTTTGCGATAATTTTTTATAAATACCGTATTTTCTTGCGATAAGATACTGTCTGCAATAGGTTCATCTACTATAATATCATTGCGATGTATATATCGTGCGATACGAATACTTTTTGCTCTTTTTCGTTTGGTAAATGCTATGTCTGAGCTTCTGGATTCTTCATTTTTGAACCACCCCTTTCCTGTGTTCGTAAAACTTTGTTTTAATGAAAAATCATTAATAAAATTGACATTAGAACGACGGTCTATGCCTAAGTCTATTTTCGTAATGGCATAAGAAGAATCGCGAATCGTTGCTTTTCCATTAAACAATAAATCTGATTTACTTTTTGGAACAAATGCTAGGTTATATGTCCAAACACTGTCTGCTCCTTTAGTGCTGTCTATTACATAATAATTATAAAGTGCAATAGCACCTTCCGCAAATGGCATGACAAATGCTTTTTCATGTACCATGGCTTGATTGTCATAAATATCAATATCATCAAAAACAATATCTAATAATTCGGAAAAACGAAGCTGTTCGATGCCCGATATTTTGCTGGCCTTTACGACAGTTTTGTTCTTTTTAGGTTCTTTGTTAATATAGTGATCGGAAATGGTTTCTTTCAAAATTAACGGAATAAAACGGGAACCTTCTGCTGTGCTGTCTTGATTTTCGAGAATAAATCGGAAGGGCTTAAAAATTTTGCGCTTTGTTATTTTGGCACTTACATTATATAGAGATGCTACCGTTTTGGCATACTCTTCGTATTGGTATGAATCAAATGATTTGGGCCTGTTTTCAGCTTTGTGTTTTAGTACATTTCGATATATTCGAATGGCAGCCGTGTCTTTAGGTATTTTTCTGCGTTTTGCTTTTATTGTAAATTCTTCCAACATAAAGCTTTCTAAATGCATCTTTATAATGATGGAATCTTTTCGAAAAAAACGTTTTTTAAAACTTTCATCTTTATATCCTAAATAAGAAAATACAATAGAATCTGTTTTGGAATTAGCTGTAATTTCAAACCGACCACTGTCGTCTGTAGTACCACCTAAACCGATGCCTACAGAATAATTTACATAAGGAAGGGGTTCTTTTGTTTTGGCATCAATGACTATTCCTTTTAATTCATACTGACTATATCCTAAAAGGGAAAATAAACTGAGTAAAATATAAAGGGTAAGTTTTTGCACCAATTTTTTTATTAAAGATAAATAACATACAAAAATAGAGATTAGTTTACTCTACTCGAAGTAAATAAATTAGTTTAAAGTATTCATAACAAATTACTTGCCAAAATTATCTTTGTAATAGGGGTAAAAAAGATTCAATTTACAGGGATATTACCTTGCCAATTGAATTATAAAATGATTGATTCAACCGCACCTTGCATTTGTTTGACACTTTAGAATCCTTAGTGTTTTATATTCCGTATGATTTATTTTGCTTTAGTTCCTATTTTTATCTGTCCATTTTTACCACCTCCGCCTTTATAGGAGCCACCACCACTATTCCATTTATTGGAGTTTCCTCCTTTATTATAATTTTCTTTAGGAATATTTTCTTTATAGCTACCATTGTCAAGGCCTCTTGATGGGTGATTGTTGCTTGAGTTAGAATTATTATTCCATTTAGATTTGTCATTAGAATTTTGTGACGGAGAAGCGGAATTGCCTGCACCGCCCCAATTTTTACTGCCATTCTCCTCTTTGCCTTTATAAGAAGGGTAGGCATCGTCATTATTGTTATTCCATTTTGGCTTGCTTGCCCCTTCTTTCTTTGGTTTTCCTTGGTCATTCATGCCGCCCCAGCCGCCATTTCCATCTGGTTTGTCTTTGTATTTATAAGATGAATTACTGTTTCCGTTATTTTGCCATTTTGGATTGTCTTGAACACCTTGTTTGGGAGAAGCAACATCGCTTGTGCCATTCCAATTGTTTTTGTTTTGTTTTGGAGTATTGTTCCAATTGTCTTTAGTAGGTTGAGTTGTTTTGTTAATGGCAATATCTCCATAGTTATATTTATATACATTAGAAGAAATATTTCCTCGAACCGTATTGGATACCACTCGATGTGAGTTGTAGTAGTTGTTATACCTTATTTTATTGATAGTGTAATGTCCTTGATAATAATTATTCCACCCAAAATCATGAAAATGACCTATGTATAATGGATATATTACAATAGGTTTTGCATACCACCAAGTAGGATAATAAGCCCAATGCCATGGAGAAACCCACGGATTGTAACCAGTTCCGAAAATAAAATTTACACAAGGCCAACTCCAGGTATTTATATAAGGATTGCCCCTCCGATCAGTATAATTATTGGTAGTATAGTAATTATTATTAACAACTGGAGGCGCAGACTGTGCACTGCCAGCAGTAGAGCCAGCCGTTGTATTGTCTAATTGTGGCTCAATAATATAGTTTTTCCCATATAAACTCTCATCTCCAATAATTTGAACATGCACCATATTTCCCTCTTTTTTCTGAAGATCAATAATGGCAACATCCTGAGTTTCACCAGCACTTATAATATCTTGTAGAATGATAGTATGATAATCACCCGTTCCATAATCAGTAACACGTATATAATCCACGCTACCATCATTATTTAAATCTAAATTATTTACGAAATTGCTTGGTGTATTTAAAAGACGCTCAAATTCTTCAATGGAGGCGGATTGTTTAAATAAATTAAGCACTAAATATAAATTGAGATTATCACCAGGCAATCCCAAAGGTGCTGGCGCCGTGTTGGTTTGTGCCAACGAATTAAATCCCACTAAAAGCCCTAATAAGATAATAACCATATTTTTCATAATATTGATTTTGTTATGTATTAGATAGCAAAAACCGTGACAAGTTTATTTTAACACCAATTTTTAACAAATTATAAGAAGGAGAAATATTTTTTCTAAAATCAATTCAAACAATAAAAAG
>JBDKHK010000176.1:0-25050 GCA_039797705.1 Bacteroidota bacterium
ATGGATTTTGTGTTTATTTTTAAATAATCAGTGAATTGTTTGTAAATTGGATTGTAAGTATATTGGAAATGAAAAAGTTCGATGGCAATTTTTTCCAAATTAATTATATCGTTTGAAAAGATTTTTTCACGTATTTTTGAAACACTTTCTTGCACAAAACAAAGGTAGAAAATTCTTATGAAGTTACGACAAATAGTTATAGTTAGTATTGTGTTATTAGGTGCCGTAGCTTGCTATAAAACACCGCAATATCCAATAGTGCCGACGTTGAAATTTGAACGATTCGACCACCCGAATGAAGTGTTTACTTTAGGAGATACAGGTAATGTAATCTTATACTTTACGGATGGAGATGGAGATTTGGGGAAACTCAATAATCAGGATTCTACTTCAAGGCTAATTTATAGAAATCTTAGAGATACCGTTTTTTTTAATACAGATAATTATTATGTTATTCCCATTATTCCCAACAAAGGTACTACGAACGCCATTGATGGTACTATTGAAGTAAAATTGTCTTCTGCGTTGCTTAATTCTTATGAAGCCTATTTCATCACCAAAGGCATTTCTATAGATACTTTTACATTCAAAATGTATATTACCGATAGGGCTAACCACCAAAGTAATGTAATTACAACACCGCCTATTGTAGTTAAAATGCCATAATGGCAATAAATTTGGATTGTAATAATAAACTTCACTTAATGCTTAATTAATCCAATACAACAAGCTGTAGTACGGTATTTGATATAATTTTGCTAGGCGCAAAGAAATATGAAATCTACAGATGTAATAATTATTGGTGCAGGCTATTCAGGCTTGTCGGCAGCGTATTATTTACAACGCAAAGGACTGACAGTAAAAGTGTTGGAAGCATTATCTCATCCAGGTGGTCGTGCTCGTTCTACCAAATTAGATGGTTTTACATTAGACAGAGGCATTCACTTTTATCATAATTCTACCACAGAACTAGCTAAAATTATTAATATTCAAGAGTTAGGATTAAAAAATACTTACCCCGGATATTTATTGCGTTATCAGGGAATGTTTAATTTATTTACCAATCCATTGTACCAAACGTTGGATACTGTTTCTACAGCATTGGCAAAAAATGCTACTTTTTCAGATAAACTGAAATTATTTGGACTTTATGCCAAATTAAGAACGGCAACATATAATAAAATAGTAAAAGAACCGGATTCTTCTACTTTTGAATATTTGTCTAAAAATGGATTTAGTAAAAAACTAATAGATTCCTTCTTCAGACCAATGATTGCTTCTAATATTTTTGATTATAATTTACAATCTTCTTCCCGTTTTTCAAAGTTGTATTTAAAGTCATTATTTCAAGATCATGTGGCTTTGCCCAAAGAGGGTATAGGTAAAATTGCTGAATTGATGGTGAAAAAAATTGGAGAACAATCAATTTTGTACAAAACAAAGGTAAAACGCATTACAGACGAAGGTGTTGAGCTAATAAATGGAGAATTTTTACCAGCTAAATATGTGATTATAGCTACAAATGCTATTGATGCCAATTGGATTATTGGTGAAAATACCATGCCGGCAGAATGTTCTCATGTTTCTACTTTGTATTTTAGTACCGATAATGCTCCATTAAGTAAACCAGTAGTAATGTTGAATGGTGACAACGGTACTACTTTGGTAAATCATGTTTTTGTTCCTACTTTATTACACCCAGAATATGCACCAGAAGGAAAGCATTTAGTTGCCGTAAGTGTAGTAAAAGAGCACGATTTAGATGATGAAGAATTAGAGGTAAAATGCCTGACAGAATTATCAGAATGGTTTGGTTTAAAAGTGATGGATTGGAAACACCTTAGAACGTTTCATATTAAATACGCCATGCCATTTAAGCCTATTGTTGACGAGGTAGAATTTTCTAAAAAAATAAAAGAAAATATATACGCCTGTGGTGATAGTTTGTCGGTGGGTAGTATGGAGTCGGCATTGCGCTCGGGCAGAGAAACTGCAGATATGGTAGCCAAAGATTTTATCAATAATAACCGACCTAAACGCCAAACAGTAGCGGTTTAATTTTCTTCTTTTTTTCCTTGATTTAAAATATTTCGTTGGTAAGATTCCCCTCGAGTTCTGTCCATTTCAGCAAAACGTTTCATACATTCATTTATAAATGGTTCATCCACCATCTTTTCTATATCCTTTAACGTTCTTAAATTATCATCTTCATTAAATTTAAACGTTTGTTCCAACATATTGATTTCTACTTTTAATACATACCGTTCATTCATTATCATTACGGTTATTTTTAAGACAGGATGATGTATAAAACCGACTATACGCATAATTATTTATTTTAGAATTGGTAAATATAAAAAGAAAAAAGAGCCGCTCATTAAAATTTGGCGGCTCTTTTTAAAAATGCAAATAATGCGTTGGATTAAGCAGTAGCTTTAGCTTTTTTCGTAGCTTTTTTTACTTCAGCTTTTACTTCTTCTACTTGTTTTTCAACTTTGGCAGATGCTTCATTGAACAAACCTTTAACTCTACCAACATTTCTGTTTAAAGAGGTTTTAAAGTCAGCTACTATATAGTTAACTTCTTCTTTAACATCTGATTGGATTTTCTCTAAAGTGAAAGGACCTTTCAATTTAACTTGGATTCTTTCAGAAGTTGTTTTGAAATGATTTTTTTGCAATTCAATTTCTTCTTGAGCTTCACTTACAGCATTTTTTAAAGTGTTTTCAACATTGTAACGTAGTTCAGTTACATTTGTTTTTGTTTCAGCAGTAAAACTGTCCACTGCTTCTTTGAATTTTTGTGCGAATTCCATTTTTAAAAAGATTAAAATATAATTGTCAATATTGACACTACAAAGGTATATCAAAGGTTGATTTGTGTCAACTAAAATTAATTATGATAGTTTGATTAAAAAATGTTGTACGTGTAAAAGTCAAGTTAAACGAATGTGAATATTAAACTTATAGAAACAATGAAATGAAATCATATAACAATGCATCAATATAGTACTGTTTCTATAGAATTACACCTTGATATACAAGAAAACATTTTTCGTGCGAATTCTATTTTTAACAATTGAATTAGATTAAAAATATCGAATTTATTTTTTCAATTTCAAGGCTACTTCAATTTGTGCAAGATGATGTTTGCCATGCCATGCATACTTTTGAAGTATCTCTTCTAAGGTGTGATTTTTTTTACTGTCAGGATGATAGAAAGTTCGTTTCCATTCGTTTTTATCCATATTCTCCATTAATGCTACCCATTTTTCATGGATGCATTTTGTTAAATGAACAGCTGTTTTTATTGGTAATTGAATATCAGCTGTTTCTGCCCATAAATTTTCATTGTATGGTGCCACGGTAGGAGTGTTTTCTGTTAGGGTAAGTTTAAAACGAATAAATCCATTGGTATGGCTGTCAGCAATATGATGAAAAATTTGCTCCACAGACCAGCCTCCGTCTTTGTACGAGTATTGCAATTCCTTGTTTTTTTTAATATTCTTATAAACGATTTTTAGTTTTTTGGGTAATATTTTAAAATCATTTATTAAATTTTGGATGGCTGCTTCCTCTATGTTTTCGTAAATTTCCAACTTTCCAATTGGATAAATATTGGAATTAATGGATTCTTTTTTTGTAGCAATTACTTTGTTTTCAGTCGTAACAGTTGCTTTGTTTTTTTTGTTTTTATTTATAGTTGTATTTTCCTTTACAACTTCTTTTTTTGTTGTCATTTTTTTTAGAATTTTTCTATAGTACGTTCTATTATTCCATTTTCGCTGGTTAATACTAATTTGTATGCACCGCCTGATAGATTTCCTAATTCCACCGTTTGATCATATAGACCTTTTGCCAAACGTCCGAAAGAAGTTTGTTGAACCAATTTTCCGGTAATATCATAAATTTTTAATTCGACAGTCGCTGCTGATGCAGTGTTAAATTGTATTGTAAATCTGTCTATACATGGATTGGGGTAAGCACTCAATACAATTAAATCATTTGTTTTATTTTTAATTCCGGTTGTTAATTCCTGTCTGGGTTGTTCGGGTGCAAAATAAATATTTTTTAAGGATTGAACGGTAGGTGTTGTTGCTTTTTGAAGCCATCTTGTGCTGGGTAAGGTATAATAACCAGCTTCAAAAGTTTTATTGGTATCTTTGGTTGTTATGGTTTTTACAGCATAAAAATCTCCCTGTGCTTTTTGAGTGGTTAAATCCAAAACACCAAATCCTTTTTTGTATAAATCAACATATTTTATATGCGGTAATAATTGAGAAACTAATGGATATAATGGATCTAATGGAACAGGAGAGGAAGAAGAGGTAACACTGGTACATACAAATTCAACAGCTACAGAACCTGCGCCTGTATTAGGGTTGTAATTTTTTTGATTATAAGGTAAATCCATAGCCCAGGCAGTATGAATATCACCCGTTAGAACGACAATGTTTTGTATATTGTTATTTAAGATAATATCGTATAATTGTTTTCTTTCAACGGCATATCCATCCCATTGGTCATCATTTACAACTAATCCAAAAGGATTAAGATTTCCTACCATTACTTGTTGGCCTATAATTTTCCATTTTGCTGTTGATTTTTTTAATTCATTTTTTAACCATTCCATTTGTTCGGCGCCCACTAAATGTTTTGATGTATCGTCAAAATTTCTATTCTGTTGTGTTCTTGCATATAATCGAGTATCTAACATGAATAAATCAGCTAAATCGCCATAACTAATTTTTCGCCAAATTTTGTTGATGTTTCCTTTTTCTGGAAGTCTATTCGGAATCCATTCGTCGTTTGCTTGTTCTCCTGCAGCTTTTCTAAGTACCCATGGTCCTTCATTTCCAGGAGTATGGTTTTCTGCACCGTCTCGGTATGAATTATTGGCAGTTTCATGATCGTCCCAAACGCAAATGAATGGGAATTGCTGGTGTAATTTTCTGCAAGAAGGATCTAAGCGATAAGTAGAATATCGTTGTCTATAATCTGCTAATTTTATAATTTCATGTTTGGGTAGTAAATCTTTTCTTACATCGGATGCAGCGAGTGCATATTCGTAAATGTAATCTCCTAAATGTAATACTGCATCCACATCGTTTTTTTCTCGAATTCTATCATACACATTAAAATATCCATTCGGATAATCTGCACAAGAGACAAAGGCAAAGCGCAATTGATCCATTCCGCCTATCGGAGCTGTTTTAGTTCGGCCGGTTACAGAATTTCGCCCTAAAGCGGTGAATTCATAAAAATACCAAGTATTGGGCTGCAAATTCATTACATCTATTTTTACACAATAGTCGGTGGTACTGTCTGCGGTAAAGGTGCCACTCTGAACAATTGATGTAAAATTAGTGTCTAATGCTACTCTCCATGTTCCATTGATAGCGCCAGCAACATCAGGCGTTACTCTGGTCCATATAATAACAGCATTGGAGGTTGGATCTCCAGAGGCAACACCGTGATAAAATGGAACTAATGAGGTGTCCACCATAGAACGCTCTAAACTTGGGATGGCTTCTATTGCTTGAAGGGAAAAAATAGAAATTAAAAATAGTGCAAAGGAAAGTGTGTGTTTTTTCATTTGATATGCATTTAATGATACACACAAAAGTAGGTAAATTTACAAGAAATGTTAATTTTTAGAGTTTGTAAAATTAACATTTTGATAAAAGTCAATTCTGTTTTACTTTCATTGATAGGCATAATTTATCCAAAATTTACCACACAGCGAACGAATGTTAAGAGGTATTAATGTAAAGTTGATACAGAAACTATTTTCTATTTTTCAAGAATTACTAATTTGAATTTTTTGTATATTTTTCGTATTACATTCTTCATTAAAATGTAACTATTAGTATTGTTCTTTGTCATTCGGGAAGCTTTTGTTTTTCACATCTGCAATATATTGTTGGGTGGCATTTTTGATGTCATCATACAAGTGCAGATATTGACGCAAAAATCGTGGTTTAAATTCGTGGGTGATGCCCAGCATATCATGCGTAACGAGTACTTGACCATCCACATGAGGGCCGGCTCCAATGCCAATAACAGGAATAGAAATACTTTCTGAAACTTTTTTAGCCAAAGCAGCCGGAATTTTTTCTAAAACTAAAGCGAAGCATCCTATATCTTCTAAATATTGAGCATCTTGAATTAGGCGCTCTGCTTCTGCTTCTTCTTTTGCCCGAACGGTGTAGGTGCCAAATTTATAAATAGATTGAGGCGTTAATCCCAAATGTCCCATCACAGGAATACCAGCCGTAAGGATACGAATAATAGATTCACCGACTTCTTTGCCGCCTTCCAATTTTACTCCATGTCCACCAGTTTCTTTCATAATTCGGATAGATGCATTTAATGCTTCCCGCGAATTTCCTTGATAGGAGCCAAACGGTAAATCCACCACTACAAAACATCGTTGAACTGCACGGACTACACTTTGAGCATGATAAATCATTTGATCTAAAGTGATAGGTAAAGTGGTTTCATGTCCTGCCATTACATTGGAGGCAGAGTCACCAACTAATAAGATATCAATTCCTGCGGCATCCAAAATTTTGGCCATCGAAAAATCATAAGCTGTCAGCATCGAAATTTTCTCTCCGCGTTCTTTCATTTCTCTTAATTTCTGCGTGGTTACTCGTTTTATTTCAGATTGTGCAGTTGACATGATTATATTTTGGGTTAAATTTAAACGATTTTTCTTTAAATGCAATTAAATATTTCATATTCTATTTTTATAAACTTCTGATGGCATAGTAGCTATGCTTTATAAAGATTTAGCAGTATGTTTGCATTTTGAAAAAAGCGAGTTTTATTTTTTACTTGTATTGCTATAAAAATGGAGAAATGGAACAATTAACGAAGTGCCCATGTTGTGAAAATGAATCAATAAAATCGAGTGCTAAGATTAAAGACTTTGCATTTAGTGGCATTACTTTTAATTTGGATAAATGTTCAACTTGCGGTTTTACTTTTACCAATCCACGACCAGATATAAATGAAATTGGTAAATATTATCAATCGGAAAATTATGTCCCACATCATTCTTCTAATCCATCATTTTTTCATAAAGTATATAGACGGGTTAGAAATTATATGTACACTAAGAAGTTGAGTTATATTAATCAACATCTCCAGCACCCTATAAATGATATTTCTTTGTTGGATTATGGTGCAGCTTCGGGTGATTTTTTAGCATATTGTAGTGCACAATCTATTCGGCAGTTAGAAGGGGTAGAGCAAGACAGTGCTTGCCGTCAGGATGCCATGTCTTTACATGGTATTGCTTTAAAACCGGTGGATGATTTTTATGCTCTGCCATCTAATTCTTTTCATGTAATTACGCTATGGCATGTATTGGAACATATACATAATTTGGAGGAGGTAGTAACTTGTTTTCATCATTTTTTAAAAGAAGATGGTTTGTTGGTGATTAGTGTGCCTAATAATAATTGTCTTGATAAAAAAATATATGGTGATTATTGGGCTGCTTACGATGTTCCTAGACACCTGTATCACTTTAATACTGCTACTATTTCCTTGCTTATGCAGCGGCTTGGATTTTCATTAGAACAAACTTACCCTATGCCATTTGATGCGTATTATATTGCTTTATACAGCGAGCAGTATAAAAAATCTAATAAAATATTGGCGATTATTAGAGCCTTGATAAATGGGTTTAAAAGCAATATAGCGGCTAAAAAATCAGGTGAATATTCCAGTTTAACGTATGTTTTTAGAAAGCAATGATATAAGTGTAAATTAGGTTGATAAAAATATTTTTGTTCTATTTTTCTTCCTTTTTTATGGTATCTGCTGGTGGATGGAAGTTGATATTGTTTTTTTCTTCCTTTTTTTCTTGCGTAGGTGTAGTTGTTATTTTATTTTTTCTTTTAAATAATTCTTTAAAATTATCAAAATCTTTTTGGAAAGAGATTGCACCTCCGGTTCGTATTTTATCTTGATTTATTAAATCATAATTTGCTGTTCTGGCATACGTTTTTAGACGAATTCTTCCGTCAGGTGTTACTAGATACTCTAACACAAAATCACCCGCAATGGCAGCGTTATTGGTAGATTGTCCTGGAATGTTTCCATTTTCAGAAAGGGTGTTGGTGCCAAAATTTACATTTCCACCAATGGTTAAGATTAATCTTCCTCCAAGAATTTCTTGTTTATAACTAAATCCAAAGTTTCTAGATTCTTTTGATTCCAAATCACTTAATAATACATCGACAGAAGCACCTTTTATTAAGCTGCCCAATCCTTGCGACAGCACTTTGGAAATTTGGTCTGAAATGAGTTGTGTAACGGTATTGGAATAACCACTTACTTTTTGGTCAGAAGCACCCGTAGGGAGAAATGAATTAAATAATAGTAGAAAACCGGCTTGGTTGTTTACTTCATTTTGGTTTGAATTGATTTCTACTAATTTTCTATCTAAAACATCGGGAATTCCGGCGGTAGATTGAATTTTAAAACCAATGATTGGTTTTTCTAAAGTACCGGTAATTAATAAGGTTAAATCAATCGGGAAGGTGCGGTTTCGGATAAGTTTTCCATTAATATCGGTGGTGTCAAATAAGTTTCTGATGGAGGCAGATTTTATAGTATAAAGTGCATTCACACCCAGTTCTGCTTTAAGTGGATCGCCATTGAATGTAATTTTGCTGTCGTTGCCTATTTTAAATGTTTTGTTTAGAATTCCTTGAAAGTTAAAATCATACTTTCCATCTATAAGGTTATAAACACCACTTAATGACATTTCACCTTTTTTATTTAAGTTGAAGTTTAAATCACCTGTTCCGCGCCCTACTATCTTGTCATTTGCTGATTGATTTAGGATAATATTTACAAAGGCATCTTGAGTGGCAGTGATATTCATATTTACATTTATGCCGCTTATTTTTGATTTGTATTCTACTTTTTTTACTGTATCTTTTGGATTTACAAAATGTATAAAAGTATATTCTTTATCGGATGTTTTTCCGGATACGGGTAAGTTAAATTCAGTATTTTTCAATGTTTCTAAACGATTGACATTTATGGTTAAATCATTAAAAGAACCATCTATATCCACATCTCCTTTGGCAAATACTTTTCCGTAAAAATCTTGATTATCATCATACGTAGTATTCATAAAATTATATCCAGATGGGGTGTTAACATTGGCTTTGTCAACTCGCCAGTTTTTAAATCCATCGTGTAATAGTTTTCCGGTAAGAATTGCCGTATTTCCGTAATTATCATAAAGAGTGATTGTGCCGAAATCAAATCCTTTGTTGGTTAAATTTATTTCTTCATTATACATTTTAAAAGTAGTACCTAAATAGCTCATTTTTAATTCGGCGGTATCAATGATTTGTGCTTTTCCGGTTAAAATCGGATTTTTTAAATTTCCTGATAAATTTACTTGCCCTTTAACAAATGCTCGTGGTACTAATAATTGTTTTTTCAAAATGGTTTCTAAGAAATTAAGATTTACCTTTTCGATATCTGCATTTACGTCTAATTTTTCTTTTCCTTTTGTTTGCATGTCGTAAGTGCCATCAAAGGATAAATTGTAATTGTCATCTTCAATGGTTCCGCCAGCTTCTACTAATTTTTTACCATTTCTTCCATAAATTCCATCCAAACCAATGTATTTTACTTTATAATCCAATACTTGTAAATCATTGATGGTTACATCTGCATTTGCTTGTAATTTGGTTAAAATATTTTTTAAATTTACAATTCCCGAAAGTGTTCCATTGCGAATAATGCCGGTACTGTCTAATAGTTGTCCTAAATCTTTTAGGTCTAAATTTTCAATTTTTATTTTGGCATCCGAAAGTGAATTTCGCCCGTTTTGTATCGTAATTTTTTGATTACCTTGAAGGAGTGAAAAATTTTGTGCTATAAAAATACTGTCAATAATTGTAAGTTCATTATCGCGTTGTACTTCCCAAATTTTATTGTTGAGTTTTAATTTAGAATGAATAATTTTTGCAATAATTGTATCGGCATTAAAATCTAAAGTAGTTGCCAAACGAATAGAGTTGTCTGAGCTGTCATTGGAAACATTCAAATTGGTTAATAATTGATGTAAAGAGCTGTTTAATTCTAATTTTATATCTTTAATATCCGTTTGCTTTATACTCACTTTATCAATATTTCCATTTAATACTAATTCGGTGTTATTGGTATTGCCAGTTATGTTGATTTTATTAATACCGATTCCGCTATAATTAATTGAGTCAAGTTGTGTTTTTATATTTAAAATATTTTCATCGGTATTTATTTCAGCATTTAAATCTAATTCACTAATGTAATTTAATTGTGGTACAAATACTTTTATCAGTCCAAAGTCAGATTTTAGTTTTACGTTAGCAGTTAGTTGTTGTGGTTTAAATTGTTTTAAATCCTTTTCGGTTGGTTTTACTAATTTTGAATACTTACTCAAAAAAACTTTCATAGACGGAACAATGGTTAATGGATCAAATTTTCCATGAACATTTGCATTAAATTGATCAGATGTAATATTATAATCTTTGACGGCTCCATCATTTAGCATATTGATAACCACATCTGATAGGTTGAGTATGTCTTTAGAGTTTTGAATAATGATATTGCGGAATCTTCCAATGCCTGTAAAATTGTCAATTTTATTCCCTTTTCCTTGTATTTTTCCATCTAATGAAATTACTAAAGTATCTTTTGTAAAATGTAATTGATTCAAGTCGGCATTTTTAATACTTGTAGTAAAATTATAACTTGGAATAGTATCATTAAAATCAATAATTCCATCAAAATCTACTAAGAAACAGCCATCGTCAAAAAATGCTTTTCCGTTAAATTGTTTTTTCAATAATAATCCATCTACTTTTATTTTATCAAATACAAATCCATTTAAATAAAAATTAGAAATAGTTCCTGTTAATTTGGTATTCAAATCTTTTGCTTTAAATCCGTTTCCATCCGCATTAATATTTAAATCAGCAGTACCCAATAGCTTGTGATTGCCCGTCAATTCTGCCAAATTCAATCCTTTCGCCATTATACTTCCTGAGTATTTTGGTGCTTGTCCTTTTGGAAAAATCATGCGAACGTCTGTTACCAAATTTCCAAGATTTGTAGCGTTTAAAGCACCTTTCGCCACAAAATCATTGGTGAATCCAAAATAAGTTCCTTTGAAAGATATAATGCCGGCATTGTCCAATTGTTTTGGAATTTTTACAAAAGTGAGTATTTGTTTTAAATCCGAAGGGGTGGTAGTTAGGTTGTTGATTTTTAAATCAAACAATGTTTGTTTTAAATGCGGTAATCCTTTTATGTTTCCTGTTATATCAATATTGGTATTTTTACCTGCTTGTATTTGAAATTGCTCTGTCCGAATATTGGCGAGTTTACCTTTGATTAATCCATGTATAGAAACATTTCCCGGAACGTATTTTTGTATTTTTGGAGCAAATACACCTACATCTTTTGATGTCACCAAAGCTTCTTTTACATCTGCTTTCATAATGACTTTATTCTCAAAGTCACTAAATGAACGCCATTCATCTGAAAATTGAACAGAAAAATTTCCGATTAACTTACTATTGTTATACGCAATAGTTGCATCCTCTAAAAAAATACCATCATTTGTCAATAATGCTTGTGCATTTATTTTTTTTACCAATAAGCCACTATCGCATATTGTGTTTAAATTGTCAATATTTACATGCATTCCTGTCGAATCCCAACGGTAATTTTTTATGTCAATATTAATATCATGGATATCCATTTTACTGATAAGGAAGGAACCCGCTTTTATATCTCTGTTTTTAAAATCCATTGCATGGTTCCCATTGCGCAGGAGGAGTTCATCTACGGTAATATTTAGTTTTTTACCTAATCCTTCTACATCAAATCCTTTGCTATGATGGTTGGGGTCTTTTATTTTCTCTATTTCATTATAAAATGTGAGTTTGTAAAACGGATCAACCAATTCCAATTGTTTGACATCAATCTTTAGAGGACTGATATTAAATTCTCTAACTTTTATGGCAATTTTAGAATAACGAATATCCATCCGCTTGTCGGTATGCGGATCGTCTAAAACTAAAGTTGAATTGGTTAATAAAACATTGTTGAGTCTTAATTCTATAGGTTTACTTTCTTTTTTCTTTTTTGGTGTTTTCTCTTTTGATGCAAATTGCTCCAAAATAAAATGAAAATTATAAACACTGTCTTCTTTTGCTCTGTAGCCATTGAATTTCACTCCGTCCAAACTAACATTGTCAATATAAATTTTATTTTGTTTTAATGTTTGGATTTGGCTCATAAATGTTTTGCCTAACATTAAATCCACTTTTAATCCCTTAACATATAAAATAGTGTCTGTTTTACTTTTTTGGGAAGATAAATAAACATGGTGTATCTCTACTGTTCTGATGAAATCAATACTGACAGAATCTACTTTTACTTCACTGCCTAATTGTTTGGATAAGTATCCACTTATTTTTTGTACCAAAAATGTTTGTACTTTTGGTTGCTGAATTAAATAAAAAGTAGATACAAAAATAATGACTACTAAGAGTAGAAACACTAATATTGTTCTCAATATATATTTGAATAGCTTTTTCAATGTTGCAAGAATGCAAAAATACGTCAAAATACCCAAAAATTATGCCTGAAATTATCATTTTAGCCATAGAATCTTCTTGTGACGATACTTCGGCGGCAGTATGCATTAATGGTAAGGTCGTATCTAATCTTACAGCGAACCAACAAGTGCATGAACAATATGGCGGTGTGGTGCCTGAATTAGCCAGCCGCGAACATGCAAAAAATATTATTCCAGTCGTAAATGAAGCAATTAAAAATGCAGGAATTACTAACAAAGATATTACTGCAGTCGCCTTTACCCGTGGTCCCGGATTAATGGGTTCTTTATTGGTCGGTGGTATATTTGCTAAATCTTTTTCACAGGCATTATCAATTCCGTTGATAGAAGTTCATCACATGCAAGCGCATGTATTGGCACATTTTATAGACGAACCCAAACCATCTTTTCCTTTTCTTTGCCTAACCGTATCGGGCGGACATACTCAAATTGTGTTGGTAAAAGATTATTTGGATATGAATGTAATTGGTAAAACTATCGACGATGCCGCAGGAGAGGCTTTTGATAAAACTGCCAAGATGTTAAATCTTCCGTATCCCGGTGGTCCGTTGATAGATAAATTTGCACAACAGGGAAATGCAAAAGCGTTTAAATTTTCAGAACCGCAAATAGAAGGACTTGACTTTTCTTTTAGTGGATTGAAAACAAATATTTTGTATTTCCTTCAAAAAGAAACAACAGCTAATCCCAATTTTATACAGGAAAATTTGAACGATATATGTGCATCCGTTCAAAACACTATTGTTTCTATTTTAATAAAAAAATTAAAAAAAGCTGTGATAGAAACCGGTATTAAAGAAGCAGCCATAGCTGGTGGCGTAAGTGCCAATGCTGGTTTGAGAAACGCTCTGGCTATTTTTGGGAATGAAAACAACTGTAATGTTTATATCCCTGATTTTCAATATTGTACAGATAATGCTGGAATGATTGCTATAACTGCTTATTACAAATACCTCCGAAATGAGTTTTGCCCTATTGATGTTCCAATTCAGGCAAGAATTAGCTTGTAAATAATTTTTTTAAGCTATTTTACATGTGAGAAAAAGTGCATATTTACTAGACGTTTGTTTGAGCTATTCACATAAATCGCAAAAATGAAAAAAACTATATTCTTTATTTTCTTTTTAGTTGTGTCATTAGTGGTATGGGCAGAGTACAACGTTGGCTCTAAAGTCATTACGCTCAGAGACCAATCCAGGTATCGTAATATTATTACGAACGTATATTATCCTGCTACTGTAACTGGTACAGATGTACCAATTGCAAACGATAGTACTAAATTTCCGGTTGTTTCGTTTGGTCATGGTTTTGTAATGTCATCTTTAGCCTATCAGTGGTTAGCACAATCTCTGGCTGCTGCCGGATATATAGTAGGATTTCCCGCCACAGAAGAAGGAGTGCCCAATCATGCGGAATTTGGGAAAGATGAATTATTTGTAGCACGAAGATTAAGAGATCTTGGCGATTCTTCAAGTTCATTTTTATACAATAGAACAAATGGCTATACTGCTGTTGGAGGACATTCCATGGGCGGTGGTGCATCGTTTTTGGCGGTAAATGGCGCATTAGATATTACAACATTATTTAATTTTTCAGCAGCAGAAACATTTCCGCTTTATGGAGTTGTAGCAAGCGAAGCAGCTAAAAATATTATGCGTCCGGCATTAATATTTTGCGGTACAAAAGATTGCATCGCACCATCCGCCACCAATAGCGGATTGATGTATAAAAACTTGAAATCAGAATACAAATTTTATGTAAACATCATCAATGCTTCGCATTGTCAGTTTGGTGATCCTAATAAGACAGTTTGTGAAATAGGTGAATTATTAGCCTGCCCGGGTTCTGCCTACGTATCAGTAGCGAATCAGCAAAGTATTGTGTTGGCCTATCTAAAGCCTTGGTTAGATTTTTGGTTGAAAAAAAACTGTAATGCCATGTCCACATTTTACAACAATGCGACAGCTAATCTTTCAAAAGCAGATACGCTACAGTCAAAAATTATTGATTGCAGTGCATTGAATCTGACAACCGGTATCCGTCAGAATAAGATATTGAAAGCATTTATATTTCCAAATCCTTCCACAGGGAAATTTACACTTTCTATCAGCGAAGCTTACCAAAATGCTACCATTATGGTTTATGATATGATTGGGAACGTGGTAGATGTACGTACAGTAAGTGGACTAAATACGATTTCCTTAGATTACACAAGTTTGCCTAAGGGGGGTTATCTATTACAGTTTAATACAGAAAAAGGTAACTATTCATCCAGGATTATTTTCGAATAATTCAATGTGTGATTAATTTCAGATTAAAGGAATAATAGTATCTTGCGAAAAAAAATATGCAACGTGTTGTAATCGAGTTACCAGATAAAATATTATTTACCTATCAATTTTTAATTACAAAAGAGGATATTAATATTGCCAATCACATGGGCAATGAACGTGTTTTGAATATGGCAAATGATATACGAGAGAAAATGTTTATGCATTTAGATTGTATGTCTATTTTGCATGATACGGAAAATACACAAGGAATTGTTATCGCTAACCATTCTATAAATTATAAAAATGAAGGTTTTTTGAATGATGAAATTACTTGCCAAACAGGAATTACCAATATTACAGAATGTAGTTTCGATTTGATTTTTAATTTTATAAAGCAAGATGGAAGAACCTTGGCAGTACTTCGCTCCGGTTGTGTTTATTATAATTTTAATCTCCGCAAAATTCGCCCATTACCGGAGGATTTTTTGGATAAAATAAAATGATATTCGAATTTATGTTTTTTATATTAAGTGCTCTGTAGCTTGTTCGCTGTCCATCGTTCATTTTACATAATTAAATGTTTTTTTAAATTCGTGTTTCATCTATAAAAAATCTTAATACATTATATTCAATATTCTTTTACAAAGCACTTTGATATTATTTTTAAATATTTTCAAAAATTAACTTACACATACAATTATCTTTATAACTTAGTAGCATGTCTTTCTCAGCAAGAAATCGAACTCGATATATTCAACAATTACAAGAAGAAACCTTTGATTTATTAGTAATAGGCGGAGGTATTACCGGTGCCGGCATCGCATTAGATGCAGTAGCACGTGGATTAAAAGTGTGTTTAATAGAAAAGGCAGATTTTGCATCTGGAACCAGTTCACGTTCTACTAAATTAATTCACGGAGGATTGCGCTACCTTAAACAATTAGAATTTGGAATAGTAAGAGAAGTAGGACAGGAGCGCACAATATTGTATAAAAATGCACCACATATTGTTATTCCCGAACGAATATTGTTACCGATTATAGAAGGAGGTTCTTTAGGAAAATATTCTACTTCTTTAGGTTTGTATGTTTATGATAGATTAGCAGGTGTGGAAAAAGATGAGCGTCGTAATATGCTCTCGAAAGAGAAAACCTTAGAACAAGAACCTTTACTAAATACTTCTATTTTGAAAGGCGGAGGAATGTATGTAGAATATCGCAGCGATGATGCCAGATTGTGTGTAGAAGTAATGAAAACTGCCGTTGAAAAAGGAGCACTATGTGTAAATTATGTTGCATTTAATTCTTTCACACATACTGTATCCAATAAAGTAAATGGAGCAAATTGCACAGATATGATAAATAATATTCATTTTCATATTAAAGCAAAAAAAATAATAAATGCTTGCGGTCCTTGGGTGGATGAATTGCGAAAAAAAGATAATTCTCTCCACAAAAAAAGATTACATCTTACAAAAGGAATACACATTGTTATACCCAAAGAAAGACTTCCTATTCAGCAAGCAGTTTATTTTGATGTAGAAGATGGTCGTATGATTTTTGCTATTCCAAGAGGCAAAAAAATATATTTAGGAACAACAGACACCAATTATAATGAAGATAAAAATTTTCCTTATGCTCATAAAGAAGATGTTATTTATATCCTGAATGCCGCCAACCACATGTTTCCGTCTGCTGAGTTAAAAATAGAAGAGGTAGAATCTACTTGGGCAGGCTTGCGGCCATTAATTCATGAAGACGGAAAATCACCATCGGATTTATCCAGAAAAGACGAAATCTTTATTTCGGATTCAAATTTAATTTCTATTGCTGGAGGAAAACTCACTGGTTATAGAAAAATGGCAGAACGAAGTGTGAATGTAGTGTGTAAACAATTGAAAATAGAAGAAGGAAGACAGTTTAATCCTTGTGCAACAGAATTTATTAAATTAAGTGGCGGACATTTAGAAAAATATCCAAATGAATATGCCAGAGATTTGCAAGATGATTTCAAACAATTTTATTTAGATGATGTATTAGATTTAGTTTTAAAATATGGTAGCAATACTGAATATATTTTGGCTTCTGCCCAAACTAATTTTAAAGACAATCTCTTACTTGCCGAAGCAGAATATTGCTTAGAATATGAATTAACAAACAATACCTCCGATTTTATTATCAGACGAACAGGAAGATTATATTTTGACCGCCCACAATTAGCGGGTTGCTTAGATGAAATCAATCAATATTTTAATACACAATTAAGTTATTCTACGGAACAAGCAGAAAATAATCATCAAAATTTTGATAAAGAATATACCAGAGTAGTGGCATTTAAGAATGTGTAATTATTTTATTTTTTTAGAATATTTCCAAATAAATTAGAAACGAAATAGAAGAAAGAGCTTTTCCTCTTCGAGCCCTTTGTATGAAAAATAAATCTTGACAATTTTTCCTATTTCTTGAAATAAAATGATAATTTTAAAATGAAAGATTAAACAGTTTGTTTAGGCTTTATGTTTTACTACTAAATTTCTCCTTATGCCCAATAAAATTGCGCCTATATCTATTCCCAAAAACGAGGCTATCTTAGGATATTTATCAGGAAGTACAGAACGTGCTACATTGAAATCAGAATTAGAACGTAGAAAGCTGAACGTTCAAGACATACCAATGTTTATTGATGGAAAAGAAGTGCGAACCAACATTACCATAGATATTTTTCCACCACATGAATTAACACATAAAATTGCACAATATCATGTTGGAAATTCTATTTATGTAGAACAAGCTATAGACGCAGCATTACAGGCGAGAACAAAATGGGCAAATATGCACTGGGAAGATCGTGCGGCAATTTTCCTCAAAGCCGCTGATTTAATCGCAGGTCCTTATCGGGCTTCTATCAATGCGGCCACCATGTTAGGACAATCTAAAAATGTTTATCAGGCAGAAATAGATGCCGCTTGCGAATTGGCAGATTTCTTACGATTCAATGTTTACTTTGCTTCGGAAATTTATAAAGAACAGCCTATACAAAGTGATACCATCCGAAATACTATAGAATATCGTTCTTTGGAAGGTTTTATTTATGCCATTACTCCATTTAATTTTACTGCAATAGCTGGAAACCTGCCTGCTTCGCCAGCATTGATGGGAAATGTAGTGGTGTGGAAACCATCCAATACTCAAATTTATTCGGCATGGACAGTAATGGATATTTTCAAACAAGCTGGATTGCCCGCCGGTGTAATTAATATGATCATGGCAGATGCTGCGGAAACTACTCATATTATTTTATCTCATCCCGATTTTGCAGGAGTACATTATACTGGCTCCACTAAAGTGTTTAATGCAATTTGGGAAACAATAGGAAAGAATTTACATCTTTATAAAAACTATCCTCGTATAGTAGGAGAAACAGGTGGAAAAGATTTTATTTTGGCGCACAATAGTGCCGATATTGATGTGTTAGCAACGGCCCTTTTGCGTGGTGCTTTTGAGTATCAGGGACAAAAATGTTCGGCTTGCTCCCGTGCATATATCCCTACATCTATTTGGAAAAAAACATGGGAAAAAATGCATGCGGCATTGAAAACATTTAGAATCGGAAATATAGAAGATTTTTCTGTAATAATGGGAGCTGTTATTTCGGAGAATGCTTTTAATAGAATTACACGTTATATAGAACAAGCCAAAGATAATCCTGACAATACGATATTGTTTGGTGGAAATTATAATAAAGAAAATGGATATTTTATTGAGCCTACTGTTATTCTTACAAAAGATCCTCGTTCGCTCACTATGGTAGAAGAAATTTTTGGACCAGTACTAACTATTTATATTTATGAGGACGTAGATTTAGACGCAACGCTCCATTTAGTGGATACCACTTCTGAATATGCTTTAACAGGTGCCGTTATTGCACAGGATATGTATGCTGTAGAAAAAATGAAATTAGCATTAACAAATAGTGCTGGAAATTTTTATGTAAACGATAAATGCACCGGAGCAGTAGTGGGACAGCAACCATTTGGCGGAGCCAGAAAATCAGGCACTAATGATAAAGCGGGCAGCAAATGGAATTTATTGAGATGGGTATCACCGCGCACCGTAAAAGAAAATTATGTACCTGCAAAATACTATAGTTATCCGTACATGAGCGAAGAATAATGTATTAAAATTAGACAATCGCTCACCACTTATTTAATCAATCAACCGTTTACCGATTCAACAATCAATTTTTTTTAATAGTAGATTTTCTTTGAATTATAAAAAATAAATTATAAATTTAATTTAATAATTATTTCTTCAATAAAAAACTATAACTATGGGAAAAAAAGGTTTTGCGTTTGAATTAAAGGGAAAAGATGGTCATCCTTTAAATTCAGATTTGGTTGTTAATGCACAACTAAATCCTAATGAAAATTCGAAATACGATACAGGTATTCCATATAATGGACCATTGCCACTAAAAATGCTTACCAGTTCTGTGGCAGAAGGAAAAGATTTTAGAGTAGATATATGGATTACTTCTAAAAAAGAACCAGCTATATATACTGTGGTTCCATTAATAATTAATTATAAAATATATAATGATAATATTGCCAAAAAAAGGACGAATATAATTCATATTACAGTTGATGATATTCCGTCTTCGGAAGATAAGGCATCTCAAAGACGGATTATTATAGATGCAGAACATCCATAATTGTATATTCTGCTAAATATTCAAATACTAAAAAATAGTTGGTAAAATAGTTGTTTGCATTAATGTTTATTATAAATAAACAATCTTCTTTATTAATTCTTCTGGTTTAAAGGGTTTTGGAATAAAATCATCGAATCCCAATGATTTAATTTCCTCTATAGATAAAGTAATTAAAGAAGCAGTATTGCCAATGATTTTTATAGAATGATTACTTACATTGGCACGAATGGCTTGTGCCGCTTCAATGCCATTCATTATCGGCATATCGAAATCCATAAAGATAATATTTACGGTATTGGCATTTATCATTTGCAATACTTCTTGCCCGTTTTCTGCTTCCATAATTTTTATGGAAGGATTGAAATTCAATAAAATTTCCCTCGCTATCAGGCGATTTTCAGTATTATCGTCTGCAATTACAATACAAATATTATTAGTAGATTCTATTGAAATGGAGCTCATGTCGAAAGCAGCTGGTGCTTGTTGCAGGCTTGTTTCAAATGGAATGCTGACAATAAATTCTGTTCCTTTATTAAGTTCACTCTTTGCATCAATAGTGCCATGCATTAACTCTACTATTTTTTTTGAAATGGATAATCCCAAGCCCGTACCGCCAAAAGTATTTTTTATAGTAGCATCTGCTTGTTCGTAGCGTTCAAAAATTCTATTTATTTTTTCCTGTGCAATTCCAATTCCAGAGTCTTTTACAATAAAAGTAATTTCTGTAAATTTATTTTTTTTATTAGTAATACGCGCTTCTATGGAAACAAATCCTTCGATAGTAAATTTAAGCGCATTGGATGCAAGATTTAATAATACCTGGTACAATCGGACAGGATCACTGATGACAGTAAATTCTTTTTCAAAATGAGTGGAAACGGTAAATGCAATTTTTTTGTCAGTAGCCTTTGGTTCTAAAGATTGGTGTACATCCTGAAGAATAGAATAAATAGAAATTGGTTCGTGTACTAAATCCATTTTACCGGATTCTATTTTAGAAATATCTAATACATCATTTACTATGCCTAATAAATTCTCACCGGAGCGTTTTAATCGATTTATATAATCAAATTGTACGGTATTGAGTGATTGTTGTTGTAATAAATAACAAATTCCCAAAATACTATTTATGGGCGTTCTTATTTCATGGCTCATATTGGCAAGAAAATCGTGTTTCAGATTTGCCATATTTTCTGCATTTTGTTTTTCAATTTTTAGGATATTGATTCTTTGGTGTTGTTCTACATTTTGAATTCGTTTTTCTGATTCAGCATTTAAATATTCTTCCTTTACTTCTATGAGTTTTTTATGATATTTTAGTGCGTCTTGGTAATGTTCTCTTTTTTCCATTAAGGCACTGAGTGCTTCATAAATTCCAATTTGATTGTATTTTAAATCATTCCTTTCTGAAAATTCTATAGTTTCATTTAAAATATTTTCTGATTTTTCTAAATGATTAAAAGCAATATAAGCATCTGCTAACATTATTTTTGCCATAATGGCATCATTGCTACTTTGTATTTCTTCAAATAACTGAATACTGGTTTTATAGGCATTAATACATTTTTCTTCTTCTCCTTTGGTCTGATATATTAATCCATAGTTTGAATATGCTATCGCCAATGGACGAGAGAAATTATTTTCTTGGGCAATATCAAATCCTTTTTTCAGAAAGGGTAATGCTTCCTCCTCTTCTTTGAAATCTATTAAAACGCCGGCATAACTAATATGATAAGTAGCGATATAAAATAAATTATTGGATTTTATAACATACTCAATAGCCCTTAAATATGCTTCCTTTGTATTTGATTTCAAGCGCTGCTTGTGAAAGATAACAGCCTGATTAAGATATGCACCTGCTAATTGATTTGGAGCATTATATTTATGGGCTAACTCTATTTGTTTGCTGATGGAGATTTGCGCAGCTTCTAAGTTTCCTAATAAACGATGTATTCTATGTTGTAAACTTAATGCATTAAGTAAACATTCTGTGTTTTCATATTTTTCTGCATATTTTATAGCAATCTCTGCATAATTCCAAGCATTTTTATAATCACTAATATCAATATAATAAAGGCAAAAATTTACACCAAGATATGGAAGCAATTCTTCCTGAGTATCATGTTTTATAAGGCTTTCGCATTGTTGTAGTTTTTCAAATAATTCACCATCGCTTATCCAATTATCTGAGCGTTTTAAATTTTTAATAAATTCTCTGGCTTGTTCTGTCGTTTCTATCATATTATCATTTACATTTAAATAGCTTTTGTGTATTAATGTAAAATAAAATATTGATTTCCCCTAATACTTTCTTCAAAATTAATACAGCACAATAATTTTTCAAATATGAAATATTATTGTGCTGTAAAAGAATATTCATTAATTTTTGTATTAATAAACGAAGTAGAATTTATATTGTTTTATGATGTTTTTTTATTTTTAATAAATAGATATAAACTACAATGTTCAAAAATTAAACTAAACTAAACTAAACTAAACAGGCTTTTACAAAGGCACAAAACAGTGGATGTGGTTTTAAAATAGTACTCTTGTATTCTGGGTGAAATTGTACTCCGATAAAAAATTTGTGTGCAGGCATTTCAATAATTTCTACTAAATCGGAGTCGGGATTGATACCGCTGGCTATCATGCCATGGTCGTGAAATATTTCAAGATATTTATTGTTAAATTCATAACGATGGCGGTGTCTTTCGGAAATATCTGTTTGGCCATAAATTTGATGAGCTAATGTGTTTTCTTTAATATGACATTTGAATGCACCCAAACGCATGGTGCCTCCCATATTTACAATGGTTTTTTGTTCTTGCATCATATCGATAATAGGATTTGCACACATTTGTTTCATCTCTGTGGAGGTGGCATCTTCTAATTTTAGAACATTTTTTGCAAACTCGATAGCCGCCATTTGCATTCCCAAGCAGACACCTAAGAATGGGATATTATTTTCACGGGCATATTGTATAGATAAAATTTTTCCGTCTATACCGCGCTGTCCAAAGCCTGGAGCAACAAATATTCCATCTAAATTTCCTAATTTTTCTTTTATATTATTCCTATTGATATCTTCTGCTTTTAATTGAATCACATTTACTTTACATTCATTGTATGCGCCTGCATGTACAAATGATTCATATATGGAGATATAAGCATCTTTCAATTCTACATATTTTCCAATTAATCCAATGGTGATTTCTTTTTTAGGAAATTTATATCGTTGTAAAAAGCCATTCCATTCTGTAAGCTCTGTTTCTGGCATATTTTCATAGCCTAATTTATTTAAAACTAATTGGTCTAATTTTTCTTTTTTCAATAATAATGGAACATCATATATCGTTTCTGCATCTAATGCTTCGAGTACAGAATCATAGTCAACGTTGCAAAATTCTGCAATTTTTCGTTTTCGTTCATTTCCTAATGGATGTTCTGTTCTGCAAACAATAACATGTGGATTTACACCATAGGATTGCAATTCTTTTACACTGTGTTGTGTAGGTTTTGTTTTTAACTCTTTGGCAGATGCTAAATATGGCACCAAGGTAAGGTGTATAATAAGATAATCTGATTTAGGCAAAGTCCATTTTAATTGACGAATGGCTTCTATAAAAGGTAGAGATTCAATATCGCCCACGGTGCCGCCAATTTCTGTCAAAATAACATCATATTGGTCTGTTGTTCCAAGTAATAACATTCTTCTTTTTACTTCATCCGTAATATGAGGAATGACTTGTACTGTTTTTCCCAAATAATCGCCTCTGCGCTCGCGATTAATAACTTCTTGATATATTTTGCCAGTAGTAACATTGTTTGCCTGAGATGTATAAACGCCCAAGAAACGCTCGTAATGCCCTAAATCTAAATCTGTTTCTGCTCCATCTTCAGTTACATAACATTCGCCATGCTCATAAGGATTCATGGTTCCTGGATCGATATTAATATATGGATCAAATTTTTGGATAGTAACACGTAAGCCACGTGCTTGTAATAATTTTGCTAAAGATGCTGCTAAAATACCTTTGCCGAGAGAAGAAGTTACACCGCCGGTAACGAAAATAAACTTTGCCATAACTGTTAAGTGGTTATGGACTGTAAAGTTAAATCATTAATTGAATATTGCAATTTTTAAGTAGAAATTTAATGTAAACAACTTACTAGACAACTGCCATATTACCCGACCACACACCAAGACCGAACATCAAGAAAAAATTAATACCATTGCACAAAATCTAACAAACGGAAATAATGAAATTATCAGGACAGGAACTTTATAATAAATTGGTAAACGAATACAAAATTATTGGAGAAAAAGGAATGATCAATTTTTCACTTAAAGACCTGACAATTTCTGTAGAAACTAAAGATACCGTTGGTAATTTACTTCAAGAATGGTTAAAAGCTTGGATGATGGCAGAAAAAATTGAATTTGAAGAAAATACAAATTCGCAAGTTTTCCCTGATTTTAATTTAGACAAACACAACAAAAAACTGGACTTGCTTGAAGTAAAAACTTTTGATTGGGACAGAGGTCCAGGTTTCGATTTGGCTAACTTCGACTCTTACTGCAATTCACTTTTAACTTCTGCTTACAGACTTAATTCCGATTATCTGATTTTTGCTTACCAAATGAATGGTAGCGAAATAACAATTAAAAATGTTTGGATAAAAAAGATTTGGGAATTGGCATGTCCGAGCGGAACTTATCCGTTAAAAGTTCAGGAGAAGAAAAGCGTCATTTACAATATTCGTCCTTCAACTTGGTATTCGGAAAGAACAACCTTTAAACCATTCAATTCGTTAGAAGAATTCCTTACTGCACTCAACGAAACACGCTACCAATATCCGCAGTCACGCCACACCAACGGACATTGGTTACAAAATGTTTTGAAAAATTACGAAGAACATACTGGCGTTAAACTACAAGTTCGCTAACAAAAACTTGGGCTAATTTATTGGCTACAAATTCCACCACAGGAACAGCAACCGTATTTCCCAATAAATCGAAAGCATCATATTCTTTCGTTGGAATTTCGTACCATTCGGGATAACCGAACAGTCGTAAACCTTCACGAATAGTCAATCTACGCAAACCGTTTCCGTCTGGGACGGCTAAACGAGAAACATCTGTAGCTACCAAAGTTGGAGCAATATCCTTTGGGTCAAGTACTTTGTTTATTTCAAAACTCAATTTTCCAGTTACAATATTGTAGCCTTTTGGTTTAGTTTCGTCATAAATGCGTGAGGTTGAAATACCATTTTCTGTTTGAAGTTTAACCAATTTTTTAGGATGTTCAAATTTCAAATAACCCTTTTTACTAAGGTCTTCTAATAAGGTTTTTAATTCAGCTTTTGGCAAGTCTATGAACGTATTTATTTGTTCTAAAGTCAA
>JBDKHK010000177.1:0-26867 GCA_039797705.1 Bacteroidota bacterium
AGTTATTATAAAAATCAATCTGCAAAAATAGCCGATAAATTAATAGAAAAAACGGCCTCTCTAAAATAACAACCAGCAGCAAACTGCCTTATTTGCAAAGTGGTTTGAAATACTAAATAAAAAAGAGGAATTCATTTTAAGTTTAAATTCCACCAACTATTTTTCAGTACATTACCACATAACAATATTCTGAAAAAACAATTCCCTCCACATTTGTGAGAAATGGAGGGAAGGTAAAAAAATATGGAGTTATAGTCCGAAAAATAATTTTCAACTCCTGACTTTTCGTGGCTAAAAAATAATTATTTCAATCCACCAATCATATCTTCTGGTCTTACCCATTCATCAAATTGCTTAGCGGTAACATAGCCTAATTCTACAGCAGTTTGTTTCAACGTTTGGTTTTTCTGATGAGCTGTTTGTGCAATTTCAGCTGCTTTATAATATCCTATTTTAGTATTTAATGCTGTCACTAACATCAATGAATTTTCTAAGTTTTTCTTTATATTATCTCTCAATGGCTCAATACCAGTAGCACATTTATCATTAAAGGACATAGTTACATCGCCAATTAAGCGGGCACTGTGTAGGAAATTGTAAATCATTAAAGGTTTAAAAACATTCAGTTCAAAATGACCATTGCTACCGCCGATATTGATGGCAACATCATTTCCTAACACTTGCGCTGCCACCATAGTCATAGCTTCGCATTGTGTAGGGTTTACTTTTCCTGGCATAATAGAAGAACCTGGCTCATTGTCGGGAATATGAATTTCTCCAATTCCGCAACGTGGCCCAGAGGATAACATACGAATATCATTACCAATTTTCATCAATGAAACTGCTACTGTTTTTAAAGCCCCGTGAGCCTCCACAATGGCATCGTGTGCTGCCAATGATTCAAATTTATTGTCTGCTGTTATAAAGGGCAGTCCTGTTAAATTGGCAATTTCTTTGGCTACATTTTTTGCATATCCTTTAGGCGTGTTGATACCAGTTCCTACGGCTGTTCCGCCTAAAGCTAACTCGGACAGATGCGCTAATGTATTTTCAATTGCTCTTAGTCCGTGGTCTAATTGAGAAACGTATCCTGAGAACTCTTGTCCTAATGTCAACGGTGTTGCATCCATAAAATGGGTACGCCCAATTTTTACAATGTCTTTAAATTCCTTAGATTTTTTGGCTAATGTATTTCTCAACTTTTTAATGCCTGGGATAGTTTTTTCCACCAAGATAGTATATGCTGCAATATGCATAGCAGTAGGGAATGTATCATTGGAAGATTGAGATTTATTGACATCATCATTAGGTGCCACCAATTTTTTCTCATCGGTTAATTTACCGCCCAACAAAACATGCGCACGGTATGCAACTACTTCGTTTACATTCATGTTGGATTGTGTGCCCGAGCCGGTTTGCCAAACGACTAAAGGAAATTGGTCGTTTAGTTTTCCTTCTAAAATTTCATCACACACTTTACCGATGATATCGCATTTTTGTTTATCCAACACTTTTGCTTTATAATTAGTAATGGCTGCTGCTTTTTTTAGGTAAGCAAAAGCATGAATAATTTCTTTTGGCATCTTATTGATGTCTTGTGCTATTTTGAAATTTTCTACAGAGCGTTCAGTTTGTGCGCCCCAATACACGTTTGCAGGTACTTTTACTTGTCCCATCGTGTCTTTTTCTATTCTGTATTCCATATTTAAGTATTAAGTAGTTAGTAATAAGTATAAAGAACTTCAATTGTTTTTCCATTCTTTTAATTATACATCAAATTATTTTCCTTTAAATGCTGGTTTGCGTTTTTCTAAAAATGCACTTACGCCTTCTTTTACGTCTTCTGTTCTAAATAAAGAAGCAAAAGCATTTACTTCGTAATCAAAACCATCTACTCCATCTTTATAATAAGCATTGGTACATTCAATTACTTTTGCTACGGCAACGGGTCCTTTTGTTCCTATCTTTTGTATAATTGATTTTGCTTTTTCAATTGCTGCATCTTTATCTGCTTCCACATAATTTACTAATCCTAAATTCAAGGCAGTTGGAGCGTCTATCATATCCGCAGTGAGATGTAACTCTAAAGCTTTTGCTTTTCCTATATATTGAATTAAACGTTGTGTGCCACCATATCCGGCAATGATTCCTAGATTTACTTCGGGCTGCCCGAATTTTGCATTTGCTGTGGCAATACGCATGTGGCAAGCCATCGATAATTCACAGCCACCGCCCAATGCAAAGCCATTTACTACTGCAATAACTGGAATGGAAGTGTGTTCTATTAAAAAGAAAATATCATGCCCGCGTTGTGCTAACGTTTTTGCTTGTTGTGTATCTAATTCTTGAAATTCTGAAATATCTGCTCCGGCTACAAATGCTTTTTCTCCTGCACCTGTAAGGATAATTCCTTTTAGATGTTCTACTGTGCGTGCTTCAGTAAATGCATCTTTTATTTCGAGAATAGTTTCTCCGTTTAGTGCATTTAATTTGTCTGCACGGTTGATGGTAATCGTCAGTATATCGTCTGAGATTTCCCAAAGTAGATTATTGAATTTCATAGGTATTTATTTTATCTAAAAAGCAAATTAAAAGCTGCATCTGGCAATATACCAACTATCAATAATATGGTTGAAATCAGTATCAATGCAATTTTATTCCAAATGGATACCTCTATAGTGATGGCATGCTCTTCACTAGGTGAAGAAAACATAGAAATAATGAGTCTAAAATAGGCATACACCCCAATTAAAGAGGCCAGAATAGCAATGACTGCTATTAATATAAATCCTTTGTCTATCACATTAACTAATATAAAATACTTGGCAAAGAATCCTGCCAAAGGAGGAATACCAGCCATTGACAGTAAGGAAAGAATCATTGCTCCTGTCAATACCGGACTACGTTTGATTAATCCTTTAAATACCACCATATCTACTTTACCATTAGAGGCTTTCTCTACCAGCATCAGTACCCAAAAAGAAGCGATGCTTGCTAGGGTATATGCTAATAAATAAAACCATGTTACATAAGGAGTAGAAGGCGTGAGTGCTGCTATTCCTAAAATAATAAATCCTGCATGACCTATGCTGGAATATGCCAATAAGCGTTTAATACTTGATTGTGTGGCGGCTAATGTATTTCCTATTATGATAGTGAGTAGGGCAATGATAATTAAAATAGTTACATATTCTGGATAAAAAGAAAGTATGATACTAAACAAGCGATAAAAACCTGCTACTGCTCCAATTTTTACTACGGTTGCCATATATGCTGTTATAACAGTTGGTGCGCCATCATATACGTCTGGTGCCCAAAAATGAAATGGTGCTGCAGACATTTTAAATGCCAAAGCAAAAAGTATTAACAAGGTACCTATTACTAACAAAGGTGCGCTTATACCAAATTGTGTCATAGCGGTAGAGGCGATTTGAATGATATTAAAACTACCTAAGGCACCGTATAAAAAAGTAATTCCTAGTAATAAAAATCCACTGGCAAAGGCGCCTAAAAGGAAGTATTTGAATGCGGCTTCATTGGAATAAATATTTCGTTTTTCAGAACCTGCCAACACATAAACAGGGATAGAAAGTATTTCTATTCCTAAAAACAACATCACTAAATGCGTATAGGAGGTAAGGACAAAAACGCCTACCATGGAGAATAATACTAAGGAGAAATGATCGCTTATATTTGTTTCATCTTCAAAGAAATGGTTTGCCATTGTAAACCATAAAATGGCGATAAAAGAAAGTAGAATAGTAAATACTAATGGAACTCTGTCCAAAATCAACATTCCATATACATTCTCATTACTGCCAAAGTCATTGATACAAAATCCTATATTCAACAATAATCCTATAATCACTAATGGATATATCAGTTTGCGAACATTTAGAATTTCTGCAATTAATGACAGCACTCCTAATCCTGATAATAATATTAATTCTTTCATTTTTTTCTCTTCACTATATTTTTAATGCTTTACTATCGCTACTGCATTTTGCACCTGATCTATCAGTTGTTTTACCTGTGGTTCGGAAACATTCAATATTATATTCGGGAATATTCCAAAGAAAATAACTAACACCACCAAGCATCCTAATAATAGTTTTTCGTTGAAGGTAATTTCTCCAAATGTTTCTGTTAATGTATTGGTTTCGCCGTGCATCATATTTTGATAAGCTCGCAACATATATAAGGCTCCTAAAATAACGGGTAAAGCTGCCAAAACGGCCATGATTGCATTGTATTGGAATACGCCGTGAATTAATAAAAATTCCCCTACAAATCCATTGGTAAATGGCAATGCAATACTTCCAAACATTATCACCATAAACAATATACTAAATACGCGAGATACATTTCGGATGCCTCCTAATTTTTGCATGGTATCTGTATGCATTCTGCTCTGAATGATATCGCAGATATAGAATAAAGCCACCACATTAATACCGTGTGATAACATTTGATATAAACCGCCTTGTACTCCTTGTAGATTCCATGAAAAAATACCAGCGGTTATTAAACCAACATGTCCTAAAGATGAGTATGCTAATAGTCGTTTAAAATTGTGTTGTACAAGGGTCATTAATGAACCATATACTACACTTATTACACTTAAAATAATTACATATTTAGAAGCTATTTTCCAGCCTAATGGTGCGATAGGGATTAGCCAAACGATTAGGGCAAATGTTCCCATTTTCAGCATGATGCCGGACAATAACATTGTTCCTTGTGTAGGTGCTACCACATACGTATCGGGCTGCCAAGTGTGCAGAGGAAAAATTGGAATTTTGATAGCGAATGCTAAATAAAATGCAATGAATACGAATAATTGCTGGTGGGCAGATAATTGTGCTCCGACTTTATAAAATTCATATAAACTAAAACTTCTTGTTGGATTGTGCAACCACACAAAAATAATGGCGAGCAACATAAATAAGCTACCAAATAATGTAAATAGGAAAAATTTGAGGGTAATTTTCTTCCTTCCTTGTCCGCCCCAAATTAAGGCAATTAAATAGATGGGAATTAAAGCCAATTCCCAAAAAACATAAAATAACAAGGCATCTTTTGCTAAAAAAACGCCGAGCAAAGCGCTTTGCATTAATAAAATTAAACTGAAATATGCTTTAGGGTTTCTGATAGAACGACCTTGTGCGCTTTGAATAATAAATGGTGTCAGCAATACTGTTAGCAATACTAAGATAATGCTAATGCCGTCTGCTTTTAAATAAAAATCTGCGCCTAATGCCTGTATCCATTTTACATGATAGGTGAAAATTTCTGAAGCGGCATTTTGTGTGAATTGAATAAATCCAAATAAACCTGCGGCAAAAGTTAGCAATGCTCCTGTTACGGCTATATTTTTGGCTTGTTTCTCTCCTGCTGCAATGGTTAGGATTGCAAACAACAGGGGTAATATGATTAATAAAAGTACTAACATTTCAATTTTTATTTCTACTGCTTAAACGCTCGTTAAATATATTTTTATTGTCACAAAAGAAATTCAAAGTCGATATTGCAATTTTACTCCTCTTTCTATTTAATTTTACACTCATCGTTCTTTTATATCTTTTGTAGAAAATCAGTTTTGACTACAATTTTACAAATGCCAAAATGATTAATACTATCATACCTACCACCATGGCTATTACATAGAAACCTAATCCACCCGTTTGTGACAATCTCAACAATTGGCTCCAATTGGTAACGGATGTACCGATGCCATTTACTATGGAATCTATACCAGAGCGTTCAATATATTGATAGAAGAAACGGGATAATTTATCTAATGGATTTACAATAATTGCTTCATAAATTTCATCTATATAAAATTTATTATAGGCAATTTCTTTGAATAATGGCATGGCAGCTTCATCGGCCTCTGGAACTGATTTTTTGTTTATATATATTATTTTTGCAGCAAACACTACGGATAAAATTAATACGATTGTTATCGTCATTAAAATCAATTCTGTATTTAAGGAAATATTTGCTTCTTGTAATTTTATTGAGCTTGCCAAGAAACCGTCTAACCAATGATGAATTCCTACTGCATGCCCTAACTCGTGAGGAAAACCAACAAATCCTCCTACTGCAGAAAGTGCTGCTAAAACTATCAATGGAATGGTCATGCTTTTGGGTGATTCGTGTACATGATTTTTTACGATATTATTTCCTCTAAATCCTCCAAAGAAAGTTAAAAACAACAACCGGAACATATAGAATGTCGTCATCAAGGAAGCAAGTAATGCAAGGGCAAACAATAATTTATTTTGTGCAAAAATTTCGGCCAGCATTTGGTCTTTAGAAAAGAATCCTGCAAATGGCGGAATTCCTGCTATTGCTAAGGTTGCTATTAAAAAAGTGATATAAGTGATGGGCATTTTATTTTTTAATCCGCCCATGTTTCTAATATCTTGGTCGCCGCTCATGCCATGAATAACGCTGCCTGCACCTAAGAATAAAAGTGCTTTAAAGAATGCGTGTGTTACTACGTGAAATACGCCTGCCGAAAAGGCTCCTACGCCTAATGCGCAAAATATTAAACCCAATTGCGAAACGGTAGAATACGCTAATACTTTTTTTATGTCGTTTTGGAATAGTGCAATTGTTGCTGCCAATAAAGAGGTGGTAATGCCGACAATTGCTATAACATGCATGGTGAATGTTGACATGGAGAATAACACGCCTAACCTTACTACCAAATAAATACCGGCTGTTACCATAGTGGCGGCATGAATTAATGCAGAAACCGGCGTTGGGCCTGCCATTGCATCGGGCAACCAAGTGTATAATGGAATTTGAGCAGATTTACCCATTGCTCCTATAAATAATAATAAAGTTATCCAAGTAATTAGCTTTCCGTCTATTACTACATTTCCTGCTACGGCAAAAATTTGATGATAATTGATGGTTCCAAAAACACCAAACAGCAAGATGGTTCCTAATAAGAAGCCTACATCGCCGATGCGATTCATAACGAACGCTTTTTTGCCAGCACTGGCATAATTAATGTTTTTAAACCAAAATCCTATTAATAAATAAGAACACAAACCAACGCCTTCCCAGCCTACAAACATTAATAATAGATTGTCGCCCAATACTAACAATAACATAAAAAAGACAAACAAATTCAAATAAGAGAAGTACCTATTGTAGTCTTTATCGTTGTGCATATAGCCGGTGGAATATACGTGAATCAGAAAGCCTACTCCTGTTATAACCAATGTAAAAATAAGGGATAGTGAATCTACTAAGAATGCAATATCTGCTTTAAAATCTCCTACATGAATCCATGATATTATGGGAACGGTTACTGCTTGTTGGGTTGATAATTGCGTTGCAAATATCATTAATGTCATTATAAAAGAAGCTAATACGCTTCCAGGTGCTAAAAATGTAGTTACACTTTTAGACAAATTTTTACCAAACAAAGCAAGTATGATAAAACTCACTAATGGAAATAAAGGAATAAGATATACTAATTGCTCCACGCTTTCTTTTAATTTTTAATCTCTAATAATTTGAAGAATTCATCCAATTTGGGCATGATGATGATTTCTGTACGTCTATTGGTTGATTTGTTTGCTTTTGTGTCATTAGGCACTTTACCATTGTATTCAGAGCGTCCTCCTGCAATAATTCTGGAAGGATCTACACTGTAATTTTTTTGTAAAATTCTTGCAACAGAAGTAGCTCTTTTTACACTTAAATCCCAATTATCTGTCATGCAATTGCTGGCAATAGGAACATTGTCTGTATTTCCTTCTATCAATACATCAAATGTTTTATAGTCATTGATTACTTTGGATATTTTTTCTAAAACAGAGCCTGCTTTAGTAGAAATTTCATAGCTGCCCGATTTGTATAGCATATTGTCTGATAAGGAAATCAACACGACACCTTTATCTACTTTTACGTTTACATCGGTATCATTTACATCGGATAAAGAGCGTTTTAGGTTGACTACTAATACTAAATTCAAGGAATCTTTAGAACGGATTTGTGAATTTAAATCGGACAATTCTCCGCGTTGTTTATCAATAGTTTCTAGTGATTTTCGGATACTTTCTGCTCCTTCTTTGCTAATAACGGATAAGGCAGACATTTGGTCTAATAATTTGCCATTAGCAGATTTTTGATATTCTACTTCTTTTTTTAATTCGTCAATTTTGGCTTTGGCTTTTTCTAATTGTTGTGCCAAATCATCATAATCTCCTGATTTGGTAGCAAATTTCTTTTCACACTCTGCTAAGTCAGAAGTAGTTTGACGCAATGCCATTTCTATTTTGGATTTTTCTGTTTGTGTGGTTTGGAATTTCTTTTTTGTTACACAGGAAGATAGTGCCACCACTAACAAAACATACAATGCAATTTTTTTCATATTCATATTTAATTTAAATTTTTACCATTTTAATTTATTCAATGTATCAATGTCGGTAGAATTAGTATTTCGATATATCATCATTAATATGGCTAATCCGACTGCTACTTCTGCGGCTGCTACTGCCATCACAAAAAACACAAATACTTGCGCACTGGAATCTCCCAAATAACGAGAGAAGGCAACCATTAATAAATTGACGGCGCACAACATCAATTCTACACACATAAAAATAATGATGGCATTTCTACGAAATAATACGCCTAATACGCCAATACAAAATAGTATTACGCTCAGATAAATGTACCATTGAATCGGAATACCTATTATTACTTCTTTCATATTTTTTAGTTATCAGTCGTTAGTTGTAAGTTATAAGTTCTTTTACTTTTTACTCTTTACTTCTTAATGAATTTCTTTTTTACTTAAAAATACCGCCCCTACCATGGCAGATAAAAACAATACGGCAGATAATTCAAACGGTAACATATATTCTTTAAACAATACAGTACCTAAGCTATTAATCAATCCAATGTTGCTATTTCTTGCGGCTGGTAGCATGTTTGTTTCTGCACCCTTTAGCAATCCAATCAGCATCAACATAAATACACCCGAAGCAATAACAGCGGCTACTTTCGGTATGTTTTTTTTATGTGGTTCAATTTCTTTATTTAAATTGAGCATCATTACAACATATAAAAACAACACCATAATAGCACCGGCATATACGATAACGTTTACAACAGCTAAAAATTGAGCATTTAAAATTAAATAATGACCCGCAATAGCAAAGAAGGTAACTATCAAATACAAGACAGAATGTACTGGATTTTTATCAAAAATGACCAATAGGGCGCTAAAGATGGCGACAAATGATAAGAAGAAAAATAAATATTGAGATAGCTGCATTTCTTAATTTACAATTTACGATTTATAATGATGTTTTTGTCTTATCTTATATTTTAATGATGTTTTTTAGGTTTTAATAATTTTTGTTGATCTTCCCATGTTTGGTTGTGTCCCATTGCCTTATTTTTTTTGAACTCTAATACTTCAGGCGTTTGGCGTACTGCTACATCTATACGATTGTTGACATCTTCTACCAATATATCTTTCCCGAAAATCATTCCTTCTCTATCTACCGATACTGGAACAATTCTATCTGTTAAAAAGATGGCTTCTTTTGGGCATGCTTCTTCACATAATCCGCAATAGATGCAACGCAGCATATTTATTTCATAAACGGAGGCATATTTTTCTTCTCTGTATAAATGTTCTTCTCCTTTTTTGCGTTCAGCTGCCGTCATTGTAATGGCCTCAGCAGGGCAAGCTACTGCACACAAGCCACAGGCGGTACAACGTTCTGCACCAGCATCATCTCGTTTTAAAACATGTTGACCTCTGTATATTTCGGCAAACTCTCGTTTTACTTCGGGGTATCTTACAGTGGCAGGTTTTTTAAATAGATGTTTCATTGTAATAATCATACCATTTGCAATAGCGGGAAGGTATAACTTCTCTACAAGAGTCATCTCTTTTTTTACTACTACTATTTTTCTGTCGGTTAACTGCATACTGCTACTATATTTTACAATCTATTTTATACTTTTCCTAATGCATACATCATTACGCCTGTGAGTAAAATATTAAAAATAGACAATGGTATCAAAATTTTCCAACCTAAGTTCATTAATTGGTCATATCTAAATCTTGGTACTGTCCATCGCACCCACATAAAAAAGAATATACCAAATAATACTTTCAAGAAGAAAAAGCCAAATTGAAGGAGCGACAATATATTTCCATCTATATGATTGGCAATAAAATTTTGGAATGGCAAATTATATCCACCAAAGTATAATGTCATAATAATTGCAGAAGAAGTAAACATATTGATGTATTCTGCAAACAAATAGAAACCAAGTTTCATAGAGGAGTATTCTGTGTGATATCCACCTACTAATTCCGTTTCACATTCTGGCAAGTCGAATGGTGTTCTGTTGGTTTCTGCAAAAGCACATATAATAAATATCAAACATCCCAAAGGTTGGTAAATGAAATTAATCCAATTTCCTCCTTGTTGTTTTGCAATTTCTGACAAGCTCAAGGTACCTGTTGTCATTACTAATGCTACAATTGCTAATCCCATTGCAATTTCGTAGCTAATCATTTGAGAGGAAGCCCGTAAAGCTCCTAATAGGGAGTATTTATTATTAGATGCCCAGCCGCCAATCATAATGCCATACACTCCAAAGGAAACTACACCAAAAATATATAAAATGCCGACGTTTATATCGGTAATTTGTAATGGAAAAGACATGTTTCCTATTGTAATATCTCCTCCCCAAGGAACAACAACGCCGGTCATTAATGCCGTTAACATTGCCAAACTTGGCCCGAGAATAAACAAATATTTATTGGAAACAGATGGAATAATTTCTTCTTTCATAAACATTTTCAATCCATCTGCCAGTGGCTGCATAATCCCAAAAGGGCCTGCTCTGTCTGGTCCAATACGGTCTTGCATAAATGCTGCCACTTTGCGTTCTCCATAAGTAGAGTAAGCTGCTACTCCTAGGGAAATTAAGAACACCAACAACACGAGAATGGCTTTATATATTATGAAAATAATCATTGCTGTTCAATATTATTTGGATTTAACGGACCTTCTCCCAATGCTGATTTTATTCCGTTTAATTGTTGTACTTGTTTCTTTATGCCTAATTGCAATTGTTTCAACTCGTAATGATTTTGAACAATTACAGAGTGGTGGTTAATTTTACTTGGGCCTTCAACCGTCCAATCGCTGGTTTTTTTGCGTTCAAAACGACAGTCATTACAAATAAAATCTTCTACTTCTCCCCATCTGTTTTTGCGTCCTGTAACACGCAATACGTCATCTCCTTTCATCCACAAGCGAACTTTACCGGTGCATTTAGGGCAATCTCTGTGTGCGTCCAATGGTTTGGTAAACCATACTCTACTTTTAAAACGAAAAGTTCTATCGGTTAATGCACCAACTGGACAGGCGTCAATTACATTTCCCGAGAAATCATTGTCTATTGCTTTTTCTATATAGGTAGAAATTTCTGCATCCCATCCACGATTGATTACTCCATGTACCCGTTCGTCTGTTATTTGGTCGCATACTTTTACGCATCGCCAGCACATGATACAACGGTTCATGTTTAATTTAATTTTATCGCCAATATCTATTGGTTCAAAAGTTCTTTTTGGGAATTGATAACGAGAGGCCGCTTTACCATTTTCATAACTCAAATCTTGTAAATTACATTCTCCGGCTTGGTCGCATACTGGACAATCCAATGGGTGATTGATTAACAAGAATTCTACTACTCCTGCACGTGCTTCTAATAATTCTGGTGAGGTAGTATTTTTTACTATCATTCCATCTACTACGGCGGTACGGCAGCTGGCTACTGGTTTCGGCATTGGACGTGGATCGCTTGCCGAGCCTGCTGCTACTTCTACGATACATGTTCTGCAATAACCTCCTGTTGTTTTCAACTTAGAGTAATAACACATTGTCGGCGGTGCAATGTTAGTATCATGCAATTCATCTATTCTTCTTGCAGCCTCCAAAATGGTGGTGCCGTCCGGAACTTCGATGGTGATATCGTCTATAGTTACCTTTGCCATTTTATGCGTATTGTTCCAGGTTATTTAATCTAAAATAATGTTTCACGTCTTTAATAGATTCAGGTTTTTTTACGTATTCCTCAAATTCATGTCTAAAATGTCGAATGGCAGATGCCACTGGCCATGCGGCTGCATCTCCTAATGGACAAATGGTTTTTCCCTCAATTTTGGATTGTATATCCCACAATAAATCTATATCCTCTAAGGTGGCTGTTCCATTGATAAATTTATACAGAATTTTTTCCATCCATCCGGTTCCTTCTCTACATGGAGAACATTGCCCGCAACTTTCATGACGATAGAATCGGGCAAAAGTGAATAAATTTTTTACAATGGAAGTATCTTCATCCATTACAATAAAACCACCAGAGCCCAACATTGTACCGGTTGCAAATCCTCCTTCATTTAAAGATTCATAGGTCATTAAACGTGGAGTGCCTTTGGCAGTTTTGAGAATTAATTCTGCTGGTAAAATTGGAACGGAAGAGCCTCCTGCTACTACAGCTTTCATTTTTTTCCCGTTACGAATTCCTCCACAATATTGGTCGCTGTAAATAAATTCTTCTACGGGAACACCCATGTCTATTTCATATACGCCTGGTTTATTAATATGTCCGGAAGCGGATATTAATTTAGTTCCTGTAGAATTTCCAACTCCTATTTTTGCATATTCTTCGCCACCCATGCTAATAATTGGAACTACTGTTGCGATTGTTTCAACATTATTTACAACAGTAGGTCGTCCCCACAAACCTGCAATTGCCGGGAAGGGTGGTTTTATACGTGGGTTTCCTCTTTTTCCTTCTAAGGATTCTATCAATGCTGTTTCCTCTCCGCAGATATATGCACCAGCTCCTGGCTGCACATATAAATCCAAATCATATCCTGAGCCTAAAATATTTTTGCCCAACAACCCTGCGGTATAGGCTTCTTTTATGGCTTTTTGTAATATTTTTATGATGTAATAAAATTCTCCTCTCACATAGATATAGGAAGTATGTGCGCCTAACGCATAGCTGGAAACTATCATCCCTTCTATTAAAAGATGAGGAATGCGCTCCATTAAATACCTGTCTTTAAAAGTTCCGGGTTCTGATTCGTCTGCATTGCAAACTAAATGACGTGGAACGCCTTCGGGTTTTGCTATAAAACTCCATTTTCTTCCAGTAGGAAATCCTGCACCGCCACGACCTCTCAAGCCGGATTTTTTCACTTCTTCCACTACATCTTCAGGCTTCATTGTCTTTAGTACTTTTTCCAAAGACTTGTATCCATTATTTTTACGGTACACTTCTAAAGTGCTTATCCCTTCAATGTGGTCATATTCTAAAAGTATTTTCTTACTCATTTTTATATAAAGTTGAATGATTAATTCAACATGTTTTTAAAATTTTATACGTATCTACTTCTTTTATTTTCCTTTCTTAATTCGTCTAAAATGGCATCTATCTTTTCAAAAGTTAGGTTTTCATAATATTTTTCTCCAATTTGAAACATTGGAGCTGTTCCGCAAGAGCCTAAACATTCTACCTTTCTTACTTGGAACATTCCGTCAGGAGTTATATCTCCCGTTTCTACACCTAATTTATCTTCTAAATAGTTAATAACATCTTCTGATCCACACATCCAACAGGAACTTGTTTGGCATATTTCTATCAAATATTTTCCTACTGGTTCTAAATGGAACATAGAATAGAATGTGGCTACTTCATATACTTCAATTGGTTTTATTTTTAAAATGGAAGCTACATAATCCATTACCGGAACAGACAACCATCCATCAAATTCGGCCTGTGCCAAGTGTAACAATGGCAACAACGCAGATTTACTTTTATCAGTAGGATATTGGTTTAGTATTTCTTCTACTATTTTAAGTGCTTCTTCGTTAAATTTTATTTCTTCCGTTGTGGTCATTTTATTTTTTCTTTTTGTTTGGGCATTTATTTTATTTATCCCTTACTTTTCTATGCATCTAACTCTCCAGCAATCACATTCATGCTACTCATGGTGATGATAGCATCGCTCAGCATGGAGCCTTTTATAATCTCCGGGTATGCTTGATAATAAATAAAGCATGGTCGGCGGAAATGCAATCGGAATGGCTGACGACCACCGTCGCTTATTAAATAAAAACCTAATTCTCCATTTCCCCCTTCTACACAATGATATACTTCTCCTTTAGGAATATCAGTTTCACCCATAACTATTTTAAAATGGTAAATTAGTTCTTCCATTTTGCTATACACTTCCTGTTTTTCAGGTAAATAAAAATCGGGTAAGTCTGCATGAAAATTGCCGTCGGGAATATTTTTTACTGCTTGCTCTATGATGTGTATGCTTTGCCACATTTCTTCCATGCGCACCATATATCTATCAAAAATATCTCCATTTGTTCCAACTGGAATTTTAAATTCGAAATCTTCATAAGAAGAATATGGGTTGGCAACTCGAACATCGTAATCTACTCCTGCTGCGCGCAAATTAGGTCCGGTGAATCCGTAATCCAAAGCATTTTCGGCAGAAATACCTCCAACATTTACGGTTCTGTCCATAAAGATTCGGTTTCTATCCACTAATTTTTGGAATTCTTTTAATCCAATTGGAAAGGCTTTTAAAAACTCATCTATCTTGCTCCATACTTTTGGGGAAAAATCTCTTTCTAAACCGCCGATACGACCAATATTGGTGGTTAGGCGTGCTCCACATATTTCTTCAAATATTTCGTAAATATGTTCTCTGTATTGGAATAAATGTAAAAATCCTGAAAGTGCGCCCGTATCTACAGCAATTACAGTATCACAAATAATATGGTCTGCGATTCTCGATAATTCCATAATAATGACACGCATATATTGTGCACGTTTTGGAATTTCTGCATTGATTAATTTTTCTACCGTCATGTGCCATCCTATATTATTTATAGGAGAAGAACAATAGTTCAGCCTGTCTGTAATAGGTGTAATTTGATTAAAAGGACGGCGTTCTGCTAATTTTTCAAATGCTCGATGAATATATCCTACCGTTGAGACTGCATCTACAATAATTTCCCCGTCCATGGTTAAAACATTTTGAAAAATACCGTGTGTTGCAGGATGGGTAGGCCCTAGATTTAAGGTCGTATAATTCTTTTCTTTATTTTGTATAATGTTTAAATCCGTCATTATCTTCCAAACATTTTATCATCTTTATCCTCTCGCAAGGCATCTTCCAATGGGTATTCTTTGCGCAAGGGGAAATAATTCATCTCATCCATATTTAGGATACGAACCAAATTGGGATGCCCAACGAAGTTGAATCCAAAAAAGTCATATTCTTGTCGCTCCATCCAATTCGCCGTTTTATATAAATCGGTTAAAGTTGGTACATCCAAGTCTGCTTTAGGCATGAATATTTTAAGTCGGATGCGCCAACCTTTTGGCATATTATGCAGTTGATACATCACGCCAAATTCTTCTTCTGGCTGATTGTCTGGCAAATGTATTCCGCAAAGTGTTGTGAGGAAATGGAAATTTAATTCTTCGTCTTCTTTTAAAAATCGAATTACCTCCTTTATTTTTTCTTTCTTTATAATAAATACAGGGAAATCGTATTGCATTTCGGAAATAAGCAAAGCCTCTCCGAATTTATCTTGCAATTTATTTTGTACTATTTCTAAGAGTTCGTTCATTTTTTATTGTATTCCGTATTGAGCCAACATTGCCTTGTATTCTGGTGATTCTCTTCTTCTACGTTCTTCCGTTTCTGCCAATTTCTGTATTTGTAAAATACCGTCCAGTACTTGCTCTGGACGTGGTGCACATCCTGGAATATATACATCTACGGGAATGATGCGATCTATTCCTTGTAACACACTGTAGGTGTCAAAAATTCCGCCAGTGCTTGCACAGGCTCCCATACACAAAACCCATTTAGGCTCTGCCATTTGCTCATATACTTGACGCAAAATAGGTCCCATTTTTTTAGAAATAGTTCCCATTACCATTAATAAATCTGCCTGACGAGGAGAGAAACTTAACCGCTCTGAACCAAAACGACCAATATCATAATGTGCTGCCATAGTGGCCATAAATTCGATACCACAACAAGAGGTAGCAAAGGGTAAGGGCCACAATGAGTTGGCTCTTGCTAGTCCTACAACTTTATCTAAGGAAGTAGCAAAAAAACCTTGTCCTTCATATCCTTCGGGTTGGTATGCCGGGTTTATATCAACAGTTGTTTTACTCATTTTATTTATTCTTTTTTCTTTTGTTTTTCAACAGCAGAAATATAAAATATCCATTACTCCCACTCTAATGCTCCTTTTTTAATAATATAGAAAAACCCTACTAAGAAAACGGAGATAAAAGAGAACATTTCTATTATACCTAACAATCCTAATTGTTTAAAGTTGACTGCCCAAGGATACATAAAAATCACTTCTACATCAAACAGAACATATAAGATTGCCACTAAAAAGTACTTAACGGATATAGGAGAACGAGCATTGCCTTGCACTTCTATACCGCACTCAAAACTTTCTAATTTAATTTTTGATTTACGCTTAGGCCCCATCCAGTGGGTAAGACCCATTACTAAACCTACGAAACCTAATGCCACTACGAACATCATGGCTACCGGTAAGAATACAGATATCTGACTTGCTGAAAGTATCATTGTTTATTTAAGACACGCAAAGATAGTATTAAGTTTGCAAAAGGTAGATGATTTTTGTCATAATTAATGAGGAATTGTGCACATAGGATAAAACTCATTAAAAATCAGGCAATTTATAAAAAAACAACCCTTTCAAGATTCTAAATTCTTGAAAGGGTCATAATAATTTATAATTATTTAAAAGCTGTCTGAATAGTTTATTTACCACTCATATTAGAAGCAGCATCACTATTCGTAGATGCAGCAGGATTTAAACGATATGTCGAAATTGTTTCCGCAAGACCATCTCCGTCTTTCCATATTCTACCTGCACCCACTGGCATCAGAATTGAATTACTTTCATCTCCTTCTTTTTCGGTCAATACTAATGCTTCATGAAAATCTTTAATGCCATCTGCCGTAACTTCGCCTGAAATTATTTTTACTGATTTGTAATTTATTCCAGAAGATGTTCCTGTCACTTGTGCAAAAAGTGAAAATTTATTTCCACTTCCTGATAAGAAAGATGCCATGCCGGTAGCATAATCTGAACCGCTATTTTTATAATCTAATTTAACTTGATCTCCTGTTTGGCCAGAGAAGCGATATTTATAATCAGCTATAACTTTTCCAACAGACCAACCATCTGCGGCACCATAAGGGCTCACTAATGTAAATGAACTTGCAAGCACAATAGCCGGAAGCGTAGGCGGTGTGCTACCTTTGTTAATCGTCATCCCTCGCTTTTGTAAATCATCTATGATTTTTTGGGAAATGATGTTGTTAATGTTTTTTGAAAGACCGTTGTCTTTTTTGCAAGAGAATGTAAGCATCATTACACATGCAATTGCTCCGAGGATAATTGATTTTTTGTACATAATTTTTGTTTTTTGTTACTGTAAATATAATGTTAAAATTCTATTTTCAAAATTTATTTTTATGGAAAAACTAAAATACTTATGGAAATTGATTCAACCAGAACTCTCAATAACAGAATTGAATTTTAAACAAGTAATTTTATCGAATGGAAGAAATAGATATTGCGCATCATTTAGCTACTGAATTTGTAATTAAAACATCTGAAAATGTATTTGTTACAGGAAAAGCTGGTACCGGTAAAACGACTTTTTTACACTCCATTACTAAAAATTGTAGCAAAAATATGGTAGTTGCAGCGCCTACGGGAGTGGCTGCTATCAATGCAAATGGCGTTACGTTACATTCTCTTTTTCAATTGCCCTTTAATGCATTTCTACCAACTAAACAAAGGGTGCCTGCCAATTTTAGCAATATTCCTTCCTTATTTGAAAAGTTCAAATTTGGGAAAGCTAAAATAGAGCTGATAAAAGAATTGGAATTATTAATTATTGATGAAGTAAGTATGCTCCGCTGCGATACTTTAGATGCCATTGATACTATTTTAAGGACTATCCGAAAGAATCAGGAGGAGGCTTTTGGTGGTGTTCAAATCTTATTTATCGGAGATTTATTTCAGCTGCCACCCGTTATAAAAGAGGATGAATGGGCGATAATGAATGATTATTACGACACCCCCTTTTTTTTCAGCGCACAAGTAATGAAAGAATGTAATTTTTGGAATATTGAGTTTGCCCGTATTTATCGTCAAAATGAAGAAAAATTTATCCGCCTATTAAATAAAGTACGAAATAACGAAATGCAGGAAGATGATTTTTACGAATTAAATCATCGGTATCAACCAGAAGTAATTCAAGCGTTGGATGATTTTATTACACTCTCTACGCATAATGTGAAAGTAGATCGAATCAATCAGGCTCATTTACAAAAATTAGAAAGTGATGCTTATGAATATACGGCTTCTATAGATGGAGAATTTTATGAAAATGCTTTTCCAACCGAATCCAAATTAGTGCTAAAACCTGGTGCACAAGTAATGTTTATCCGAAATGATAGCAATCACGAAAAACGATATTACAACGGAAAATTGGCAACGGTTAAAAAAATCACTCCAGAAGAAATAACCGTACAATTTTTTGATGATGGAAATGAATTTGTAGTAGAAAAGGAAAAATGGGAAAACATTCGTTATCAATTTAATTCTTCCAATGATAAGATAGAAGAAGAAGTAATCGGGAGTTTTACTCAATATCCTTTGCGGTTGGCTTGGGCTATTACTATTCACAAAAGCCAGGGATTAACTTTTGAGAAAGCCGTTATAGATGCCGGGCAGTCTTTTGCGCCAGGGCAGGTATATGTTGCACTTAGCCGTTGCACCTCCATTAATGGATTGTATTTATTAACTCCTATTTCTGCAATTGCCATTATGAGCGATCAGCGTATTGTGGATTATACGGAAAACCATCTATCTTCTGAAGAGGAGATGCAGCAACAATTGCCGCATCAAAAAATAGAATTTGCCAAGAAACAACTTATCAAAAGATTCGATTGGCATAAGATGGTAATTTTACTGAATGATTTTTATTTGTTTGCGGAAGAAAAGAAATTACCTGAAAAAGAACAAACACTTTCTCTTATTAGAAATATGGAAAATTTGATGCGGGAACTAAACAAAACTGCGAGCAATTTCTCTAATCAGTTGCAAGAAATTCTAAAGCGAATTGAGCAACTTGAAAATCAAACTTTATTACAAGAGCGAGTATTGAAAGCGATCAATTATTTTGGAGAGAAATTAGCAAAAGATATCATTCAGCCTTTTCATCAACACAATAATTCATTACAAAATAAAAAGGGTGTTCGTGGTTTTTTGAAAAAAGCTACAGAAATAGAACAAGCCTTGATTACTAAATTAAAACATATAGAAAAACTTCAATTTGGCGATACTGCTTTTTATGAGGGCGGTTCGTTTTACATAGCGGATACTGCGCTGAGTGAGAAGTTGAAAGTGAAACCACAGAAAGGCGAATCGCACCGAGAAAGTTTGCGTTTATTTCAAGAAGGTAAAACTATTGCAGAAATAGCTACAGAAAGAAGCATGGCAGAGAGCACTATCGAAGGGCATTTATCACAATTTATTGCAACAGGCGAGGTGGATATTTATCATTTTTTATCAAAAGAAGATATTGAGGATATTAGAAAAGAAATGAATCCTGAAGACGGTTTGTCTGTTTCGCCTTTAAAACAATTTTTTGGAGATAGATTTAGTTATGGACAACTAAGAATGGCAATGGAATGGGTGCAACAGCAAGCGAAGCAATAAGATTTTAGATAAAATTCAATTTACCATTAAATAAAAAAAGTCCTCAATTTCTTGAGGACTTTTGCGGTCCGGACGGGATTCGAACCCGCGACCCCGTGCGTGACAGGCACGTATTCTAACCAGCTGAACTACCGAACCGTTCAAATATTATACTAAGACTCAGAACTTGAAGCCGTCTCGCCTCAGACGAGATAACAGGAACACATTCTAACTAAATGAACTACCGAATCTTGCTTTTTTAAGCGAGTGCAAATATACTACTATTTTTTATATTCGCAATAGTAGCTTATATTTTTGGATTTTTTTTTGAGAAAAAACCATTTCAAAGTCTAATATTTTGAATGATGCGCTGAAAATCGTCTTTACGATCGCGGGCTACGGGGACAATATCGTTATTGCTCATCGTTATGCTGCCACCGTCTGCTTTGGTATATTCCTTAATGGCATCGGTATTAATCATATATGTACGATGTATGCGAAAGAAATTTTTATTGTCTGATAATAAATTTTCAAATTCTTTCAGTTTTTTGCTTATTAATAGTTTCGATTTATCATTTAAGATTACGTGTGTATATGCGCCTTCTGCTTCTAAATATAGGATGCTTGTCAAATCTACAAAACGCAAACTATCACTCAGTGGTAAAGCAATTCTATTTAAGGTATTTTGTTTGGTGTTTTGTTTTAGTGTTTCTAATCGTTCCGCAATTGTAGATGGTATTTTTCGCAATTTTATAGCCTTTTCAACGGTGCTTATTAGTAAGGAAATTTGAATTGGTTTTACTAAATATCCCACTGCCGATACTTCAAAAGCCTTGAGTGCAAAATCGTTGTGTGCGGTGCAATAAATCAGTTCAAAATCTGTCTTATCTACAAAATCCAATAATTGAAACCCATTGTAAACAGGCATGTCTATATCCGAAAAAACAATATCTGGCTGGTGTTCACGAATGGCTTTCACTCCGCTGGGTACGTCTTCTGCCTGTGCTACTATTTCAATGTCTTTGCAATTTTCTTCTATTAACAATTGCAACAATCGTCGTGCTTTTGCTTCATCATCAATAATAATGGCTTTGTATTTCATTGTTTCAAAGTAAAAGAATTAAAACAATATACACAAGATTTGTACCCCTTATGAAATGAAAACTACCATTGATGAATTGTTAGAAATAGAAATAAAGAAATTTATTCAATTTTGACATGAAATAAATCAATAATTCTACAAAATGAAAAAGAAAAATTTAATAATAGTTGCTGTTGCCGCATTTATAATGCTGATGACGTATTCGAATATCAACTTTGCCCATTCAAAAATAAAAACAAGTTTTTATAGCAGTAACGCTATCAATATCAAATTAAAAAATGATGGTGCGGATGAAATCACCGTTATAAATGCTGGTAGCGGCGGCACTTATCGTTTGCAAAAAAATATTGTAACTACTATAAAAATGGATGCTGGCGATAAACTTTTTATGTATGAAAAAGGCAAGAAAGGTGCTTTATTATTGGTAGCTTCATCAGAAATGGATGGCAAAGTACAATTAATTAGCAAACTATAATTTTACTATCAAAACCATAAAACATTCCATAAAAAAAATAAATTGTTTTTAAAATGATTGTTTTGGGGCGATGCTTGAAAAAGTGTCGCTTTTTTGGTTTGTATAGAACACAGATTTGACAGATGAAACGGATTTAACGGATTTCCATACAGTGTTTATCTGTAAAATCCGTGTTTTCCGTGTTCTATTATTTTTATTTTACAGGAATTTGTAAAATCACTTTTGTACCAGTAGCTTGTTGATGTTCATCATATTTATCTTCAAATAAAACAGCAATAGCGTTATTCGAATTATCGTTCAATAATTTTAAGCGTTTTTCTGTGGCGGCAGTAGAAAATGATTCATGTGCAATTCTATTTTTATTAAATTCTGTTGATGCTTTTCTACCGATTCCATTGTCTTCAATAATGCATTGCAACAAAGTTTCTTCTTCATTTATATCAAAATAAATATCGAGTTGTTTAGTGCTTTTTTTGTGCAACAAGCCATGTTTTACTGCATTTTCAATATATGGTTGAATCAGCATTGGTGGCAATTGAATATAATCTTCGTCAATAGCATCAGAGAATTTTATATGATAAATAAAGTCATTTTCAAAACGCATATTTTCTAGTTCTAAATACTTTGTCAATATTTCAATTTCTTCTGCTAATGCGATTTTTTGTTTGCCAGAAACATCTAAAATTTTACGAGTTAACGAAGCAAAATTTCCCATTTGCTCATTTGCCATTTTCTTATCGCCAATGGTATATAATTCCTGAATAGAATTTAATGCATTGAAAATAAAATGTGGATTCATTTGTGCTTTTAAAGCAGTGAGTTCGCTTTGTGTTTGCTCTAATTTTAGTTGATTTAATGCTGCTTCTTTTTTTTCTGTTTCATATTTTACCTGGAGCATATTAAACGATTTTATTTTCTCATTATTCAGCATTTTTTCTCTGAGTTTAATATATTTTTTTGAAGCGAGTAAAGCATTCTCAAAATCATGTTGCTGTTCATAAATATCTATAATATGCTTGGTGATGGATGCTTCTTTTTCAATATCTTGAATATTTTGAGCAAGTACTATTCCTTTATTTGCAAAGGCGAGCGCAGGTTCATATTTTTGTAATCTTACATAGCAATCCGTATATTTTAAAAAATTGCCTAATTGTATGATATTAAATCCATCCTTTTCACAAATTTCATTTGATTTGGTTATATGATATAAAGCTTGTTTGGGTTTATTCAATAAAATAAGATGTCCACCATAATTAGATTCACTAATAGCAATTCCATATCTACTATGGAGTTTTTCAGAAATATCTAATGCTTTTTTTGAATATACAATACCATTTTCAGGGTCATTTAAAAAGCAATATGCTGCATCAATATTAATATACATTTGGGCATGAATAATATCATTTGGAATGGATTTTATTTCATTTTCAATTTCCTTATAAATACGCAATGCTTCTTGGTATTGTTGTGTATGAATATAGACCATGGCGATATTAGCCTTTGGCTTAATGCTGTTTTTCCAATTTGTACTTTTGGATAATATTTTATCTGCTTGCAGGTAATGTTCAAGCGCATTTTCATAATCATAAAGCTGATAATGATACACTCCGCGTTGATGAATGGACAACCCGATGCCCTCTTGATATTGTATTTGTTCGGCTAATGCTTGTGCTTCATTTATCAGTGTGATTGTCTTGTTTAAATCAATATTTAGATAATATGCAATCAATGCAGAAAGTATATCTACTCGCTCTTGGGAAGGGGAAGTTATGTATTGCAACTGCTGTTCTAGTTCTTGTATATTTGTATTTTCTGACATATATAATTATATCTTTCAAGGGAGATTTGGTTAAAGATATTAAAATTATTCATACAGTCAACGGAGTGCTCGGGAACATAAATTTAGTGACACCATCATCATTCATTCTTTTTTGTAATTTTGTGGCAATGATTACCCGAATCAAATTTTTTCTATTCAGGCTATTTTTGCGATTTTGGCAAAAAGAAACCATTGCCCGAAACCCTATTACTCTACAAAAGGCTAAAACTATTGGTATTCTATTCGAAGCGAATAACCTACAGGCGAATGATATTGTTTTGAAATATACGAAGCATTTAAAATCTCAATTTAAAACGGTAGAAATATTAGGATATGTACCAAAACGAGCGTTTGGATTTGCGTATAACTTTCCTCTTATTACGGATAAAAATGTGGGGTGGTACGGGAAACCAGACAGTCCTGGAATCAATCATTTTTTAGAGTCTAGGTTTGATTTATTAATTAATTTTAGTACGGAAGAATGTTTGCCCTTTGAATATGCATCGGCTGTTTCTTTGGCTAGTTTTCGGGTTGGATTTAACAAGGCAACCAACAATGCTAACTATGATTTAATATTGATTTCAAAAGAAAAATCTAATATTTCTAATTTAATTTCGAACTTAGAGAATTATTTAAAGTGAAAAGTGAAAAGTGAAAAGTGAGAGTGAAAAGTGAGAAAATTGAGAAATGAGAGAATGAACGTGATAATATATTTTCGATTATTAATTTTTAATAAAAACAAATGTTGAATTTAAAAGGCGTTGGTGTTGCATTGGTTACACCATTTAATGAACAAAAAGAAATAAACTTCCCCGAGTTTGAAAAAACAGTCCATCATGTGATTGAAGGTGGAGTGGATTATGTGGTCGTATTAGGCACAACAGGAGAGTCCGTAACATTAGATAAAAAAGAAAAGCAGGATTTAATAAAAGCATGTGTAGAAGTAACAAATAAACGAGTTCCTGTAATTGCAGGATTTGGAGGCAATAATACTAAAAGCATTATTGAGGATATTCAGCAGGCTGATTTAACAGGAGTGGATGCTATTTTGTCGGTTTCTCCTTATTACAATAAACCCACGCAAGAAGGTATTTATGAGCATTACAAAGCTATTGCCACCAATACCGATATGCCGATTATTTTATATAATGTTCCAGGAAGAACTGCTTCCAATATTCGTGCGAGCACAACGTTGCAATTAGCCCATGATTTTAAAAATATTATTGGTGTTAAAGAAGCCAGTAATGATTGGATGCAAATTTTTTGGTTAGCCCGAGAAAAACCGAAAGATTTTTTGTTAATCAGTGGTAATGATGATTTAATTGTTCCACAAATTTCTATTGGCTACGATGGCGTTATTTCTGTTATTGCGAATGCCTTGCCAAAGCAATTTTCTACTATGGTGCATCAAGCATTAGCTGGTGATTTTGCATCTGCCAGAAAAACTGTTTACCAATTAGATGAGTTAATCACTTATATATTTGAACAAGGTAATCCTGCGGGTGTAAAAGCGACGATGAAACATTTAGGAGTTTGCAATGATTATGTTCGTTTGCCATTAATGCCGATAAATGATGATTTACGCAATAAAATAGCAAAGAAACTAAGCGAAATAGTTGGATAGATCAGTATTTCCTTTTATTCTGTTCAAAAGAATTTTACACTATTTCTAATTTACATTCTCAATCTTTGTGGCAGCCTTTTGTTGAGTCCTAATTGATGAATGGCAATTTTAATAAGTGCCCAGATAGCAGGTTCATTGGGTTTAGATGGTAAGCCTTTTCCCAAACGTTTCAATTGCATAGAATACCAAGATATTTCCATCAATCCCATTTTATCTACCATAGGGATTCCTGTTTTTATTGGCTTCACGGTGTGCTTTGTTGCTTCCCCATTTAAGTATCTTTTTGGAGCATCTGTTTCTATCGCCATGATGCGGGCAATGCCTACAAAATCAACTGCACCAGAAGATATAGCCTGTGCCATGCCTTCTGTAGTTCTGAAACCGCCGGTTACAGCCATTGGAGTAGTACAAACTTTTCGTGCTTTTTCGGCAAAATCCATAAAGTAAGCTTCACGTTGTCTGGTACTTTCTTTTTGTCGAATTCCTGTCATAATGGGTGCTTCATACGTGCCTCCTGAGATTTCTGTCAAATCAATGCCGGCACCTGCCAATGCACGAATTACGTCCAAGGATTCTTCTTCTGTAAAGCCTCCTTTTTGAAAATCTGCTGAATTTAATTTAATACTGACGGGAAAATCTTTGCCTACATTTTCACGAATAGATTTATAAACTTCCAGCACAAAACGTCGTCTGTTTTCTGCACTTCCACCCCATTTATCTGTACGGATATTGTGGTGTGGCGATAAAAATTGACTTACCAAATATCCGTGTGCTCCATGAATTTGCACCCCACTAAATCCAGCTTTTTTTACAATGCCTGCCGCTCTTCCAAAGCGTTGTATTATATCAACTATCTCGGCATCGGTTAATTCTTTTGGCGTATCAAAAAACATTTGTAAATCTTTGCGAAATGGCACCGCCGAAGGCGCAACATTCCCTTTATTTAATCCTTTCGGAGATTGTTTTCCGGGATGATTTAATTGAACCCAACATTGAGTGTGGTTGCGTGTGGCGGCTTTAGCCCATTTTTTCAATGCTTCTAAATATTTTTCGTCTTCTATGATAACATTCCCCGGCTCTCCAATATAACGTTTGTCAATCATCACATTACCAGTTACACATATTCCAATTCCGCCATCCGCCCATGCACCATACAAATTAGCTAAATCAGGCTTTGGTTCTCCATCACGATTTCCGAGTGCTTCACTCATAGCAGATTTTAGTATTCTATTTTTTACTACTACTCCATTGGGAAGTGTAAAAGGCTGTGCAATTATTTCTTTTGCTTGCATAATATATTCTATTGTTTTAAAATATTATAAACGACTTCAAAGATAAAATTGTTTCCTGTCATTTCTCTCGTTCATCCATTATCAAAAGGCAATAAATCATTAGCCGACATTAGATACCATCAAATGGGTATAACTATGCATAAGATATCTTTATATATTACAAACAAATAAAATTATACGTTATGAGAAAAATCACCTTCCTCTTTGTACTTGCAAGCATGTTATTATTAAACGCTTGTAAAAAATCTGAATCCGTTTCAGCAGACAAATTGAAACCCGGAAAATCTAAAATTTCATTATCGGCTTCTGGAGCTACTTCTGGCAGTTTCAGTTCGGATGATTTAATGAGCACTGTTGGTAAATCAAGTGCATTAATTAATATTTCAGCATCCTCTGTAAATCTTAAAACCTTTACAACAGAGATAGTCGTGCTGATACTTTCTGCTGATATTACTCCAGGTACGTATGCTTTAAAGCCGATGTCATCCTCTAACGCTACTCCTACATTTGCATACACAAAGGGCTCAACTGGCTGGGCTGCTGCGCCAGCTGAAAATGATTTTACACTTGTGGTTACTAAAGCAACAGCAACAGAAATAGAAGGAACTTTTAGTGGAAAAGCAAACAATGATTCAGAACACACAGAGGTTACTATTACAAATGGAAAATTTGCGGCTAAGTATTAATATTTAC
>JBDKHK010000178.1:0-2500 GCA_039797705.1 Bacteroidota bacterium
TGCGACGTTCTGAACCCAGCTCGCGTGCCACTTTAATGAGCGAACAGCTCAACCCTTGGGACCTTCTCCAGCCCCAGGATGTGACGAGCCGACATCGAGGTGCCAAACCTCCCCGTCGATATGAGCTCTTGGGGGAGATCAGCCTGTTATCCCCGGAGTACCTTTTATCCTTTGAGCGATGGCCCTTCCATGCAGAACCACCGGATCACTTTACCCTACTTTCGTACCTGCTCGACCCGTCGGTCTCACAGTCAAGCACCCTTATGCTAATACACTCTGCGCACGGTTACCAAGCGTGCTGAGGGTACCTTTGGAAGCCTCCGTTACTCTTTTGGAGGCGACCACCCCAGTCAAACTACCCACCATGCAATGTTCTCCCATTAGGAGTTAGGCTCTAAGTAAACAAAGGGTGGTATTTCAACGTTGACTCCACGAACACTAGCGTGCCCGCTTCAAAGTCTCCCACCTATCCTACACATCGTTTACTCAAAGTCAATGCAAAGTTGTAGTGAAGGTTCACGGGGTCTTTCCGTCCCGTTACGGGTACCCGGCATCTTCACCGGGACTACAATTTCACCGAGCTCACGGCTGAGACAGTAATCAGATCGTTACACCATTCGTGCAGGTCGGAACTTACCCGACAAGGAATTTCGCTACCTTAGGACCGTTATAGTTACGGCCGCCGTTTACTGGGGCTTCAGTCGGAAGCTTTGCCTTGCGGCTAACAACCTTCCTTAACCTTCCAGCACCGGGCAGGTGTCAGGCCCTATACATCATCTTTCGATTTAGCAGAGCCCTGTGTTTTTGTTAAACAGTCGCCTGATTCTTTTCACTGCGGCCCCATTGCTGGGGCGACCCTTCTCCCGAAGTTACGGGTCCATTTTGCCGAGTTCCTTAGCCGTGACTCACTCGAGCGCCTGAGGATACTCTCCTCGTCTACCTGTGTCGGTTTACGGTACGGGCTGCTTATACCTGAAGCTTAGAGGTTTTTCTTGGAAGTTTGATTAGGTACACTATCACTCAGTCCGAAGACTTTGCGTACTATCCGGTTCGATTCAAGGGCGGATTTGCCTACCCTCTCAACATCTACACCCTTTAACGTGATATTCCGTAACCACGCGGTACTTTCACACCTTCGTCACCCCATCGCAGTATAAGCAGGTGCTGGAATATTAACCAGCTTTCCATCGGTTGCCCCTCTCGGGTTACACCTTAGGACCCGACTAACCCTGATTCGATTAGCGTTGATCAGGAATCCTTAGACTTACGGCGAAAAAATTTTTCATTTTTTTTATCGTTACTTATGCCTACATTTTCTTTTCTGACCGCTCCAGAGATCCTTACGAATCGCCTTCGATGCAGGTCAGAATGCTCCCCTACCGATACTTACGTATCCTATAGCTTCGGCACTATGTTTGATGCCCGATTATTTTCCGCGCTCGGTCACTCGACTAGTGAGCTGTTACGCACTCTTTAAATGAATTGCTGCTTCCAAGCAAACATCCTAGCTGTCATAGCAACCAAACATCGTTTATTCAACTTAACATAGATTTAGAGGCCTTAGCTGATAATCTGGGTTGTTTCCCTTTCGGCGCGTGACCTTAGCACCCCGCGCCTCACTCCCGGACATGTGTTATAGCATTCGGAGTTCGTCAGGATTTGGTAGGCGGTGAAGCCCCCTAGTCCAATCGGTAGCTCTACCTCTATAACACTTACATTCCGAGGCTGCACCTAAATGCATTTCGGGGAGTACGAGCTATCTCCCAGTTTGATTGGCCTTTCACCCCTACCCACAGGTCATCCAGAAGCTTTTCAACGCTTATTGGTTCGGTCCTCCAGTGTGTGTTACCACACCTTCAACCTGCCCATGGGTAGATCACACAGGTTTCGCGTCTACCGCCACTGACTATTCGCCCTATTCAGACTTGCTTTCGCTACGGCTCCCCATTATAGGTTAACCTTGCCAATGACGAGTAACTCGTAGGCTCATTATGCAAAAGGCACGCCGTCACCAAATAAATTGGCTCCGACCGGTTGTAAGCACATGGTTTCAGGTACTATTTCACTCCGCTTCTTGCGGTACTTTTCACCTTTCCCTCACGGTACTAGTTCGCTATCGGTCTCTCGGGAGTATTTAGCCTTACCGGATGGTACCGGCAGATTCATGCAAGATTTCTCTGGTCCCGCACTACTCAGGATACCACTAGATCATATTAACTGTACGCATACGGGACTATCACCCACTATGGTAAAACTTTCCAGAATTCTTCTGCTTAAGATAATATAATCACGTCGTGGTCCTACAACCCCGTAACGACCGAAATCGTTATGGTTTAGGCTATTCCCTGTTCGCTCGCCACTACTTAGGGAATCACTTTTGTTTTCTTTTCCTCCAGGTACTTAGATGTTTCAGTTCCCTGGGTTAGCGTTCTATCGAACGATACTTCTTCAAAGTATCGGGTTGCCCCATTCGGAAATCTACGGTTGTAATGGTCGTTTG
>JBDKHK010000178.1:5000-23049 GCA_039797705.1 Bacteroidota bacterium
TTTTCAAAAAAAAATTATTTTTTTTATTTGCTGACTCAATCACTAAAAGAACTCTTTACCTCGTTTTGAATGCTACTGTATTTGTTTTCTTCAAAAGCGGATGGCAAAGGTAGTAATCAATTTTTAATTGTCAAGTCTTTTTAAAAATATAGTTTAATTATTTTATGAAAAAACGTCAAACTATTATATTTTATTGATTGTTTGGGCTTCTTTAAGTAATTGTTTACTTTGTTTGAAGCAATATTAATATCATAGATTTGGATTTAGGTTTTATTTGACAGTTTATACTTATTCTAATTAATATACTTAAGTTCAATCAGTTGCAATTGAAAACAAAATGGAGTATGTTATTCATAAGGGTAAATGGGCTTTGGGGGTATTAGATAGTATTTTATCATTCTTTTTGATTTTATGAGTGAAATTTGGTGTGTATGCCGGTTGAATTACTTGTTTTTAAGGTGATTCTTTTTTTGAAAATTGTTTATTCACGTTCACTTATTGAGATATTTTACTGATAATTTTCTTGTATTGTTCTATTTTTTATTAAAATATATGGGAGCTTGCACAGCATTTTTTTATTTCTAATTGAATTTTATTGGTTAAAATCATCATTTTACTTTGTAAAAACTGGATAAAATTGGAGTTTTGATATTTACTTTTAGATATTTTTATGCAGAAAGAAGGTTCTAATATGTATTTTAAATGATGTAATTCCTTAAATAGACTATACCATTACCCTATTGTGTGGTTTGAATTTTGTATTTATTGATGTTTTTTTTCAGTAATTATGTTTTTTATTTTATTTTGATAAAAAACAACACCATATTTTTCTTCTTTTTTTGGTGTGCGTGCATACTTGTGTATTTCAGGGTAAGATGGTTGCTATGCATTGTTTATTCATGCATGCCTTGTGTGTTGGTATTCCTATTTATTTACCACTTGAAAATTTAGTATTTTACTGTTTTATTTACGCACGCTGAAAGCTACAACCGTACTACTATATATATAGTATGTATTATTAAGGAGTGCACTGTTTGGTGTTTAAATTAAATTCTAATTTTTCAATATGTTTGCACTATGGATTATAAGCAACGTTTTTCATCTCGAGTAGAAAATTACATTAAATATCGGCCAGGTTATCCTGAAAGTATTATTTCAATTTTACAATTAGAAATTGGATTAATGGTGGATGATATCGTGGCGGATATAGGCAGTGGCACTGGTTTGTCTGCAAAATTATTTTTAGAAAATGGTAATATTGTATATGGTGTAGAGCCTAATGAACCAATGCGCAAAGCATCGGAGGGTTTATTATACGAATATAATAATTTTATCAGTATTAACGGTAGTTCTGAATCTACTAATTTGAAAGACAAAAGTGTTGATTTAATTGTGTGTGCTCAATCTTTTCATTGGTTTGATAGAGTAAAAACTAAACAAGAATTTCAGCGTATTGCTAACAATGGGGCGCATTTATGCCTGATTTGGAATGATAGAAAAGAAATGGATCCGTTTCAGCAGGAATATGAAAAATTGATAAAAGAATTTGCAACTGATTACAATGAAATTTCTCATCGGAATATTACTCAAAGTATAATCGAAGAATTTTATTTGCCTAATACGTTTAAGAAATTTACATTACAATATGAACAGTATTTTGATTTGCAGGGATTGATTGGTCGTATTGTTTCTTCTTCTTATATGCCAAATAAAGAGGATGATAATTTTCCACAGTTAAAAAATGCCATCGTTGATTTATTTAGTAAGTACAAACAAAACGGAATTATTACTTTTGCTTACGATACATTTATGTATATTGGAAAATGTTAGAAGATAATAGATATTAATTAATAATTTGATAGATAGCTATTATTATCCTACATAAAAAAAATAACTAATAACTAATAACTAAAAAACATGAGCCACATTATTTCCGTGCATGCCCGACAAATTTTGGATTCGAGGGGCAATCCAACCGTAGAAGCAGATGTAATTACAGACAGCGGCATTATAGGTCGCGCAGCAGTTCCCTCAGGCGCCTCCACCGGAACGCATGAAGCCGTGGAATTACGAGATGGAGGTAAAACGTATATGGGCAAGGGCGTTATGAAGGCCGTAACGAATGTAAATACATATATTGCAGAAGCATTGGTAGGTGAAAATATATTAAAACAACGTGAAATAGATTCCATTTTATTAGAATTGGATGGCACAGAAAATAAAAAGAAATTAGGGGCAAATGCCATATTAGCGGTTTCATTAGCAGCAGCAAAAGCTGGTGCGCAAGCTGCTGGTTTGCCATTGTATAGATATGTTGGCGGAACAAATGCTCGCACGCTGCCAATTCCATTAATGAATATTTTAAATGGCGGTGCACATGCCGACAACAAAATAGATTTTCAGGAATTTATGATAGTGCCAATTGGGGCAGATACTTTTTCGGATGGATTGAGAATGGGTGTAGAAATTTTTCATCATTTAAAAAAGGTATTAAAAGCGAAAGGATATTCTACCAATGTAGGCGATGAAGGTGGTTTTGCTCCTGAAATAAAAAGCAACGAAGAAGCAATTGAAACAGTATTAAAAGCAATAGAAAGTGCAGGATACCAACCAGGAGATCAGGTGAAAATAGCCATGGATGCTGCAGCATCAGAGTTTTATGATGTGAAAAAGAAAAAATATATTTTCAAAAAATCAGACAATAAAGTATTGTCTTCTGAAGAGATGGTAGAATATTGGGCTAAATGGGTAAAAAAATATCCTATTATATCTATAGAAGATGGCTTGGCGGAAGATGACTGGAAGGGTTGGAAATTATTGACTGAAGCTATTGGAAACAAATGTCAATTGGTGGGAGATGATTTATTTGTTACTAACGTAAAACGATTGAACGAAGGCATTAAAAACAATATTGCTAATTCTATTTTGGTGAAAGTAAACCAAATTGGTTCTTTGACAGAAACTATTGAAGCGGTAGATTTAGCTCACAGAAATAAATATACATCTGTAATGAGCCACCGAAGTGGCGAAACGGAAGACAGTACGATTGCTGATTTAGCGGTTGCATTAAACTGCGGACAAATAAAAACTGGTTCTGCGTCGCGTAGTGACCGCATGGCAAAATACAATCAATTACTACGTATTGAAGAGGAATTAGGAGAAGAAGCATTATATCCAGGCAAAGGATATAGATTTTTCTAACCTGGTGTTCTGTTTTTCAAGCACGAATCAAACATTTTCAATATTTTATTGTTTAGAAAATAAATAAAAACAAACATAAATGGATATTACATTAGAACAAGCAGAAAAAATTATTGCAGCAGCAAAGGCAAAATCAACTGAATTAGGATTAAAAATGAACATCGCCATTGTAGATGCGGGTGCTAACTTAAAAGCATTTGCACGACAAGATAACGCATGGCTTGGTAGTATTGATATTTCTATCAAAAAAGCAAAAACTGCACGTTTTTTTGATTTTCCTACCGGCGTAATTGGTTCACTATCTCAACCGGGTGGTTCTTTATACAATATCGAACATTCTAATGGTGGATTAATCACATTCCCAGGTGGTTTACCCATAAAAATTGGTGACGTAGTTATTGGTGGAATCGGCGTTTCTGGTAGCACTGTAGAAAACGATCATATCGTTGCAGAAGCAGGTTTAGCAGCATTATAACCACAAAAATCTCTATAAAAAAGGTCAAAAGTTTTTCGCTTTTGACCTTTTTTTATTGGTGGTTGACCGTAAAATAAAATTGGGTGTCCTTATTTTAATATATTAAATTGAAATCTTGTATATAATGGACGATGATCAGAGAGCCACTCTCCATCATTATCTAAAAAATTATTTGTAACAAGCGAATATTCTAAAGGTATTAACTGAATCAATTCATTGCTTCTATAAAATATTTTATCTACTACTTCGCCATCTACTACAATATCATTAGCATCGGGCAAAATACCGTTTCTTTCTTTTTCAATCCAAACATCTTTAAAGCCTAATGCCAACAATTCTCTAATATTATCGCCGGAGCGTGTATAACGACAGTTGGTATCACCCATTACGATAACTGCATGATCTTTGGATCGGAATTGTATATAATTACACAACTGTAAAATATTTGATCTACGAGCTGCTAGATCTCCAGGCTCTACACTAGCGTTTGAATGTAAATTATATACATCAATATAGGCATTGGGAGTTAGCTTAACACGAGAATAAGTAAATCCTTTTGGGGTAAAACAATCATATCCATTGCATTTATTCCAAGTAGTGCGCATGAAATTTAAAATAGGGAAACGAGCAAACATATTCAATCCATCGCCAAATGATCCTTCTCGGGCATAATATGTTGTCTTATACGGATGATGATTATCTTTTATTAATTCTTTATGATAATTGAAGTCTTCCTGTACGCAAACTATATCGTAATTATTTAATCTGGGGCTAATTAATGGAATATGTTTTACGGGAAATTGGTCGTTATTGATTCCTTCGGGAAGTCCGGCAACATTATATGATAAGGTAGTAAATGTATTTTCTTTGAATCTTGCTTCTTTGATTTCTTTTTTGCAGGCTGCAAAAAGCAATATTCCTAATATAAATAAAGTAATGCGTGTTTTCATAAAATGAATCTACACATTTTTTAGATGAAATAAGAATAAAGAGGCTGGAAATTATTTTTTTACGATAATCATTCTCATTTTTTCTTTACCGCAATTAGAAGACATTATTCCATCTAAATAGTTTTTCTTTTTATATGGATTTCGTAGTAAAGAGAAAGTGCCACTACCAAAACACCATTGCAAGCCTTTTGGCAATATATCACAAAAAATTATTTTTTTTTGTTCGATAAAAACTCTCGATGCTGACTTGCTATAAGTTCCGGTAACTGAATATTTTGCTCTGTAAACATCTGTTTGGTAGCGATATTGAATGGTCATTTCGCCTGATAATTCTCCTAATTTGTTATCGTCTGAAAAAAAAAGAGTAACAGGCAGTCCATTTTGGTTATCTGCATTATCTGTATCTGTAATCAAGTATCCATTCCAGGTGCCAATATATGGAGAATATTGTGCCTTACTAAAAGATACAGTACAACACAAAACAAGTATGGTAAATAGTGTTTTTATAATAACAAAAATTATAATGCTTTTCTAAGCAAATTATTCATATCAACTTTTGAGCCAACTATTTGCTCGATATCATTTATATGAATTCTATTTTGCTGCATAGTATCTCGTTCCCGAATGGTAACAGTATTATCCTCCAACGTTTGATGGTCGATCGTAATGCAATAGGGTGTTCCTAAAGCATCCATTCTTCTGTAACGTTTACCGATAGAATCTTTTTCTTCGTAAAAAGTTCTGCCTACAAATCTCAGTGTATCCATGATTTCTCTAGCTTTTTCTGGTAAACCATCTTTTTTTACTAAAGGTAAAATAGCCACTTTAATTGGTGATAATGCTGGCGGTAAATTTAACACAATACGAGTTTCGCCATTTTCCAAAATCTCTTCTTTTAATGCTTCGCTCATTACTCGCAAGAACATTCTATCTAAACCGATAGAGGTTTCCACCACATAAGGGACATAATTTTGATTTAATTCTGAATCAAAATATTGTAGTTTTTTTCCTGAATATTGTTGATGATTTCCTAAGTCAAAATCAGTTCTAGAATGTATTCCTTCTAATTCTTTAAAACCAATAGGGAAACGAAATTGTATATCTTCTGCTGCATCTGCATAATGTGCTAATTTCTCATGCACATGAAAGCGCAAGCTTTGAGGATTGGTTCCTAAGGCTAAATGCCATTTCATTCTGGTTTCTTTCCACTGGGCAAACCATTCTTTTTGTGTACCCGGCTTTATAAAAAATTGCATTTCCATTTGTTCAAATTCGCGCATACGGAAAATAAACTGACGGGCTACGATTTCATTTCTAAAAGCTTTTCCAATTTGGGCAATTCCAAACGGAATTTTCATTCGAGCTGTTTTTTGTACATTTAAGAAATTGACAAAAATTCCTTGTGCTGTTTCGGGGCGTAGATAAATGGTATTAGAATCATCGGCAACAGAACCTAACTGCGTATTAAACATCAAATTGAACTGACGCACATCTGTCCAATTTTTTGAACCAGATACTTCACACGCTATTTCATATTCTTCGATTAGTTCTTTATATCGTTTAAAATCAGCGGCTTCGGCGGCTTTAATGTATTCTGCTTCTAAAATTAGTCCTTTTGCATAATCGCGAGAAGCTTTGGCTTTTTCTTCTTCACTTGCGTCCAATAAATTCTTTTTCGCTAACTCTTTCTCCCCTTTTTCTTTCAGTTTATCAATTTTTTCTTCCAAAAGAACATCAGCTCTGTAGCGTTTTTTGGAATCTTTATTATCAATTAAAGGATCTGAAAAAGAATCTACGTGACCGCTGGCTTTCCAAGTAGTAGGATGCATAAAGATAGCTGCATCAATTCCTACAATGTTTTCGTGCATTTGCACCATGCTTTTCCACCAATATTCTTTGATATGGTTTTTGAGTTCTACTCCAAATGGACCATAATCATATACCGCACCTAAATTGTCATAAATTTCGCTGGAAGGGAAAATGAATCCGTATTCCTTGCAATGCGATACAATTTTCTGTAAATCTATTTCAGCCATAATAGACAAAGATAACTAATAGAAGTAAGTGGAAAGTAATAAGTGAAAAATTTTTTAATTAGTTAAAATTAATCTGGCTTGAAATAAGTACCTAACACTACTAATTTTTGAATATTTGCGCCAACTATTAACTTTTACACTAATTCCATTGCTTCCTGCTTTTTAGCATTTATTGGTTCTACTTCATAATCTTTTAGATTAATTGCTTTGGTGCGATTCCAAAATTCAAAAGTAAAGCCCGGCCATAAGGTATGATTTTTACCATCCTCGCTTATATACCAGCTATTGCAACCCGATAACCAAATAGAACCTTTCAACTTTTGCTGTATTTCTTCATTAAAGTTATCTTGTATTTCTTTTTTTACTTCAATGGATTTTAATCCTTGTTCTTGCATTTTTTTCACGGCATCTACTATATAATTTGCTTGCGATTCTATCATATAAATCATAGAATTATGCCCTAAACCAGTATTTGGACCCAACATGAAAAACAAATTGGGAAAATGATGCGCCGTAGCTCCCATATATGTTTCTGGAGCAGTGGCAAATGCTTCTTTTAAGGCAATTCCATTTTTCCCAATTATATCGTAATACGAAAAACTATCGGAAACATGAAAGCCTGTTCCCATAATGACGGCATCTATTTTTCTTGATTTTCCATCATTTGTAACCACACTGTCTTTGGTAAATTTTTGAATACCATCCGTTACAACTTCAACATTCGACTGTGCTAATGCGGGATAATAATTATTGGATAATAAAACACGTTTACATCCCAATTTAAAAGTGGGGGTTAGTTTTTTACGCAGTTCCTTATCTTTAATATATTTATTAATATGGTATTTCCCAATTAATTCTCCTGCTTTTAATATTTTATCATAATACATCATGCCCACTACTTGTGCTTCGTTGATTAAATAATTTAAGCCTCTATCTAATTTTTGGGTAATAGGCAGTTTTTCAAATAGTACGCTTTGCAAAGCAGAAAAAGTACCGTCTGGTTTGGGCAGCACCCACGGTGCCGTGCGCTGCATCAAATACAGTTTTTTTACTTTGGGTTGAATTTCCGGAACAAACTGAATAGCACTTGCGCCGGTGCCAATGACACAAACAGATTTTCCATTCAAATCATATTGATGGTTCCAATTGGAAGAATGAAAAATAGTACCTTTAAAATCATGTATTCCTTCTATATCCGGCAAACTTGGAATATGCAAAGGACCATTACCAATAATAAATAAATTGGCTTTTAATTTTTTCCCCTCTTGGTTTTTCAATTCCCATGTTGATGATTTTTCATCATAATTCGCCGCTTTTACTTCCCAGTTTAAAATAATATGCTCTTCTAAGCCATATTTTCTTGCACAATATCTGGTGTATTCCAAAATTTCTGCTTGTGGAGAATATACTCGTGACCAATGTGGATTTGGTTCAAACGAAAAAGAATATAAATTAGATTTTACATCACAAGCGGCACCAGGATAGTGATTATCTCTCCAAGTTCCGCCTATTTCATTAGATTTTTCAACGATTTTAAAATGATGGAATCCCATTTTTTTTAATTGTATGCCTACACATAAACCTGAAAATCCGGTTCCGGTAATAATAACGGAAAGATTATTATTTGCTGTCATTTCTTATATTTAGTGTAGTAAATTTAGCTTTATTTCTTATTAATTTAGAATTGGTATCTACTTTTATCGTTTACAAAATAAATTGTCTTTAATTAATACCTTTGCAGTATGTCAACACAAAGACAACTTTTTTTACAACATGTGGCTCAAACTTCCGATGCGCCTTTAGGATTGGAAATAGAACGAGCAGAAGGTGTTTATTTATTTGATACTTCAGGTAAAAATTATATTGATTTAATTTCTGGAATTGGAGTGAGTGCTTTAGGACATTGCCATCCAAAAATTGTAAATGCGGTACAACAACAGGCGGCAAAATATATGCATACCATGGTGTATGGCGAGTATATCCAAAATCCGCAAGTGCAATTAGCACAGCTGCTTTGCGAAGTACTCCCAGATTCGTTGAATGCTGTTTATTTTACAAATTCGGGTACGGAAGCAACGGAAGGTGCCATGAAATTATCAAAACGTTTTACCGGACGTACAGAAATTATTTCTTGCTACAATTCGTATCATGGCAGCACACAAGGTGCTTTGAGCCTAAATGGTGATGAGTATTTTAAATCTAATTATCGTCCATTGCTGCCCGATACGCGACAAATTCGATATAATAATTTGGACGATATAAAATTAATTACCAAAAGAACAGCAGCCGTTTTTTTAGAGCCGGTGCAAGCAGAAGCGGGCGTAATTGTTCCCGATGAAAATTATTTGCAAGCAGTGCGCAAACGTTGCAATGAAACAGGTACTTTATTAGTGTTGGATGAAATACAAACAGGCTGTGGCAGAACCGGAAATTTATTTCGATTTCAAACGGAAAATGTAGTGCCGGATATTTTATTAGTGGGGAAAGCATTTGGCGGCGGATTGCCTTTGGCTGCTTTTATTTCTAGTAAAAAAATAATGAACGTTTTTCAACAAAATCCCGTTTTAGGGCATATCACTACCTTTGGCGGAAATGCGGTTTGTTGCGCTGCGGGATTAGCTTCTTTGCAGGAAATAATAGAGAAAAAATTATATGCTGATGTTGAACGCAAAGCACAATTATTTATTGAATTATTGCAACATAAATCTATCCAAAAAATACATCATTGCGGTTTGTTGATGGCGGTCTATTTAGATAATTTTGACAATTTATGGAAAACCATACAAGTATGCTTGCAAAATGGATTGGTAACCGATTGGTTTTTGTTTGCCAATAATTGTATGCGCATTGCTCCTCCTTTAATTATTACAGATGAAGAAATTAAAACGGCAGCAACTATTATTCATCAAGCTTTGGATAAAGTGTATAATGCTTAAATTATGAATGATTTCATCAAACTATTTTTGGTTGTTTTATTAAGTGGGCAGATGAATATATTTGCACAAAAAAAATCTAATACTAAATTACCAATTGATATACTCCAACAATTTATAAATTCTACTGAAAAATTTGAACTAAATGATGCTACTGCATTTAAGCATGTGGACTTACCCAAGAGTTATCATAACATATTTTTAAGTTTTATAAAAGATTCTTCTGTTGCAGAAATTGCTGGAATAAAATCTCCTATTTATTACAGAATTACTTTGAAAAACGGCAATTTTTATAACGGCGATGTTTATTTGAATGGGAATAAGAGTTTTATTATTTTTAAAATAAACGAAAAGAAATACATCAATTATTTTACGCCCGAAGGCGTTGTCCAAATCAAAAACATTTTTAAATTATAAACTTGCGAAAGTCATTTGCCTTTAATGTTTTATTTATGGTATTTATCAATTTTTTGATAAAGCCATTTTGGGTATTTGGAATAGACAGAACGGTGCAAAATAAGCTTGGCGAGCAGGAATATGGTTTGTATTTTGCCATTTTTAATTTCACGTATTTATTTCAAATTTTGTTGGATTTTGGATTGCAAAATTATAACAACAGAGAAGTAGCTGCAGACAATAAAAAGATTGATGAATTATTGCCAGGTATCTTAATTTTAAAAACCATTTTATTTCTGATTTATTTGGTTATTTGCATTGCGGTTGCTTATCCATTAGGCTATCTATCAAAGCCGTTTATTTGGATAATTTTAGTGAATCAAATTTTACTTTCTTTCAATATTTACTTGCGTTCCAATATATCGGCACATCAGCAATTTATCAAAGATGCTTTATTGTCTGTATTGGATAAATTATTAATGATTGTTTTTTGTGCTGCATTAATTTGGGGAGATTTTGCTTCCTTACAACTTTCTATTTTCAATTTCGTATTAGCGCAATTAGCGGCCTATTTTATTACCTTTTTAGTATGTTTCTATTTTGCAGTACAACTGACCAATACTTTTGTTATTAAATTTGATTGGAAGAAATATTATCGCATTGCTCAGCAAACATTGCCGTACGCCATCATTTATTTTTTGATGACCACTTATTACAGAATAGACGGCGTGATGTTGGAAAAATTGCAAGGGGCAAATGGTGCAATAGAAACGGGCATTTATGCTCAAGGATATCGCATTATGGAATCGCTGAATAATATTGGATATTTATTTGCAGGAATTTTACTTCCTTTATTTGCATTTAAACTTACCAAAAATATGGAAATTAAATCGCTGTTAAAGTCGGGTATTTCTATTATGTTTGGTGTGTCTGTTTCAATGATTGTAGTATTCTATTATTACAAATTTGACATTATGCAATTACTATACCCCAACTCCGATATTGCTTATTCTGCCAATGTGTTTGGCTATTTATTATTGAATTTTTTTCCGGTAGCAATACTGTATGTAATCGGTACTTTATTAACCGCCAACAAAAATTTCAGGTGGATGATTTACACCCTCTTAATTGCAGTTTTTTTGAATATTGGGCTTAATTTTTATCTCATTACAAATTATGGTGCCAAAGGTGCTGCACAGGCGACCTTGATAACGCAATTATTTATGTTGGTTTGTTATACGGTGTTTGCTATTCGAATTTTCAAACTAAAAATAAATTTTATCTATAGTTTTAAATTATTACTGTTTACAGTTTTGTGTTTTATGATTTTATTTCTCTTTAAAAATGTCCGACTTCATCCGCATGAAACCATAAATTTGGTGGTGCATATTTTATTATATTTTGCATTTATTCCAATAATATCTATGCTAAGCGGATTAATCAATCGCCAGACTTTTCAATTAAGGGTGGGCATTGACAAATAAGCAAAATACTTTTCTTACTTTTGAAAAATAAGATTTAAAAAATATCTATGCTCGAAATTCTAAATATAGTTTTGAAATGGAAAAAGCAAATTTTGGTATTTACTATTATAGCCATTATTGCTGCTGTAATTATTACCATGCCTTTTATTTTACCTCCTTATTTTAAATCAAAAAAAACATTTTATTTGTCTAATCCTGTGAGCACAGATAGAGCGGCTTTATTTAATGAAAAAGAAGTGGGTGGTGTCGGTATCTTCGGCGGTAAAGAAGACATCAATCGATTTATTTCCATATTAACTTCTGATGAGGTTGGTATTGCTACTATAAATAAATTTCATTTAGCAAATCACTATAAATTAAAAGGCGATAATAATGCACTGACGATGTATTATACTAAACGAGAATTTTACAGTAATTTCAATGCTATCCGAAACGATTTGGGTGCTATAGAAGTAAGCATGCTGGACACGGATGCGCAAACAGCTTGTGATATGGTCAACTATATTATTGCATCTGCAGATTCTATTTATCGAGGGATGTTATTGGAAAATAAAGAAACTGTATTGCAGTTAATTGACAAACAAATTGCTGAGAAAAAAGAAAGTTTGCCGGGCAGTATAAACGGCATGGATAATTTATCAAAACTACTTATACTTCGCGACCAATATGCCGTTTCATCTTCTTCTAATTTTAAAACATTGTATGTGGTAGAAAATGCTGCGCCAGCTGTAAAAAAGACAAAGCCGGTGCGCTGGTTGATAGTGTTGGCTACGGCTTTTGCTGCTTTTGCTGTGGCTTCTTTTACTGCATTAATCATTGAATTGTATAAGAATGCCGACAAATACGGATTTAAACATTCCTAAATTTATTGCAAGAAACGATAAATTACTTTTTGGGATATATGGCATTGCAAGCATATTATGCTTTTGTGCAGCTATTTATTTTAAATTTTATTTGCTTTTTGCATTGCCATTTACTGCATTGTTTTTACTGCTAACATTGCTCAATTTTAAGTCTGTTTTCTTTTTAATGTTACTAACCTTGCCAGTTTCTGTCGAATCGTATATTGGTAGTTTTGGAACTGACTTACCATCGGAGCCAATGGTGATTATATTGGCAGCTTGTACTATTTTATATCTTATTTATTATAAAGAAGAATGGCAAAGAAATGCATTGCGGCATCCAATTTTTTTATTAATAATGCTCCTATTTTTGTGGAGTATTTTCGTTACCATTTTTTCTACCAATGTTTTTTTATCTGTAAAATACTTATTAGCAAAAGCATGGTATTTATTAGGGTTTCTCATTTTACCAATAATTTTATTAAAAGATAAAAAGAATATAAAAACATTCTTTTGGTGCTTGTTTATTCCAACATTTTTTAGTGTCATTTATGTAATAACTCGTCATGGATTAATGAAATTTACGTTTGATTCTATAACGGAATCGGTGCAACCCATTTATCGAAATCATGTGAATTATGCCGTATTTATTACGATGTTGTTGCCGTATATTTTTTTAGCAAAAACATGGTATCCGTCTAATGCATGGAAACATACCTTGCTAAAATATTCTATTTTATTATTTCTTTCAGCTATCTATTTCTCTTACACCAGGGGCGCATGGCTTGCTGTTGTTGCAATGGCGGCATTTTATGTAGTATTGCGATTTAATTTGACTAAATATTTTTTGATGGTAACTGCTATGGCTACTATTGTTTTTAGTATTTATCTTATAAAAGACAACAACTATTTAAAATACGCACCCAACTATGAACATACCATTTATCATGATGAATTAGCCGAGCATCTTACTTCTACTTTTGAGATGGAAGACATGAGTACGGTGGAGCGATTTTACAGATGGATTGCTGCGGTTAATTTGTTTAAACAACATCCAATGGTGGGTGTTGGACCTAATAATTTTACCGCAAATTACAAACCATATACCGTAACATCTTATGAAACGTACATCAGTGACAACGAAGAAAAATCAACGGTTCATAATTATTTTCTACTATTGCTGACAGAACAAGGAATTCCGGCATTATTGCTTTATATAATTTTGCTCGTAACTATTTTTCTTACTGCTCAACGTGTGTATAATATTTCTTCAGAAGAAAATAGAAAATACATTATTGCTATCACACTTTGCATAGTCAGTTTTTTATTTAATAATACATTAAGTGATTTGGTGGAAGCCAATAAAGTTGGTTCTTTATTTTTTATTTCGTTGGCATTATTGATTAATTTCAGTAGCCGTGAAATTTCATTAAAAGATAAAAACAGATAGAAAGTAAAAAGCAATTTACTATTACATAAACTTAGCAGTAAGCACGCTTATATCATCATTAAATAATACATTTCCTTTGAATATACTGACTCTTTCGTATAAGAATTTATTAAAGATTTCAGGACTAAGTTTATAGTTATTGATACAAAACTCCAACAAGCGACGTTGTCCAAACTGAACCTCATCAGCATCTTCCATTTCTGTCAAGCCATCTGTGAAGCAAAAAATAGTGGTGTCTGGTTTTAGTTGAATACTACCATATTCTATTTTGGGTAGTTCTTCAAAAATACCGAGCAAAGTTGTGCCAACGGTCAATAATTCTACCTTATCATTATGTATTAAGATTGGTGGAATATGACCCGCATTGAGATACTCTAACTCTCTGGTAATGATATTGTATTTTGCCAAAAAGAGTGTAATAAAATTATCCCCTTCTGTTATAGAATAAATTTTTCTATTCAAATTTTCTACAAATTCTTTTTTTGTAAACCCGAAACCAAGTGTTGCGTTCAGGTATGCTTGTAGATTTGCCATCACTAATGCGGCGGCTACTCCTTTGCCAGATATATCGCCAATACAAAAAACAAATTCATCTTTGTTAATATGAATCACATCATAATAATCCCCTCCAATTCCTTTGAATGGCAAATACAATCCTGCGAATTCGTACATAGTATTTTTGGGAAGTTTTTTCGGAATCAACATTCCTTGAACCTTGGATGCAAGTTCTAATTCTTTGTCGTATTGTTTTTTTTCTACTTCTTTTCTAAAAAGTCGTTTATTCTCTACCGCAACCGTGATAATATTAGTAAAAATTTGAGTGAATTCTAAAAATTCTTCTTTCTGCTCAAAAGCACTATTTTGTATTTCACCTAATAATGCTAATGCCAAAGGCTGCTGTTTGTGATAGACGGGAATAATATATTTAAAACCTCCAAAAATTTCTTGCTCTTCAACCGATAATTCTTTTGCTGTATGATAGTTTTCAAAATTTGCTTGAACTGGAATAAAAATTTCTTGATTACCTTTTACCCAAACGGCACGTTTCCATGCTTGATCGTACATAAATAAAGCAATTTCTTTCACTTGAATTTGCTCTAATAAAGTGTATTTATAAATTTGATATAAACCATCGGCCGATACATTATTGTTGATAGCTTTTGTAGCTTCTAACAATGCATTTAATTGATTATTCTTCATTTGTAGAAGATGTTTCAAGTTACTTGTTTCCGATTTTGTTTCCAGCAAACTCATTGTAATAAAACTACGAAAATAAATAGGATTTTCTATTAAAATAGTTGTAAAATTGCAGTTGCGAAATTACAATACTGCTTTAGGTAAATTCTTTACTTTGCAATTACTTCCAACAATTGCTTAGTTGCATTTTTTGTATCTACTTTACTGATTATATTTTCAATTATTCCTTTTTCATTAATCACAAAAGTAGTGCGCAAAATTCCATCATATTCTTTGCCCATAAATTTTTTCTTGCCCCATACTTCATAAGCTTGCGCAATTGTTTTATCCGTGTCGGGAATTAATTCAAATGGAAGATTGTATTTTTCTTTGAATTTGTCGTGTGATTTTTCATCTTGCGGACTTACCCCAATAATAGTAAATCCTTGCTTGGTAAGCGAAGCATAATTATCTCTGAAATCGCAAGCATTGGCAGTACATCCAGGCGTGTCATCTTTTGGATAAAAATACAAAATTGTTCTTTTTCCTTTGAAATCAACTCCTTTGATTTTTGGTGCTTTGGTTTTTTCTTGTAGCATAATTTTATAATTAATAAGTGAATTTATGTTGAATAGTTTTTTTGTTTCCCACATTATCGGAAACAACAATTTTTAAAATATGTTTACCTTTTGTACAATGCTCATCCGGTGAATAAGATAATACATCATTTTTTGCATCATAATAAAAATTTACCCAGTGATGGTCAATATATCCGTTGTAAGTGGCAATTCCTGATAAATCATCAACTGCTTTAATCATGATAGAATCTGCATTTATATTGAGTACATTAAGTGTTGGTTTTTTAGTATCCTGTTTCAAATAAAAAACGCCTAATTCTTTGCTTGTTGCATAGAATGCATGTTTGTCAAATGTAGTTTTTAATGCTTGTTCATTTCCTTTTTTATCTTGTCTGACAATTACGATTTTATTTCTTTTTTTTCTAATAGAAGATTGAAAAGATATGGTAGTGGATTTTTGTAATGGAATTAAATTGTTTTTATTTCCAATAAAATAGGAAGCCGAAAGCCTGTTTGTATTCGTCTTTTCTATGTGTAGAATGGCATTTTCGTAAAAAGTATTAGTAGAAATTTTAATTTTAAAATCATCCAAATTCAAACTATCATCTTTATCTGTGTAGAAATATTTTTGTGTGATAGTTGTTGGATTTTTTACAATAACAGTAGCAGCCATTAAATGCACTTGAAATTTTAGAGTGGTTTTGTTGTCATTGAAATCAAAACAATTAATTTCATAAAAAACTGTTGAATCTTGTTTTGTATTTTCCAATATTCCATTATCCAAAGAATACATGGGCAATCTATTTCCTTTTAATTGATAACAATTATAGAAATAGCCATTTCCATTCATCATTTCATCATAATCAACCAACGCATTACACATTCTTGTTTGGTCAAAATTTATTTCTGTAAGGTGATATTGAAATATTAATTTGCCATTTTTCAAAACTTCAATTTTTTGAATTCCATTTTTATTGGACGAATTATCTTGCTTGTCAAATCCTTCCAAAGAGAAACAATATTTTTTAGTAGCATTTATTGAAATTGGCTTTGTCGTTGTCCAATATGCATCTTGTTTTTGTAAAGCGAAATAATCCAATTCCATATTATTATAAAAGGAATCTGTATAAAATTGATATACTTTTAATTTATTTATTTGCGGTGGGATAGTATCTATATACAATTCTTTAGGATAAAATTCTAATGGATTAAGCGCATGTTCTGTTTGGGTGTTTCTAATTTCAAAATGTAGATGAGGCGCAGAGCTTCCGCCGGTATTTCCCGAATAAGCGATGGTGTCATTTTGATGTAATGGAAAAAGGGTACTATCTAAAGCAATATCTAATTCGGATACATTTTTTTCATAATGTAATGGATGAATATACCTTTCAATCTTTCCGTAGAATTGGCTCAAATGTCCGTAAACACTGGTGTACCCGTTTGGATGCGTAATATAAATTGCCTTCCCGTATCCATACGGTGAAACCCGAATTCTTGAAATATATCCATCTGCTATTGCGCAAACAATTGCACCTTCTTTACCTCCTGTTTTAATATCAATTCCTGAATGAAAATGATCCGGTCGAGGTTCGCCAAACGAACCTGCGAGATTGAATGGTAAATCCATCGGTTTTACAAAACCAAAAGTTTGTGCGGACGAAAGATGGATTCCTGCGATTAACAGTAAAACAAAAAATATAATTTGCAATCGGAGGTACATTGTTTTATTGCTTAAATATAGCCGATATCTATTTAATAAAATTAAGAGAAATTTGGTGCTAAATCGTGTTCTGTATAAAAAGTATTGATATATGTAATAGCTTCCTCTACATCATCTGTAACGATAAAGAGATCAAAATCTTGTTCATTAATATTGTGTTGGTTGTTTAATACTTCTGTGCGAATCCAATCCAACAAGCCCGCCCAAAATGATTTCCCCATCAACACGATAGGCACTCTATCTATTTTTTTTGTTTGCACTAAAGTCATTACTTCAAATAATTCATCGAACGTTCCGAAGCCGCCCGGCAAATACACGAATCCTTGAGCGTATTTTACAAACACTACTTTTCGTACAAAGAAATAATGGTGTGAAATGAGTTTATCATGATCAATATATTTATTATGCCCTTGCTCAAATGGTAATTCAATATTTAATCCTACCGATTTGCCTTCTTTGTTTTGAGCACCTAAATTGCCCGCTTCCATAATACCAGGACCGCCACCGGTAATTACGCCATAACCTTCTTCCGACAATCGTTCTGCAACGTGTGTGGCTAATTTATAGTATGGATTTTCCGGTTTTGTGCGCGCAGAACCGAAGATAGAAATACAAGGACCAATTTTATCCATTTTATCATAAGCATCCACAAATTCACTCATGATGCGGAACATGCTCCAACTGTTAGACGCATTTACTTGTGTCCAATTGCGTTGTTTAAATGGTCTTTTCTTTTTAAAATCTTCTAATGACATCTTTTATAATTTTACGATTTACAATGTACGATTTACGATGATTGAATTCAAGA
>JBDKHK010000179.1:0-5638 GCA_039797705.1 Bacteroidota bacterium
CTCTAGCTCTTCAGCATGAATTTATTGTTTACAATACGCAATTCTTTATTCTTTTTTACTGTTTACAGATGTAATTTATAAAATGTTTACATTTGTAATTTACAAATTACTACTCATGGATTTTATACCACTATTCTCAAGAATTAAGGAGCTTACTCTCTTTGGCAGGTACATTACTAACGAGCACATTGCTCCTATTTTAGCAACACTCTCTTCTAAATTTGATGTTAAAACAATAGGGCATTCTGTAAACGGCAACCCTATTTATTCTGTTACAATTGGCACTGGTAAGCAAAAAATTCTTATGTGGTCGCAAATGCACGGAAACGAATCGACTACAACAAAAGCGCTTTTTGATTTATTTAATTTCTTGGCCGAAGATTCTGTTGAAGCCAAAAAAATAAAAAGTGAGTTTACCTTATTATGTATCCCCATCTTAAACCCTGACGGAGCAGAAGCCTATACTCGTGTAAACGCCAATGGAATCGATTTGAATCGTGATTCGGTAAATTTATCGCAACCCGAAAGTCAATTATTGCGTGCTACTTTTGACCAATTTAGCCCCAACTATTGTTTCAATCTTCATGATCAGCGTACTATATTTGCCGCAGGAAACACCCGAAATCCTGCCACTGTTTCCTTCCTCTCCCCTACATACAATGCGGAACGAGAAATAAATGAAGTTCGCAAAAGTGCCATGCAGGTTATTGTTGCAATGAATGAGGAACTTCAAAAATACATTCCCAATCAAATTGGTCGATTTGATGATTCGTTTAACATTAACTGTATTGGCGACTTATTTCAATCGCTAGGTACGCCTACTATTTTATTTGAAGCTGGGCATTTTCAAGGAGATTATGAGCGAGAAGAAACACGAAAATATATTTTTATCGCTTTATTATCTGGTATAATATCCATTTCCGAAAACGATGTAGTAGTCAATATTATTGCTAATTATTTAAACATTCCTCAGAATACTGTAGGATTTCGTGATTTTATTTACAAAAAAGTAAAAATTAACACTAATCCTTTAAATATAATTACTACCTTTGCAGCTCAGTATAAAGAAGTTTTACAGGATGAAAAAATTATTTTTGAAGCTTATTTTACTGAAATAGGAAATGAAATACCGTTTTTTGGACATCAAGAATATGACGGGGAAGAAGAATGTTATCATGATAATTCTAACAATATTCCTGAAATTGAAAAAAAAGCCAATTTTTATTTAGGAAAAAATAAAGAATTTGTTAACGGATTGATTAAAATGTAATAAATTTGCTGTAATTCTATTTTTATAGCAATTTTTGAAGAGTATATAATATAAATAATTTAGTTATGAGTAAGTTTAGATTAGACGAAGTTGACCACCAGATTTTGGATATGTTAATTGATAATACCAGAATTCCATTTACAGACATTGCAAAAAAATTATTAATTTCTGCGGGTACTGTACATGTTCGTGTAAAAAAACTAGAAGATGCTGGAATTATCAAAGGATCTTCTCTAACCCTTGATTATGAGAAATTAGGATATTCTTTTATTGCTTACGTTGGTGTGTTTTTAAACAATACTTCTCAAACTAAATTTGTATTAGAAAGAATTAGCGAAATTCCTTATGTTACTGTAGCTCACGTTACTACAGGGAAATTTAATATTTTCTGTAAAATTAGAGCCCGCGACACAAAACATGCAAAAGACGTTATATACATGATTGATGATATTGAAGGTGTTTACAGAACCGAAACCATGATATCTCTAGATGAGAGCATCAATGATAAGAAAAGATTAATGCATACTATATTCAAAAATATGTAATCAAAAAGTTCGCTTCGGCGGACTTTTTTTTACCTTTATAATATGAAAAAAATAATAGACTCTAACTTCCCTAATTATCTTGTTGCCTACATAAGCCTTGTCCCTTCTGATAATTGTATAGATGCGATGCAAGAAAATTTAACCACTTTCGTTTCTTTTATTGAAAACAATGTTCCGTTAGAAAAATCCAATTACAAATACCAAGAAGATAAATGGACTATCAAAGATTTGATTCGGCATATTATAGATGCAGAACGTATTTTTGCCTATAGAGCATTACGCTTTGCTAGATTTGACACTACTCCTTTATCTGGTTTTGAAGAAAATGATTATGTAGCCAATGTTGCTACCAATTCAGTTGAAATTCTAGATTTACTTGAAGAATTTATTTTAGTCCGAAAATCGACTATAAAATTATTTGAAAGTTTTTCTCCAGAAATGTTAGCTGCTAAAGGAATTGCTTCTGGTAATGAAATTTCAGTTTTAGCCATTGGATTTATTATATCTGGTCATACCATACATCACCAAAATGTAATTACAGAAAGGTATCTTAAATAATTTTTTTAATAACCCGCAGTTTATGAGTGTGTTTGTTTTCGTCAGCATTATAAATTCCGAGATGATCTAACCTATCAATACGCACTTTTCCACTGGCGTGAATAATGTAATTGTCGTTCATAATAATACCGACATGGACAATATTACCTTCCTCATTGTCAAAAAAAGCCAAATCACCAGGTTCGCTTTCTTCAATAAAACTTAATGCTTCTCCCTGATTTGCTTGCTGAGAAGCGTCACGAAAAAGTGGATACCCATTTAGTTTGTACACCATTTGTGTAAAACCAGAACAGTCAATTCCAAAAGGAGTTTTCCCTCCCCACAAATAGGGTGCGTTTAAGTACATGAACGCCGTATTTATAAGATGATCTTTTGGTTTAATACCGCTGGTTTTTAATCCTTCGAAAGAAAAATTTTTGGTATTTATTGCTTCGTAATTTAAAAACGAAAGGGAGGCACCTAGCGGAATAGGAATTAATAAATTAGCAGGCGAAGTAATGTATTCTATCAAATCGTTGTTTAAAACAATAGTGTCTTGCGATAATTGTTCAAATTGTTCTTTGGTAATTGTTGCAAACTGTTTGTTGTCTACCCAACCTTCATAATCATCATAGTCTAAATGTATTTTAGACCATTTTGAAGTATGTTCTAAAATACTAAAGTGTTCGCCAAATAAAACTTGAGAAACTAGCTCACTTCGGTCGCTAGGCTCTATTCGCAAAGGGATGTTGGCTAAATTACAAATTCCAAACATTCAGTTCTAATTGATAATTAACAATTGATAATTAGAAGTAATCACCAATTGTTAATTTTTTAATTGTTAATCAGTTACGCTCTTTCAATTACAATTGCAGAAGCACCGCCACCGCCATTACAAATAGCTGCAGCACCTATTTTGCCTTTGTTTTGTTCTAGAACGTTTATTAAAGTAACTATGATTCTTGCTCCAGAGCATCCAAGTGGGTGTCCTAACGAAACAGCTCCTCCATTTACATTAATTTTAGTATTGTCTAAACCTAAAATTTGAGCATTTGCCAATCCTACTACTGCAAAAGCTTCATTAAACTCGAAAAAATCAACATCAGAAGTTGACAATCCCGCTTTTCCTAAAGCAATTGGTAATGCTTTTGCAGGCGCAGTGGTAAACCATTTTGGTTCTTGTGCTGCATCTGCATATCCTTTTATATATGCTAAAGGTTTTAGTCCTAAAGAAAGTGCTTTTTCTTCGCTCATTAATACCATTGCCGCAGCACCATCATTAATGGTGGATGCATTGGCAGCAGTAACTGTTCCGTCTTTAGTGAAAACAGCATTTAGCGTAGGAATTCTGTCCAATTTTACATTCGTATATTCTTCGTCTTTAGAAACTATAATAGGGTCTCCTTTTCGTTGTGGAATTGATACAGGAACAATTTCATTATCAAATTTTCCAGCATCCCAAGCTTTTGAAGAACGTTCGTACGACTGAATAGCGAAGTTGTCTTGATCTTCTCTGGTAATTTTATATTCGGAAGCGCACATATCGGCACAAACCCCCATAGCATTATTGTCGTAAGCATCAGTTAAACCATCTTTTTGCATACCGTCGACCATGGTTGTTGGTCCAAATTTCACACCATTTCTTAAATGAACATAATGCGGAATCATACTCATGTTTTCCATACCACCAGAAACCACAATTTCAGCGTCACCACACATAATCGCTTGTGCGCCTAACATAACCGATTTCATTCCAGAGGCACATACTTTATTTACTGTGGTACATGCTACATTGTTAGATAATCCAGCAAAAATGGCAGCTTGTCTTGCAGGGGCCTGCCCTACACCAGCTTGAACTACATTACCCATGTACACTTCGTTTACTAAAGCAGGATCTAAACTTATTTTATTTAATGCTCCTTTTATCGCAATTGCACCTAATTGAGGTGCAGGAACGCTAGACAACCCTCCCATAAAACTTCCAATAGGAGTACGAACTGCTGATACTATAACAACTTTTTTCATTTTTAAACTATTCTTAAATTACAGTGGCGAATTTACTAATTTTAAAAAGATTTTATACTTCTTAATGCTTTTTTTTTAAATTTAACAATTGTATGGTTTCGAATAACCTATTTACTATTATTGTATACTGTTGATTATTAAATGTTTTGAAAATTAATATTAAATAAAATAAAAATAACTACTCAAAAAGTTGGTAATATTCGTTTGATACCCTACATTTGCAACCGCTTAAAAGAAAGAATTTGATTCTTTATTGGAGAGTTGCCTGAGTGGCCGAAAGGACATGTTTGCTAAACATGCGTATGGGAAACTGTACCAAGGGTTCGAATCCCTTACTCTCCGCTTTTTTGTTTTTCGGGGTGTAGCGTAGCCCGGTTATCGCGCCTGCTTTGGGAGCAGGAGGCCGCAGGTTCGAATCCTGCCACCCCGACAATTTTTAGTTGTCACTGAAATAATTTTTTTAAGGTTGCGTAGCTCAGCTGGATAGAGCAACTCACTTCTAATGAGTAGGTCCCAGGTTCGAATCCTGGCGCGATCACAAAAAAGTCTCGATATTTTTATCGAGACTTTTTTTATGTCTGTAAATTCTGAATTTTAAAAAATTACGAAAGTATATTTAATAGGAATTTTACAAATAAATTTTTACTCAAGTTTTTATATCCTAAAAATATAAAGAGCTAAAAATGTTGATTTTCAAGGCTATTTTAGTCTAATAAACAAAAAAACATTAAGACTTCTTAATGTTTTTTTTTGTATTCATAAAATGCAATCGGTTTTAATTTTTTGCTTTTAGTGCTTTATATTTTTCTGTCATATCGAGTGCATTGTACACATTTAATAGTGTTGCTCTAACTTCTTTATCGCCTACAAAAAGTTCTTCTGCCTTTTCTAAATATACTAAAGCTGATTTATATAAATTTTGACGTTTCGTTTTTAGTACCTCATACTTTTTATTATCGGCAGCAGAAGTTCCTAGTTTGTTCATTTCTTCCACAAGTTTACTCTCTCCTTCTAATTTTAAAACCGTAAGGTTCATATAAGCATTTTTATATTTTGGATCTATTGAAATGGCTTTAATATAATTTTTCTCAGCATCATCTTTACCGTCTTTCATTTTTGAAGAAATTACACCTAAGTTATAAAATAAATCGGCATCGTTAGGATTTTTTAGTGTTGCTTCTGAAATCAGTTTTTTGTACATTGCATAATCTTCTGTTTTTAGATACAAATCTGCTTCTGCTAGAAGCAATGAGGTATCATC
>JBDKHK010000180.1:0-2912 GCA_039797705.1 Bacteroidota bacterium
CTAATAATGGTTTCACCTTTTCATACACTACCGAAGAGTCTATAAAAGCATATTGGATAGCGGCATCGTTGAAAATATATTCATAGTCGCGCTCTGCAATAGTGGGATACATGGGAACTACAATTACTCCGATTTGTTGTGCACCCAAGTCGATAAAATTCCACTCCGGACGGTTGGCAGAAATCAATGCAACCGTATCGTCTTTTTTCAATCCTAAGTCTAATAATAACTGACTGGCTCTGTTTGCCAGTTGTTGGGTTTCTTGAAAATTATAAGTTACCCAAGTGTTGTTTACTTTTGATGTTAAAAATGGAGCAGAAGGAAAATCTTTTACTTGAGTTTCCAATAAGTCGAAAAGTCTGGTAGCTTTCATGTATTTTTTTTATTTAATTAAACGACTAATAGTTTTAAATGCGTCTGTACCGGCTTCGTCTATCAGTTGGAATAAAATTATTTCGGTAGAAACAATAAATGCTCCTGATTGACGCATTCTTTCCAATGCTAATTGCTTATTTGCTGTGGTTCTGGAGGAAACAGCATCCGCTACTACGTGCACTTCTATGTTTTTTTCTAATGCTTCTAAGGTTGTTTTCAAAACACAAATATGTGATTCCACGCCACACACGATTAAGGAGGTAATATTGCGCGCTTTTAATTCCTCTAAAACATTTGCAGACTGCATGCAACTAAAACAAATTTTTTCTATCGGTTGAATGCCTTCGGGAATTTCTACTTCTGTGCAAGTATTTCCTAATCCTTTTGGATATTGTTCGGTAATAACGATGGGTACATTGATTGTAGAAACGCCTTTTATCAAACGATTGACATTGGCAAAAATTTGTTCCGCATCTTGCACTACAGGCATAAGTTTTTCCTGAACATCTATAACTAATAATGCCGTCGTTTCTTTATTTATTAATCCTGTTTTTTTCATGATATTTACATAGAAATAGAGCCTTTTCGGAATTCACTTCTTCCGATAATAGCATTAATAATGTATGGAGTACCTTTTCTGCTTTTTTCTTTTGCTTCTTTTACGCTTTCAATAAATTCATTGATATTTTCTACCCGTTTGCCATCTGCTCCAAAAGCTTTCCCTATCATTTCATAATTAGAATGAGATAACATCAGCGCACAATCACTGTTTAAAAATTCTACTTGGTCGCGTGCAATTTGTGACCAGCAAGCATCATTTCCAATCAATGAAATAACTGGTAAGTTATGGCGCTTAAACGTGTCGTATTCCATTAAGCTATAGCCTGCACTTCCATCTCCATAAATAATCCATACATCTTTTTCTGGATATACTAATTTTGCTCCTAAGGCAAAACCTGCACCAACGCCCAATGTTCCAAAAACACCTGGGTCTAACCAAGATAATGGAGCACGAGGTTTTAATGTGTAAGCTGCTGTTCCGACAAAATCACCGCCGTCTGCAATTAGAATGGTGTTGTCATCCATCATGGGTTCTAATTTTCTAAACAATTCTAATGGATTCATTCCATTTAGTTTGTCGGCAGCTTGTTTGTCAATTTGTATTTCTCGATCTGCATCTTTCTTGCGTAATTGTTGTGCCCAACCGTCATAAGAACCTTGGAATTTTTCAGATAATGCTATGAGGAAATCTTGAGGGTCGGCAAAAATACCTATCGTCGGACGTTTATTATTGGTCATGTCTTTATAACTTCTGTTGATAGAAATAAATGGACGATGACCGATGTGATTTCCATAATCTAAACGGAAATCGTTCGGAACGCCAGCCAATACAATCAAGTCGGCTTCTTTAATAGCTTCTTTGCGTTTGTGGCGCATTTGTAAAGCATTTTCTTTCCCTAAGAGCCCACGACCCATACCACTTAAATAGACAGGAATGCCTAATTTTTCAATGGCTTTTGCTAATTCTGTGGCTTTCTGTGGCTGCATCATGGCACCACTTCCAAGAATTAACAATGGTTTTTTAGCTTGCTTTAAACGCGTTATAGTTTTGTCTATGTCAGAAGCACCGTGAGATGGAATATTAAAAACACGAGGCGCACCAAAGGTAAGATTGTCTTTTCCCTCAAATATTTTTTTTGCATGATAGTTAACATACCATTGAATTACGTGTTCTTGAATATTGCGTGGAGGAACGTCTTTGCTTTTTATGCCATACCATTCTTTCACTAATTCTTCACCATATAAAATATCAATAGGACACTCTACAAATACAGGACCCGGAATACCTTCTTGAGCTACTACAAATGCTTTTTCTAAAGTAGGAATAATATCTTTTACTTTAGAAATACTAACTGCCCATTTTACATTTGGGCGCATCAAATTCATTTGATTAATATCTTGCAAAGAACCTCTTCCTTTTAGGATAGTAGCAGCGCCACCACCTAATAAAATCAAAGGCGATTGTGCTAAGTAAGCATTTTTTATTGCTGTGATAGTATTAGTAACGCCTGGGCCTGCCGTAACTGTTGCTACACCTGGCACACCCGTAAGGCGTGATACGGCGTCTGCCGCAAATACAGCGTTTACTTCGTGTCTGGTATCAACTACTCTGATACCTAAATTTTGAGCACTAACAAAAATTGGAGAGATGTGTCCGCCACAAAGGGTGAACAAGAATTTTACACCATGATTTTGTAGCACTTTTGCTATGATTTCACCACCATTCATACTATATTTTTTAATTGTTTAGAGAATAAATTTTTAATTGGTTTTACAACGATATAATATTAAAAATAATTAAAGTAAAAAGATACTTTTTTAAGTTATTGTATTATGAAATAAAAGAAAAAAGAACGTAATTATTGGTGTAGAGAAAGAGTCAAATAGATAAGATTTTATTTTGTTTGAATGTTCTTATTTGTAAAAATATTTTTTTGTAAAATAGCAGAAATGTTTAATGCACGCATTTTTAAATA
>JBDKHK010000181.1:0-2520 GCA_039797705.1 Bacteroidota bacterium
TGTTAGGCGTTCGTTTTTTTTCTTAAGGATTCTCTTTCTTCAATTCCATATGAATAGTGTCTTTATTGAAAATCATTTCCCATTGCATTGATTTATCTTTAAATTTGGAAATCTGAACAGGAATTGTGTCTGGTTTTTCAGGATTTATTTCGTACGATATTACCTTTAAACTATTTTTATTATAGTCATAATTATACCTCATAAATATTGACGTACTGTCAACGTAAATAGTGGGGTTAGGACAAAATAACAATTTTCCACGTTCTTCAAAATAAATGATTTTCCAAGCTAAAGTATCTTTTTCCCACGCTTTTTCGGAAACTATTTCACCATTACGTGTCATTTTTTCAACTTTCCATTTACCGAAATATTTCTGAGATTTCCTAACATCATAACTATAATAGAATACAAACAAAAAGGGAATTATTATGCACAAAAAACGTATTGATTTACGCAATGTGTTATTTCCGACAGAAGGTAATGTGCTTTTATAACGCTTAAAAAAATCTATTATTTCTTCTTTTCTTTCCAATGATAAATATGTTAGTCCTAATACCATAATTATTGATATGAAAGTAGTAAGTGGACCAATCCCATAAAATATATTGATCAATAGTATATTGAATTGAATCGGTAAGAGTGTAATAACTCCTAACAATGTTGTGCGTCTAAATAATAAAAGTATACTTCCAATTATTTGTAACAAGCCAATAATGACTGTTAGACTATATGAATAACCATAATATTTCCAAGTTAGTTCTTGGCCACTTAAAGTATTGACTAAGGAATCTTCAATATGATAGGAAAATGCAAAATTTACATCGAAAAGTTTTTCAAAACCAAATGTAGAAATATATAATGCAAGCCAATAGCGCAAAATAGTAGTAAGCCAGATAAAGTATTTTTGAGAATCAATTAGATTGTTTTTTTCTTTATAATGCCAATAAAAAGATAATCCAATTGAAAAAACAATTCCAATAATCAAAGATGACATTCCAACTGGAAGTATGTATTTATTAAGTTTATAAGGAAAAAGTGGTAAAATAATATGAAGGACTGAGTCGACTCCACCCACGATAGCTAAAAAACTTAATGTAAATTTGGAAATCCACTTTGTTTTATTCTGCGTTTCATTTGAACTCATAAGTTTGTTTTTATTGTAGGTTTACTGTTTCTGATTAGCCAAAATGACGCCTAACGTCCCGGCGCTTGGCGAGGTTGCGAGCTTCGGAACCGATTATTTTCTATCAAAGATAAAATTTCTTGCGAGAAATAAACGTGAATTTACTACAAAATTCGCAATCTTGCCAAACGCCTGTTAGCAACAGTAATTCTTATTCGAAAATAAATATTTTTTCTAGTAATTTTGTTTTCACAATTCTTGAGTTTTCTTCACTAAAGTAATTTTTCTTTCCGTTTATTTTTGTTAATCCAAACCATTCCGTAAATCTTTCAAAAGTTCTTACTGTGTAACAACTATTGAATTGTTTTTCTGGAGTTGAATAATCTTCATTGAAAAGTGTAATAAACTTCTCAAAAACTTGCAAATATTTTTCTGCGTAAAAGTTTGTTGAATTTTCTTTTTCGCCAAATTTTTTTAATAAGTATAAAGAAAATAAATAGCCATATTGACCAACTGGTTCTTCTGAATAACCGTCATTATATGCCCAATTAAACTTCTTTGTGAAAATCAAAAAGATTACTTTGAAAAGTTCTAAACGGTTTTCAATTTTCAAACATCTTTCTCCATTTTTTGTTAGTAATAATTTTCCGTTATTTTTTTTGACAAGATTTGTTGATTCGCATACAATTCGAGCAGTTTTTATTGAGATACATTCATCTTCTCTATAAAGTTTGTTAATTCCTGATTCTATGTGTTCGTCAAGTATTAACCTTTTAGCATACAATTCAACGAGTGTTTTTTTAGGAAGTGCTCCGAGTGGCGTAAGTTTTAAAAATCCATCACGCTGTATTATTTTTAGTAACTCTTCAGAAATTCTGAAAAATGGAATTTCATCAAGTATTTCAGAATTAATATTTGAACTAAACTTAATGCAACAATTTTCACTTAAAGGGTTATGAATTAATTCGTGAGTTTGAGTAGGAGTTAAGCCTGATAATTTTTCTGTTGGAGAATTATTGTATTTAAAAACTTCGTCTTCAATTCCAGAAATGTCCATATTTTACTGAGGTTTTATATTATTGTTGCTAACGTTCCGGCGCTTGGCGAGGTTGCGAAGTTCGGAACCGATTATTTTCTATCAAAGATAAAATTTCTTGCGAAATGTAAACGTGAATTTACTACAAAATTCGCAATCTTGCCAAACGCCTGTTGTGTGTTCGTTTTTTTTAATATTCAAATTCGTTTCTTTTATTTTCTAAAAACCAATTTATATATTCATTTCGAATATTATTTAAATCTAACGCGACATTTAATTTTGTGTTTTTTGGTAATATTTTCAATAAAATTAAATTCACATTTAAATTAATTATTGAAGAATTTTTGTTTTCTATGATATT